>JBHEPH010000021.1:0-34891 GCA_046260395.1 Gemmatimonadales bacterium
GCCCGGTGGTGGTCCTCACGGTGGACTTGTCGGTGTCGGGGCACCGGAACTCGCTGTCGCGTTTCATCAAACGCGACAGTCGCGATTGTAGCCAGTGCCACGCCAGCAGCGATGCGTTCGAGGATCCAAACTCGGGCTTCGCCCGCAAGCCGATGTTCGACGGCACGGGCATGCGGGACGCGTACTGGGACACGCCGGGGCACACGTGGGAGTTCATCGAGCGGCTGAAAGCAGCGACGCCGATGAAGGTGGTGGTAAAGGGCATCGTCACGGCGGGGGATGCCGAGCGCTGCATCGCGCATGGCGCGGACGGGATCATCGTGTCAAACCACGGCGGACGCGCCGAGGAGAGCGGGCGGGCCACGATCGAGAGCCTGCCGGAGGTGGTGCAGGCGGTCCGGCGCCGCGTGCCGGTCATCATGGACAGCGGCATCCGGCGCGGCACGGATGTGTTCAAGGCCATTGCGCTGGGCGCCGACGCGGTGGGGATCGGACGGCCGTACCTCTGGGGCCTCGGCGCGTTCGGCCAGCCCGGCGTTGAGGCCGTGCTCGGCCTCCTGCGCGCGGAGCTGGAGACGGCCATGGCGCTGGCCGGGACACGGTCGCTCGAGGAGATGCGCGACGCCCGTGTCGTGCGGGCTGGATAGCCCAGGCAGGTGGAGGCACTGCGCAACGACCGATCCCTTTCCTGGCAGGAACCCTGATGCCTTCTGGCTCCCTCTATCGCCTCGCCGCATTCACAACGACACCCGAGGGCGGCAACCCCGCCGGCGTGTGGATCGGTGACGTACTCCCTGCCCCGGCAGAGATGCAGCGGATCGCCGCAGCGGTCGGGTTCTCGGAGACCGCGTTCGTCGTGCCGGAGCGCGGCAACCGCCGGACCGTGCGCTACTACAGCCCCGAAGCCGAGGTGCCCTTCTGCGGACATGCCACGATCGCGGCCGGCGTGCAACTCGGCCTGTTGGAGGGCGAAGGGGAGTATCGGTTCGACACCCTGGCCGGCGAAGTGACGGTGATCGTCCGGAGCGAGACCGGCCTCCCATCCGCCACTCTGGTGTCGGTCGAGCCCCGGCACCGCCCTGCCCCGGCTCCCCTGGTGGATGCCGCGCTCGCCGCACTGCGCTGGGAACACGCCGATCTCACCTCCGACATTCCGCCCGCGCTCGCCTATGCCGGCGCGTGGCACCTGGTCCTCGCGGTCTCCAGCGCGGAACGACTGGCCCGGCTGGACTATGATTTCGTGGCCCTGAAGGAGCTCATGCTTTCCCACAGCATCACCACGCTGCAACTGATCTGGCAGGAGTCGGCGACCGTCTTCCACTCCCGGAACCCGTTTCCGGTCGGCGGAGTGGTGGAAGACCCGGCCACCGGCGCAGCGGCGGCCGCGCTGGGTGGCTACCTGCGCGATGCTGGGTTGATCGAGGCGCCCGTCACCATCACTATCCGGCAGGGGGAGGCGCTGGGGCGGCCGAGCCGGCTGACGGTGGGCATACCGGCGGCTGGGGGCATAGCCGTTACGGGCAATGCGGTGGTGCTCGGCCAGGGGTGAGCGCGAGCCCCCAGCACCCCGTAGGAGATCGTCGTCGGCGCAACGTAGCGAGGGTCTACGCCGCGTCGAGCGTGGCCAGCATGCGATCATGGCAGGCCGGGCACATCCCGTGGGTAATACGGGGCAGCACCGGGCGCTCCAGCAACTGCAGCGCTTCCATCGCCTCCTCCACCTCGAGCCACTGCCCGTCGGCATCCACCCGCTTGCACCAGCCACAGACCCGGAGGAGTTCGTCCCCCTCCGTGGCCGACTCTCCCGCCAGCGGCTGCGCCTGGCGATCCTCGATCGAGAGTGTGCGCGACCGGAACTCCGCCCCTCCGTCGCCCGCGGGGGTGACGGTCATTTCCAGCCGCCGCCGACAGGCGGGTCCGTCACAGCGCAGGGTGAACTGTACCCTGGCGCCGCTGCGAATCTTTGCCAGCACCTGCCGGTAGATTTCACGGGTGGTCGGGTCGGTGACGAAGTCCCACAGCGGGCGCCCCACCACCGCCTGCGCGGTGACCTGCTCCCCCGCATTGGCACGGGCGAACGGGTCCCAGCTCTCGCTCACCGCCACGATCGCGTCGCTGGCGTCGAGACGGTAGACGATATCAGGGGAATCCGGCATGGTGGCGCTCCCTCGGGTGACTGGCTGCATTCTGAACGTACTGGCAGGCTGGCAGAGGCACAACGCGTGCCCCTGATCATGGCAGTGGTGGTGTCGGTTGCCCCGCCTGCGGCGGGGCCTGGGGAGCGGCGGGGGTGGTATCATGCGGCGGCGCAGCCCGTGGCTGCGCCGCCCGGGAAGGCCACGTGGATCGTCCAGCCGGGCTGGGGCCGCTGGCCTTGAATGGTTCGTGACTGATCGGCCCACCCCCACTCACTCCGGACGACACCCGCTGGGGCCACTGGGGTCCGGGCCGGCGATTGGCCCCACGAATCTTCCCCACTCCGCTCCTCGTAGTTGCAGCACCCCTCAAGGAGGCGACGATGTGGTTCAGAAACCGTGGCTGGATCCCGGTGGCCTGGCTGGCGGCGGCCGTGAATCTCGGTGCGGTCTGGTTTGCCGCCGCCCCCGGCGAGCCGATGCACGCCACCCTGCATGCCGCGCTCGCCGTCGGCTTCGGGCTCGGTGCCCGGTACCTGCGGACTCGACAGCGCGCCCTGCTCCAGGACCAGCAACTTCAAGAAGCGCTGGACCAGAACGCCTACCTCGAAGAGACCACCGAGACGATGCAGACACGGGTGCGGGAACTGGAGGAGCGCGTGGATTTCGCCGAGCGCCTGCTGGCCAACCAGCGCGAGGCGACGGCGCAGCGGGCCACGACGCCGATGCCATGAAGAAGCTCGCCGGAGCGGTCGGGCTTGCAGCAGTTGCCCTGTTCATGCTGACCGGATACCTGGTCAGCGGCGGGGCCGCCGGTGGGCCCGCGGCCCTGGCCGCCCTGGCACTGACCGTCGGACTTCCGGCGGTAGGCGCTGTCTTCTTGGTGCGCAGCCACTTCGCAGAACGCAACCGGCTGAGCGGGCGAAAGGCCCAGCTCCGGCAGCAGACCATAGAATCAGAGATTCTGGCCCTGGCCCGCGCTCGGGGAGGAAGGCTGACCGCCGTCGAAGTCGCGACCCACCTCGCCATGACCCCGGAGGCGGCCAGGGAGTCGCTGGACGGCCTGGCCATCCGGAGCCAGGCGGAGATGGAGATCACCGACGCAGGGCTCATTGTCTATGATTTTCCCGAGGTCCGGCATCTTGAGGACAAGGACACTGCGAGAGGCCTGCTCGATGCCTGAACGCGCTCCCCGCCTGCCCTGCCCCGTTTGCCTGGGTGTGGCGATGGTCAAGGTCTCCTTCGGGCCAGGGGGGGCGCTGGAAATTGACCGTTGTGCACGTTGCGCCGGGATCTGGCTGGACCACGGCGAGATTCAGGCTCTGCGCACCCTGCCGAAAGGCAGCCTCTCGGCAGCGGCCGCTCAGAGCCTACCGATCGTGGGCAAGGGTCAGTGCCATGCCTGCCACACCCCCATGGACCGGGCCGCAGAGCGGTGTGGCATCTGCGGAAGAAGCAACCTGCTGGACTGCCCCCACTGCGACCGCCCGATGCGGGTGGAACAGGCCAGCGGCCTGCGGCTCGACGTCTGTCCCACCTGCAAGGGAGCGTGGTTCGATCACCACGAGCTGGACGCCATCTGGAGCCAGAGCTTCGACCGTGCCCTGGCTCGACGGCGCCTGCCCGGGCGCGACGCCGCGCTGGTGGGTGCGGATGTGGGGGCCGAACTGCTTTTCCACAGCGTGATCTTCGGGCCGGACCTGATCTATCCCGTGGCGGCGGTGGGTGCGGACGCGGTGGCGGCGTCCGCTGAAGTGCTTTCCCATCTGCCAGAGGCTCTGCAGGGCACACCCGAGATTGCCGCCCAGACGTTTGAGGCCGTGGGTGAAGCGGCGGGCGGCGTATTCGAGGCGGTCGTGGATATCATCAGCGGGATCTTCTAGGACGACGGCGGACGCTCCGGTCCGCCCGGCGTTAGCTTTCCCCCATGTCCCCTGCCAAGCCGTCTGCGCCCGACACCTCCGTCGTTACCCTCCTCGACCTGCCCCCAGCTGATGCGAAGGAGCGGCTGGCGGCCTGGTGTGCCAGCGAGGGCCTGCCGCGCTACCGGTCGGAGCAGGCGTTCCGGCGGCTCTGGGAGGCACCGGTGGCCTCCTGGCAGGACGCCAGCGAGCTCCCGGCCACCCTCCGGGCGCAACTCGATGCCGCATTTCCCCTGCCCCGTTTGGTGGCGGACACGGTGCAGCAGTCGCAGGACGGCACCCGTAAATACCTCTGGCGACTGGCGGACGGCGAGGCCATCGAATCGGTCTTGATTCCGAGCGGTCGCCGCCGCACGCTCTGCATCTCCTCGCAGGCCGGCTGCGCGCTCAAGTGCGGCTTCTGCGCCACCGGCACCATGGGGTTCCGCCGCAACCTGGCCCCGTGGGAAATCCTGGCGCAGGTGCGCGAGGTGGCCCTGACCAACCCCGACGAGACGCCCACCAACATCGTGTTCATGGGGATGGGCGAGCCGCTGCTCAACTGGCCGGCGGTGGACACGGCGCTGACCACGCTGAACGACCCGCAGGGGTTCGGCATCGGCGCGCGGCACATCACGGTCTCCACCGTGGGCATCGTGCCCGCCATGTTGAAGCTCGCTGCCCGGCCCGAACAGTTCCGCCTGGCCATTTCGTTGCACGCGCCGAGCACCGAAAAGCGGCTTCGGTTGATGCCGATCGAGAAGAAGTACTCGCTGGAGGAGGTGCTGGACGCGGCCCGGGCGTTCCGCAAGCGGATCACCTTCGAGTACGTGATGATCAGCGGGCGCAATGACTCCGACCGCGACGCCGACCTGCTGGCCAAGCTGGCGCGCACGAGCGGGGCGATGGTGAACCTGCTGCCGCTGCACCCGGGCGGCGGGGAGCCCCTGGAGCCGTCGCCGCCCACCCGGATTCGCGCGTTCGCCGACCGGCTCGTCAATCAGGGCGTCGAGGCGGTCGTGCGCCGCAGCCGCGGGCTCGACATCAACGCGGCCTGCGGCCAGCTCAAGGTGGCGGTGGAGAAGAAGCGCGCGCAGCGGGCGGGGTGACCTGATGCTGCGCTGGGCAGTGCATACGCTGCTCACCTTTGTCCTTCGGGTCTTCTTCCGGCGTGTTGAGGTGACCGGCCGTGCCAACGTCCCCGCCACCGGCCCGGTGCTCTTCTGTGCCAACCATCCCAATGCGCTGGTGGACCCGTTGGTCCTGCTGGTGAGCGCGCCCCGGCCGGTGTCGTTCCTGGCCAAGGCGCCGCTGTTCACGATGCCGGTCATTGGCTGGTTCGCCCGGGCGCTCGATGCCATTCCGGTGTACCGCGCGCAGGATTTTCCCGAAGGACGCCCCGACAACGCCGGGATGTTCGCCGCCGCGCGCGCGGTGCTGGATGCCGGCGGCGCGATTGGGATCTTCCCCGAGGGCACCTCCCACAGCGAGCCGGACTTGAAGCCGCTCAAGACCGGTGCCGCACGCCTGGCACTGGGCGCGGGGACGGAGCGGCCGGTGCAGGTCGTCCCTGTCGCCCTCAACTACACCGCGAAGTCCACGTTCCGCAGCTCGGCGCTGGTCTGCTATGGCGCACCGATTGTGGTGCACCCGATCGCCACCGGCGCCACCGGGGAGCCGCCCGCCGACCGGGTGGCGGAAGTGACCGACATGATTGCCGCAGGGATGCGGGAGCACCTGATTGCGGCGCAGGCCCGGGAGACCCTCGAGCTCGCCAATCAACTGGAGCGACTCTTCCTGGCGGTCGGTGACGAGGCGCCACGGCGATCGGGACTGGCCGAGTCGGCCGAGGTGCGTCGGCGACTGCTGGCGGCGTATCCCGATGTGGTGCGCCGGAAGCCGGTCGAGGCGGCGCGGCTCCGGGCCCGGCTGGACCGGCATGATGCCCGTCTGCAGGGCGCCGGCCTGGACCCGGTCCTGCTGACCCCGCCGGCGTTCAGCCTTTCGAGTGTGCTCGGCTACTCGCTCCGCGCGGCCGGCTACTTCACACTGGCAGGGCCGCTGGCGCTGCCGGGGATCGTGATCCACTATCCCGCCTACCGCCTGATCGGCTTCCTGGCGCGCCGGGTGGCCGGCGAAAGCCAGGACGTGGTGGCCACGGCCAAGGCGCTCGGTGCGCTGCTGCTCTTCCCGCTGACGTGGGCGCTGGTGGGCTGGGCGGTGGGGAGCTGGCTGGGGTGGATGGCCGGCGTGGCGGCGATGTTCCTGGCGCCGGTGACTGGCTGGATCGGGCTGCGCTTCAGTGAGCGGTTCGACCACGTCCTTGGCGCTACGCGGGCGCTGCTGCTCTACCAGCTCGGCCGCGAACGGTTCTTGCGGCTCCAGGTGGAGCGACGGCGGCTGCGAGAGGAGGTCGTGGCGCTGGCGCGGGATGCGGGGGTGGTGGGCTGAGTGTAGATCGGATGGACGGTCCGCAGATTACGCAGATTACGCAGATCAACTCCCCGAAAGCCCGAGACTCACCGTTTCTCGCAGGCATGGGAACGTTTATTTTGTGAACCGCCCCTCCCGCGGCCGGTGTCAATCCGGTGTGGCCTCGAGCAGGGGCCACCGTGGGTCAGGGGGTTCACCCCACAAAGAACGCGGAGCTTTGCCTCGCTGTGTGGTCAACGTTGGTGCACGATCAATCTGCGCAATCTGCGTAATCTGCGGATCCTCCTTCACATCCCCGCCGCTCGCGGACCCGCCCCTACGGCTCCACGACCGGATCGAGCACCGGGCTACCCGCAAAAAACGCCTCGAGGTTGGCCACCGCCCGCATCCCCATCGCCTCACGCGCCGCAACCGTGGCGCTGCCCATGTGCGGCAGCAACACCACCCCGGGGAGATCGAGCAGCCGGGTATGCACCTGCGGCTCCTGCTCGAACACATCCAGCCCGGCGCCAGCCAGGTGGCCGTTGGCCAATGCCTCGGCCAGCGCCTCCTCGTCCACCAGCGACCCGCGAGCGGTGTTGATGAGCCACGCTCCCTGGCGCATCCGTGCCAACCGCTCCCTGTCGAACAGGTGACGGGTGTCGGGTCCCGCGGGCAGGTGGAGTGAGACGATCTCGACGCCGGCAAGCATCTCGTCAAGGGAACCTGCCGCCTCGACGTATTCGGGCAGCGCCGCGCTCGGCGGGCCGTCGCGCCCCACGGCCGTCACCCGCATGCCGAAGCCGAGCGCGGCACGCCGCGCCACCGCCTGGCCGATCCGGCCGAAGCCCACCAGTCCCAGGCGCCGACCGTGCAGGTCGTGGCCCAGGAAGTCGGTGGGACGCCAGCCGGTCCACTGGCCGGCGCGAAGCATGCGCTCTCCCTCGCCGAGCCGCCGGAGGGTCATGAGCATGAGGGCCAGGGTGAGGTCCGCCGTGGCGTCCGTCAGCTGGTCGGGCGTGTTGGTGACGGTGATCCCGGCGCGCCGCGCCGCGTCCAGGTCAATGTGGTTGACCCCGGCCCCGAAGTTGGCGAGGATCCTCGTGCGCACCGGGCCCGCTTCGAGCGTCTCCCGTCCGATGGGGTCCGTCACCGTGCACACGACTGCATCGCACTCGCGCAAGAAGCTGGCGAGGTCTTTGGCCGAGGGAGCCGGATCGGCTGCCCCAGGCGGGCGGAGGGTGAACGACCGCGCCAGCGCCTTCAGGACGGGATCCGGCAACCGGCGAGTGACCGCCACCACAGGACGCTGCTGCATGATGGAAACCTTTCAATGACCAGTGTGCCGCGACATCCGCGGGCGATCCTCGAGCAAGTCTTCCAGGGGGCGCTGGCAGCGGTGGCCCCCGGGCCGGCGGTGCGGCGCGGGCTCGAGGGGGTTGAACTCGACCCGCGGCACTGGATCCGGCTGGTGGCACTGGGCAAGGCGGCGGTGCCGATGGCCACCTCGGCCGCCGAGGTGCTGCGTGAGCGTGGTATCCGCCTGCGCGATGGGCTGGTGGTGGATTCCCGCCCCGTCACCCTCGCCAACCCTGCGCTCCGCGTGGTGGTCGGCGACCACCCGATCCCGGGCCGCCGGTCGGCGGAAGCGGCCCGCGCCCTCGAACAATTCACGAAAGACGGCCGACCGGGCGATGTCGTCCTGGTGCTGCTCTCGGGCGGCACCAGCAGTCTCGTGGCCGCGCCGGTCGGCGGCCTGACCCAGGGTGATCTCGAGGCGGTGCACCGACTGGCGATGCAGGCGGGCCTGCCCATCGGAGAGATGAACCGTCTCCGTCGCCGGTTCAGCCGCTGGGCCGCCGGCCGGCTTGCCGGGGCACTCGCCCCCGCCGAACTCCACGTGCTTGCCATCAGCGACGTTCCCGGCGACGCCTTCGCCGACATCGGCAGCGGGCCGTGCAGCCCCGACCCGGACCGCGCCGGACCACTGCGCGAGTGGCTGGTGGGCGCCGGCCTCTGGGACGCCCTTCCCCCTTCGGCGCCTGCCATGCTCGACGCGGTAATTGCCGGCGACCTGCCCGACACACCCACCCAAGGTGATGCGATCTTCCAGCAGGTATGCCCCCGGCTCATCGCCGCCAATGCCGACGCGGTGCGCGGGGCGATGGAGACGGCGGCCCGTATCGGACTGCGTGCGAGCGCGGAATCGCGCCCGCTCGGTGGCGACGCCGCCACCATGGGGCGTCACCTCGGCGGCCGGCTCATGGAGCCCCCTCGGCTCACGCACCCCGAGTGCCTGATCTGGGGCGGGGAGACGTCGATCGCGCTGCCGGAGGGCCATACCGCCCGTGGCGGGCGATCGCAGGAGTTGGCGCTGGCGGCCGCCGAAGTCCTGGCAGCGGCGGACGGGAGCTACCCTGCCCTCCTGGCCGCCGGAACAGACGGAGTGGATGGCCGGGGCGACGCCGCCGGCGCCGTGGTCGACCCCTCGACCTGGCAGCGGATCGCGGCCGCGGGCCGACACCCACAGGCCGACCTGCATACCCACCAGAGCTATGATGCCCTCGACAGCGCCGGCGCCCTCCTGCGCACCGGACCCACCGGCACCAACGTGATGGACCTGGCGATCGCGCTTCGGCGCTAGCACCGCTGGCGCCCTACGGCACGAATCCCGGGGGTGGCTGCCAGTCCTGGCCCAGAATCACCGTATAGTCCAGCCGGCGGAGGGTGTCGCGCGCGTCCCGGACGGTTCCGGTGCCCAGCACACGCACCAGGCTGGCTCCGTGCCGGTCCTCGCCGCGCCGCCACAGGACCGCGGTGCTGTCCAGTGGCTCCGCATTCCCGAAATACACCACATCAAATCCGGCGCGCTGCAGCACGCGCGTCGCCACTCTCGCCACCCCTCGGCGCCCGGAGCCATTGAGCACCTCGATGGTTACCACCTCGTCGCCCGGCACGACCCGCCGTACCCCGGCCAGCGCATCCGGCGATTCAGGGGCACGCGCCAGTCGGGTGGCCATGGCCACCCCGACGCCAGCCACGACCACGAGGATCAGCGCGGCGAGGAGGAGGGGGCGACGAGTCGGTTCCAAAACCGATACGTGGGTTCCGGGAGCGGCCACCCAGCGGTGAGCAGGCGCAGGATGCGGCGCCGGGCCACCTCCCGTGTCACGCCATGTGAATCCAAGGGGAATCGTCGGGCCAGTTCGGCACGCGATTCGGCATCCTCGGCGCGCCCGGGCTCGAGGTAATCCGCGCAGTAAAGCACCCGGCCCACCATGTCCCACTCCGCCAGGCCCACGGAATGATACCGGATGGCATCGAGTACCCCGCGGTCGGTCTCGCCGAGTGACTTGGCCACGGCCGCGCTGGCGGGGCCATGCCGAATCGCCAGCGGTCCGGTCATCCCCGGGGTCAGGCGTTCGAGTTCTTCCCCCGGCGCGTCGCGCAGCGCGTCATGCAGCCAGGCGGCCCGCAGCCACCGGTTGCGCTCCGACGCGGGGATGGACATGGCATCGGCCCAGGACGACACGAGGGCGGCGACCCGGTGGACATGGCGCAACCGGGCGGGGGACATCTGCGCCCAGTCCGGCACGATCGGCCGGAGTTCGCTCGGGATGCCGGCGGTGTCCCCGCCGGCACCGATCCGCTCACCCTGATGGCTCATGGGGCCGCGACCTCGAAATGACGCACCAGTGCCTGCAGGGAGACGGCCACCTGATCCAGCTCCGCGATGGCGCGCTCCAGCTCGGCCTGCCCGCGTGCGGCCGCCGCGGCCTGTTGGGCCACCAGTTCCGTCTCGCTCCGGGTGCGCTCGGTGGCGTCTGCCACCCGGCCGACCTGCTCCGCCAATCGGCGGCTGGCCGCTTCCTGGGCCACGGCGGCGTCGGCAATCCCGCGCGCCTCCTCGCCGGCATCCCGCGTGGCCGTCACGATGGCTTCGAGGGCGGTCGCGGCGGCATGACCCACCGCACCCACACCCGACATGACACTGCGGCCGCGTTCCATCTGGACAAGAATGGCCTCGACTTCCGCACCGACATCACCAGACAAGACCGCCGCCTCGCGGGCCGTGTCCTCGCTGTGCAGGGCCAGGCGTCGCACCTCCTCCGCCACGACGGCAAACCCGTGGCCTTCCCGGCCGGCCCGCGCGGCCTCGATGGCGGCGTTGAGGGCAATCAGGTTGGTGAGTTCGGCGATCTCGCGGATCGAGGCCAGAAAGCCCGTGATGCGCGCGGTCGCCACGCCCAGCTGGGTCACCTGCGCGGAACTCTCGGCGACGAACTGCCCCGCCAGGTCGAGTCGGCCGATGGCATCCCGGACGGCGATCCGGTGTTCCAGGGCGGCCCCCGCGGCCTGCTCGACCATCGCCGCCGTGCGGGCGCCTCCCTGCGCCGTCTCATGGGCCAGCCGCGAAAAGTCGGCCGTGCCCTCCAGTCCGGCCCGCGCAAAGCCGTCCTGCACCGCCAGCGCCTGGCGCATGCCGGCGGACGCGGAGCTGAGCGAGCCCGCGGTGCTCCGCAGGGTGTCGGCCGCACGCCCGAGCGCCCGGACCTGCACCGCGATCTGCCCGACGGTGGCGATCAGGGGCCGACGGAGTTCACCGATGTGGATGGCCATGCTGACCTGGGCCGCCATGGCGCCGATCGCGGTGACCTCGCGGGCGCGGTAGACACCCGCCTTGTGGTGTTCCACCTCGAGGGTGCCAATGACCTCCCCGGCAAAGCGCAGGGGCTGGATGACCACGCTCCGGACGCTCGGGTCAATGTCGGCCAGCGAGGGCTCCCGCCGCGCATCGGGGATGACCCGGGCATCGCCACCGGTGAGCACCTCAGCCCGCACACCCTCCAGTGCAGCCGAGGGGGCCCACCGATCCGGCCGGCCGTGGGCGGAGCGATAGATGAGCTCCGGCTCGCGGTGGTGTTCGTTGGCCCGGTAGACGCGGAAATCGCCCCAGTCGAGCAGGCGGTACGCCAGTGACTCCAACGCGCTCAGCGCATCGTGGAGCGTGACCGTGGTGGTCAGCGCAGCCTGTGCGAGGTGGACCTTGTTAAGATCCTCGGCGGCGATCGCCTCCTCCAGCAACGTGCGCGAGAGCAGCCCGAGCACGGAGAGTGCCAGCCCCATCGCCAGCCAGCCGGCGGGCGCCAGCGCCACCAGCGTCCAGGTCACCATGCCGGCGGCCAGGAGGGTGATGAGGTAGGACATCACCTCCCAGCGGAGGATGAAGAGCCGCTCGTCGACGGCCAGCCGCTCGCGGGCCAGGAGCGAGAAGTAGAAGAGGAAGCGGGAATAGAAGAAGTAGCTGGCCGCGAGCGTGACCGCGGCCGGCAGGAAATCGAGCGAGAGGCTTGCGGCGCCGTTCAGGCGCAGCGCCAGGGCGTAGAGCCCGAACGTCGCCGCAAAGGCCAGCACCTCCCGGCCGCCGTTGATGACGGCCGGCTGCCAGGACTTGCGGAGCCAGAAGAGATCACTGCCGACCGTGCCGAGGAAGAGCCCGAGCGCCACGACGCCAGGTGGCAGCAGGATCGCCCCGACCAGGACGATCACCCCGGATTGGGTCAGGTAGGAATACTTGCTGAGCCGAACCGGCACGCTGCGGAGGACGGCCACGGCGATCGCGATGACGGCCACGCTCCCGGGGGCGTCCGTCCAGCGGCCGTCGACCGCCAGGAAGGCGCCCAGCACGGCCGCCCCGCCCCAGGCCAGGACGCGGGCCCAGGTGAGCAACAGGCGTCGCTCAGAGGAAATAGTCGCCGACAACGATCCCGTACCGGTCAGGGTTGGTCACCTTGACGATGCTGCGGGCAAAGCCACCGTCCGGTGTGCGATCCGAGAGGTCGATCAGGGTGCCCGGGGGCGGCACCATGCCGCCGTCGGCCGTCAGCACGACGCGTACCGAGGGCCGGTTGAGTTGTTGTCGATCCGGATTCAGCGAGGCCACGACGGCCACCTCAAAGGTGTCGAGAATGACACAGGTCCCGACGGGATAGACACCGATCAGGTTGATGAGCGCCTTGACCAGGATCGGGTCGTAGCCCCGCTTGGGGTTCTCCCACATCTCCCGGAGGACCTGGTCGGGTTCCAGTGGCGTGGCCTGGTAGGCCCGGCGGGTGGTGGCGGCGTCGAAGCCGTCCGCCACGGCGACCAGCCGGCTGTAGACGCCGAGGGTGCGTGGCCGGACATGCCGGGGATAACCGGTCAGGTCGGTCTTCATGTGGTGCTCGTGGGCCACGAGGATGGAGCGATACGGCACGCCCTCATACCCCCGCATCCCGAACAGGGTCACCGCCCCGCGCCAGGGATGGGTCTGGATGGCGCGCCAGTCGGTCTCGTTCAGGTTGGCGATCTTGTTGAGGATCTCGACCGGCACCCGGGCCTTGCCGACGTCATGCAGCAACGCGGCCATCCCGAGGTCGTAGAGCTGCAGCTTCGTGAAGCCGATCTTGCGGCCCAGCGCCACCGAAAAGATGCAGACGTTCACGGAGTGCGTGAAGGTGTACTCGTCGTAGTCGCGCAGGGTGGTGAGCCCGATGATCGAGGTTTCATTGGTCAGCACCTGGTCCACGATCATCTGCACGGCCCGCTTGACCTTGCGGATGTTGGCGGTGCGCCCGAGGCGAATGGAATTGAGCACCTCCTTGGTCACCGCGACGCCCTGGGAGTAGGTCCGCTTGGCCATTTCCCGGGCCTGTGCCTCCTCGTCCTGGTCCTGCTCCTGACTGGCCTGGACCAGTTCGATCGCCTTGACCCCGGCCTGCAGCAGCCGCTCGATCAGGGTGAAGTAGCGCTCGTCAGGTTCCTCGATCGTCCCGAGGGACAGGAGCAGGCTCAGGAAGGCCTGCCAGTCCTTGCGGGTGATCCCCTCGTGGATGCGCATCCGGCCGATATCGAAGCCCCGCAGGGTGCCAAGGATGCCGCCGAACGCCGCGTAGTTGTCCAGCTCGAGCCGCAGCCGGGTGCCGTTGACAAAGATAAAGTCGCCGGAGAGGCGCACCTCGATCTCGCCGCCCCGCGCCAGGAGTTGCCCGGCAATCTCCTCATGGTCAGAGAGCGCATTCTGGACCGCGTCGTTCTCGAGGGGGTAGAACTTCAGGCTGCGCATGGCGGCATAGAGGGACAGCAGGAACTGCCGGCCCGCCTGCCGGAGGAAACCATCCTCCGGGTCGGCGTTCGGGGGGCGCGCACCGCGCGGGACGTCAATCATCCGGTCCACTCCCGGAGCGCGCGCACCGCGGCGTTGCGCACCGCGAGTTCCCTGTCCTCGACCAGGCGCTCGAGCAGGTCGCGCGCCTCCGGGGTGCGAATCCTGACGACCGCGTAGGCGGCACAGGTGCGCGTCTCGGCGGATTCCTTGCGGCGGAAGAGGCCCCGGGGAATCAGGATGCTGCCCAGCGTATCGAGGGCCGGCGGGCCGGCGATCACCGCGTAGGCCTCGAACACCTGTCGGCGCTCCGCCCGCTCGAGATCCTCGCGGTCCTCCCGCGAGTTGATGACCGATTCAAGGTACTTGAGCGCGCCCCGCCACCCGCGCGCCGTGACCGCCGTCATGGCGGCGAGGCGCACACCGCGGTCCTCGTCCTCAAGGGCATGCTCCACCTGTCCCATGGCGCCCGCCGTGCCGATCGCCGCAAGCGCCTCGACCGCCGCCAGCCGGAGCGCGGGCTCGGTGTGGGCCAGCACCTTTGACATCGCGGGCACCGCCCCCTGCACCTTGAGCCGGCCGAGCACCGGCAGGAGACCGGCCAGGACAGTCGGCGCCCCCACCTCCAGCAGGCGCATCGCCTCGCGGGGATGCGATTCGGCGAGGCGGTCCACCGCGGATTCCAGCCGCCGCCGCACGGCCTGGTGCACCAGGCGGGGGAGGAACTGCAGGGCGGTTTCCAACGCGGGCGCCCGCAGTTCCCGCAGCAATTCGCCGATATCCTCGTCCGGCGGCACCGAGGCCGCTTCATCCAGCGACTGCAACAGCTGGGCGACGATTCCCGGGGTGCTCAGCAGGCCCTCGAAGGCCTCGAACCGAGCCCCGGCTTCGCTCTCCCTGAGATTCACCCGCTCCGCCACGCTGCGCATTTCGCGGAGGATGCGAGCCACCACTCCGAACTCGCCGTTCAGGAGCAGGCCGGGCAGGAGTTGCTCAAGAATCTCGAGCACCTCGGCGCGGATCTCGGGATCGGCATGCAGTTCGAACACATCGAAGAGAATATCGAGCGCGGGCGCGCGGACGTCGCCGGCGTACTCGGCCTGCACCTGCGTTTGCAGCCGCTCGACCTCGTCCTCCTCCAGGAAGTAGAGGGTCGAGTCGAAATCGTCCAGCGCCACCACCCCCGCAGGTCGCTCCTGCAACAGCTCCTGGCGGATGACATGAGCCGCCTCATCGGGACGGTGTTGCGCCTCGAGGTCCACCGCCTGCGGGTCCAGCACCAGCGTGTTCTCGGCCACCACCTCGGCGAACCGGTAATCGATGTGCTGGAAGTCCTCGGCCCACAGCAGGGTAAGGAGGTCGTCCCCCGCGTCGGCCGTCAACAGGCGCGCCTGGTTCACCACCTGAAGGAACCGGAGGATCTCCTCGTCCTCGACCCCCTTCCGGAGGGTCAGGATGCGCATGCCATCCTTGTAGAGCAGCCACGCGAAGCTCTCGGATCGGTTTTCCTGTTCATAGACGAGCTCCTGGTCCCAGATGAGGTCGGATTCGACCACGGCGAGGACCAGGCTGTCGGTGAATTCCCAGACGGGGCCGAACGCCGAGCGAAGGGAGGCGAGGGATCGCTGGTAGACGGGATTGTTGGGGAGGTACATCTGGGTGGCCCGGAGCCCCTTGACCACCACGCGGACCAACTCCGCCACCTGGGAGGCGGGGTTGATCATGGTGGATTCGGGAACCAGGGTCATGCCGCGATCTCCGGTCGGTGGGGCCGGACGGCCAAGGGGACCCGCGGCGCGGGCCGTCGACAGCTACGCTCTGGCATGGCAGACCTAAACTTAGCACGAGTCCCCCCCGGACCGGGACAGGGGACTTCCCTCCGCCCCCCCCTTGACCTTCGGTCGACATTCGGGTACGGTTCATCTTCGGGTTCCGGAACCGGCTCCGGGCACCCGTTCCCGGGTCCTGGAGGCGGCATGGCACTCACCAAGCGTCAGCGCGAAATTCTCGACTACCTCGATCGGCACATCCAGGCGCACGGGTACGCCCCGAGCTTCGAGGAGATCGCTGAGCAGTTTCGCTTCCAGTCGCTCGCCACCGTGCACGAGCACCTCACCAATCTCGAGCGGAAGGGTGTCATCCGCCGTTCCTTCAACGAATCGCGCGGCATCGAGATCCTCCCGCCGAAGGGGATTGCGGGGGCCACCGAGATACCCCTGCTCGGCGCGGTCGCCGCCGGCCTCCCCATCGAGTCCGTCACTGACCAGGAGTCCATCTCGGTCCCCGATGACATGCTCCCCCGCCGCGGGCCGAACTACGCGCTGCGCGTGCGGGGCCAATCCATGATTGACGAACACATCGTCGACGGCGATGTGGTCGTTGTCCACGGCCGCCAGACGGCGGAGAACGGCGAGATGGTCATCGCGCTGGTCAATGGCGCCGAGGCGACGGTCAAGCGGTTCTACCGGGAGAGCGGCGGCTGGGTGCGACTCCAACCCGCCAACGCCGCCATGCAGCCGATGCGGTTCCAGGAGCGCGACCTGCTGATCCAGGGGGTCGTGGTGGGTGTCATCCGCCGGTACTGACCGCCCGTCCGCAGTACCGCGCCAAGTCTTTACCTCACAGCAACTTCTGTGCTTGCTTGGGACCCATCGGGGCGGCTAGATTCCGCCCCGATGGACCGCACCTTTCTGGTTACCCTGCAGTTTGACGGCGGCGGCTTCGCCGGCTGGCAGCGACAAGCCGATGGGCGCACGGTCCAGGGGGTGGTGGAGGCGGTCCTCGAGCGGCTGTGCGGGCAGCGGATCGTCGCCCATGCCGCGGGACGCACCGACGCCGGTGTCCATGCGGACGGCCTCGGCGTCAGTTGCGTCATGCCGTCCGGCTGGGAGGCGGAGTCGCTCCGCCGGGCCGTGAACGCCTTGCTCCCCGCGGACTGCTGGGTGGCCATGATTCGCGAGGCTCGGCCGGGGTTCCACGCGAGGAAAGCGGCCACCTCCCGACGCTACCGGTACGAGATCGGCACCGATGAGGCGTGCCGGTCGCCGTTTCGCCGCCGGTGGGAATGGCCGCTGGGTCGGCCGCTCGACCTGGGCCTCCTGGAGCGCGCGGCTGCGGTCATACGGGGTGAACACGATTTCCATCGCCTGTCGGTGCAGAGTTCCCCGCGGCCGCACTACCGATGCCGCATTGCTCATGCCGCCTGGAGCGAACGCCCAGCGGGAACGGGGGTGCGGATGGACATCGTGGCCGACCGCTTCCTGCACCACATGGTGCGCATGCTGGTCGGTACCATGGTGGAGATCAGTCTCGGCCGTCGACCGGAAAAGGACATGGCATTGCTGCTGGCCCACGATCCCGCTGTCCGCACCAGCCCGCCCGCCCCCGCGGCGGGCCTGTACTTCGTCGCCGCCGAGTATCCCGCCGAGTGGTTTGAATTGGCCGAGGGCACCGCGTGACCGGGCGTGAGCTACGGCGCATCCTGCTCGTCGCCCTGGCGGTGACCGCCTGCGGTCCGGAGCCCGACACCGGACTGGTCGTGGCGCTCGACGCCCAGCAGCGCACCGCTGTCCAGCAATCGGTGGACGGCAGTCGCCAGACCGCCCTGGTCTCCGCCACGAGCCGCGTCAGTCCGGCCGTCGTGTCCATCCGCGTGCAGGCGCGGCGCCTGGTGCCCCGTGGCCGCGGCTTCTTCGACTTTTTCATGTTCCCCGGCGAAGCGGAGGAGACGACGCAGTCGTTCGGGACCGGGTTCATCGTCCGCGCCGACGGTGTGATCATCACCAACCAGCATGTCGTGGCGGGGGCGGACTCCATCACCGTCTCGCTGGCCGACGGCACGCTGCTGCCCGCCACCCTGCTCGGCGAGGACCCGACGACGGACATCGCGGTCCTGCGCGTGACGGCGCGCGACCTGCCCGTGGTCGCGCCGGGGCGCTCCCGCGACCTCATGATCGGCGAGTGGGTCATTGCCCTCGGCAACCCGTTCACCTTCCTGCTGGGGGATGCCCAACCGACGGTGACCGCCGGGGTGGTGAGCGCCACCGGCCGCAACATCCTGCCCAGCCAGGGGCAACCCGGGATGTACCTGGACATGATCCAGACCGACGCGTCCATCAACCCGGGGAACAGCGGCGGGCCGCTGGCCAACGCCCTGGGCGAGGTGGTCGGCGTCAACTCCTCGATCTTCACCAACCAGGGTGGCTCCATCGGCCTCGGCTTTGCGATTCCCATCGAGCGGGCCCTCCGGGTGGCGGATGAGATCGTGCGGCAGGGCGAGATTCGCCGGGCCTGGACGGGGCTTGACGTGGCTGGCGCCGGCGCGATGCGCGACTGGCAACGCAGCGGTGGCGTGGTGGTGACCGACGTGGCCCCCGGGGGGCCGGCCGCCCAAGCCGGGATTCCAGCGCAGGCGATCCTGGTGGAGGCGAACGGACGACCGCTGCGGAACTTCCTCGACTGGGAAGCGGTCAAGCTGGACCTGCACGTGGGCGACGAGGTGAGGGTCCTGATACGCGAGGGCAACCGGGCACCGGTCGAGCGGCGGATTCGCACCGCCGACCTTCCGACCGTCACCGCGGAGCGCGTCTCGGTCCTGCAGGGCCTCGAGTTGATTAGCGTGACACCGGCCATCCGCTCGGAGCGCCGCATCCGCAGCGAACAGGGCGCGCTGGTCTTCAGCGTGCAGCCGGCGATTGCCCGCGCCACGGGATTGCAGGACGGCGACGTGATCGTCGCGATCAACCGCACCGCCGTTGCCTCCGCCTCCCAACTCTCCCAACTGCTGGGCTCCCTCCGGCCCCGGCAGAGCTTCCGGCTCGTCTTTGAGCGCGCCGGCCAGATCACCTTCGTGGACCTCGCCTTCCAATGACCGATGCCCGCTGGCAGTCACCGCTCGGCAGCCGCTACGCCTCGCCCGAGATGCAGCGGCTCTGGGGCGAGCCGCACCGCATCGGGCTGTGGCGGCGGCTCTGGCTCGCGCTCGCCGAGGCGGAGCAGGAGCTTGGCCTGCCGATTCCGGACGCGGCGCTTGCCGAAATGCGGTCCCACCTCGATGACTGCGACTTGGCGGTGGCCGCCGCGTTCGAGAAGCGCTTCCGCCATGACGTGATGGCCCATGTGCACGCGTTCGGTGACCAGGCGCCCGCGGCACGCCCATTTCTCCATCTGGGCGCCACGAGCGCCTTCGTCACCGACAACGCGGACCTGGTGGTGATGCGGGATGGCCTGCGCCTCCTGCTGGGGCGGCTGGTCGGCGCCCTGGACCAGCTCGCCGAGTTCGCCGAGGCGCACGCCACGCTCCCCTGCCTCGCCTATACGCACTTTCAGCCAGCCCAGCTGACAACGGTGGGCAAGCGTGCCACGCTCTGGATGCAGGACCTGGCACTCGACGTGGAGGAACTGCTGCGCCGGATCGAGACGCTGCGATTCCGCGGCTGCCAGGGCACCACGGGCACCCAGGCCTCCTTCCTGCAGCTCTTCGAGGGAGACCACGCCAAGGTCCGCGAGCTGGAACGCCGGGTGGCCGCCAAGGTCGGGTTCACCAACTCCTTCGCGGTGACCGGCCAGACGTACCCGCGCAAGCTCGACAGCATGATCCTGGACGCCCTGAGCGGCGTGGCGCAATCGGCGGCCAAGATGGCCACCGACCTCCGGCTCCTGCAGCACGAGGGCGAACTGCTCGAGCCGTTCGAGTCGGAACAGATCGGCTCCAGCGCCATGGCCTACAAGCGCAACCCAATGCGGGCGGAACGGATCGGGGCCCTGGCGCGGTTCGTCATCTCGCTGCAGTCCAACGGAGCCCATACGGCGGCCACCCAGTGGCTTGAGCGCACCCTGGACGACAGCGCCAATCGTCGCCTCGTCCTGCCCGAGGCGTTTCTCGCCACCGACGCCATCCTACTCCTGGTGGCGAACATCGCCGGCGGCCTTGAGGTGCGCGAGCCGGTGATCGCCCGCCATGTGGCCGACCAGATGCCGTTCATGGCGACGGAGCGGTGGTTGATGCTGGGCACGGCGGCTGGCGGCGACCGCCAGAGCCTGCACGAAGTCGTGCGGGTCCACAGCCTGGCCGTGGCGGAGTCGGTCAGCCGTGGGGAGCCCAACACCCTGCTCGAACAACTGGCCGCGGCACCGGAGTTTGCCGGTGTCCCGGCGGATACCCTGCGGGCGGAGCTGGATCCCGCACGGTACACCGGCCGGGCGCCGGAGCAGGTCGGGGAGTTCCTCGACGAGTTCCTGACGCCGCTCCTGGCGCGCGCCCGGACGGTCATGAGCACGGCGCCCGCCGGGGAGATCCGGGTGTGACGATGCTTGCGGCGAGTACCCTGCCCCTCCCCCTCTGGCGCCATGGCAAGGTGCGCGAAGTGTACGTGGTGGATGACGAGCGCCTGCTGCTGGTCGCCAGTGACCGGGTCAGTGCGTTTGACGTGGTGATGGCGGAAACGGTGCCCGACAAGGGAGCGGTTCTGACCCAACTGAGCGCGTTCTGGTTCCAGCGCCTCGCGGATCTTGGCCCAACCCAGTTCCTCACGGCCGACAGCGACGCGATCCTGGCCGAGGTCCCGGTTCTCGCCCCGTATCACGACCAGGTGGTGGGACGCGCCACGCTGGTGCGCCGCACCGACCCCGTGGCGTTCGAGTGCGTTGTGCGCGGCTACCTGGCCGGGTCGGCGTGGGCTGAGTACCGCACCAGCGGCACGCTGGCCGGGGAGCCGCTTCCCGCAGGCCTGACCGAGAGTGCCGCCCTCCCCACCCCGATCTTCTCGCCGGCCACGAAGGCCGTCAGCGGCCACGATGAAAATGTTTCGTATTTGGCCGTGGTGTCTGCGCTCGGCGAGGCGGCTGCCGCGGAACTCCGCGCGCGCAGCCTGGCCCTCTATGACGCAGGGCGTGCGCACGCCGCCGAGCGGGGGATCATCATCGCCGACACCAAGTTCGAGTTCGGGCGGAGCCCGGAGGGTGAGTTGCTCCTGATTGATGAGGTACTGACGCCCGATTCCTCGCGATTCTGGCCCGCGGACCGGTATGCTGCGGGCCGCAGCCAGCCGAGTTATGACAAGCAGCCGCTCCGAGATTATCTCGACGGCCTCCGGCGGGCGGGGTCCTGGGATGGCAACGCACCGCCCCCACCACTTCCGCCGGAGGTCGTCGCGGCAACGAGCGCCCGGTATCGCGAGGCCTTCCGGGTCCTGACGGGCCGCACCCTGGAGCTGGCATGATCCGCGTAGCCCGCGAGGGATGGCCCTTCATCATTGGGGCAGTGGCCATCGCTTTGGTGCTGTGGCTGATGGGCTGGTGGTTCCTGCTCGTCCCGTGGATCGCCGTCACGCTCTGGGTCGTGGCGTTCTTCCGGAATCCGGAGCGCCCGGGGCCGCGCGGCGAGGAACTGATCATCGCCCCGGCGGATGGGCTGGTCGTGTCGGTCATCTCGATGGACGAACCGTCGTTCATTGGGGGATCTGCCACGCGCGTGTCGATCTTCATGAACGTCTTTGATGTCCACGTGAACCGGTATCCCGCTTCGGGCACGGTGGCCTGGCGTGAGTATCAGCCCGGTCGCTTTCTCAACGCCGCCACGGAGAAGGCCAGCCGGGAAAACGAGCAGAGCAGCGTCGGGTTGGAGACGATCCGGGGGAAGCTGCTGGTCCGCCAGATCGCGGGGCTGGTGGCCCGCCGGATCATTACGGATCATGCCGAGGGCACCCTCGTCACCCAGGGGGATCGCATGGGCCTCATTCGATTCGGTTCACGCGTGGACGTCTTCCTCCCACCCGGCGCCGAGCCCCGGGTGCGTGAGGGTGAGCGGACCCGGGCGGGCCAGACGGTGATCGCCGCATGGACATGAGGACACCGCCGCGCGAGTCGCGCGGCATGCGACGAGTCGTGATCGTGGTGCCCAGCGCCTTCACGCTGGCCAACCTGTTCTTCGGCTTCTGGTCCATCGTCTCGGCGATCAACGGCAACTTCCTCTGGGCCGGGTGGTTCATCGTCTTCGCGGCGGTCCTGGACATGCTGGACGGGCGCGTGGCGCGGATGTCGAACGCGGGGACCCGATTCGGCGCCGAGCTGGACTCGCTGGTTGACATGATCTCCTTCGGCGTGGCGCCGGCGCTGCTGATGTACCTGATCGAGTTCTCGAGTGGCGGTCGCTTTGGCTGGGTGGTCTGCTACCTCTACACGGTGTCCGCGGCGCTCCGGCTGGCCCGCTACAATGTGCAGCCGGCCGCCGACCTGCCCTCGAAGTGGTTCACCGGCATGCCTTCCCCGGCCGCGGGCATGCTGCTGGCCACCTGGTATCCGTTCAGCCAGACCCGGTTCTACCGGGATTCGATTGCCTATCTTGACCTGCAGCACCAGGGCCTGGTCTTTCTCGTGCTGGTGGTGGCGGCCTTGATGGTGAGCAACATCCGGTACCCGAAGTTCCCGTCGGTTGGCGTCCGCTCCGCGTCGGGGTGGTTCGGCCTGATCTTCCTGATCGTGATCCTGGCCGGGGCGATCGCCGCCCCGGCCGTGTTCCTCTTCCCCCTCTTCCTGGTCTACCTGCTCTTCGGGGTGGGCCGGGCGATCATCCTCAGCCTGCTCGACAAGAGCGAAGCGGCGGCCGACAAGGGCCGTCAGAAGGGCCGCCTGCCATGACCTACCGCGTCCGCGTCCGCGTGCTCCCTCGCACCGGCCTGCTCGACCCCCAGGGACAGGCCGTCGAGCATGCGCTCGGCAGCCTGGGATTCGCCGGGGCCACCAACGTGCACGTCGGCAAGGCGATCGAGCTGGACGTCGACGCCACCGACGCCGAGGCCGCCCTGGTGGCCGCCCGGCGAATGTGCGAGACGCTGCTCGCCAACCCGGTGACCGAGGACTTCGTGGTGGAGCTGGCCGCCTGATGCTTCGCGTGGCGGTCATCCGGTTCCCGGGCAGCAACTGCGACGAGGACACCCTGCGAGCCGCACGCGAGGCGGGCACCGACGCGTCCTACGTCTGGCATCGCGAGACCTCGCTGGGCGGAGCCGACGCGGTCCTGATTCCCGGCGGCTTCAGCTACGGCGACTACCTCCGCGCCGGGGCGATTGCCCGGTTCAGTCCGGTCATGGCCGCCGTGCGCGCCCATGCGGACGCCGGCGGCGCCGTGCTCGGCATCTGCAATGGCTTCCAGGTCCTGTGCGAGGCGGGGCTGCTGCCCGGTGCCCTGATGCGCAACGCCGGGCTCTCCTTCCTGTCGCGCCCCGTGGATGTCCGGGTGGAATCCACCGCCACGCCGTTCACCTCGGCCTGCGAGCCGGGTCAGGTCCTCCGGCTGCCCGTGGCCAATGGCGAGGGTCGTTTCGAGGCCGATGCCGTGACCCTGGCCACGCTCGAGGCGGAGGGACGGATCGTGCTCCGCTATGTGGACGGTGGCTTCCTCGATGCGCCGATGAACCCGAACGGCTCCGCGGCGGAGATTGCCGGCATCATGAACGCCGCCGGCAATGTGGTGGGCATGATGCCCCACCCCGAGCGGGTGGCCGATCCGGCGCTCGGCGGCAGCGATGGGGCCGTCATCTTTCACTCCCTGGCCGCCTGGGCACCCGCGCCCTCGCAGCCCTGACCACTTGACCCTGGGATACCGTCATGTCAACTGACAAGCCGAGCCGCAACGAGGATGAGTACTTCGCCCGCCAGGAGGCGGAACTGCTGGAGAAGCAGCGGATCGCCGCCATTGCCGCTGCCGCCGAGGCAGAGCGTCGCAGCCACTTCATGAAGTGTCCCAAATGCGGGCATGACCTTGCGGCGGTGCACTACGAGGCACTCTCCATTGATCGCTGCACCAGCTGCGCCGGGGTCTGGCTCGATCCGGGTGAGCTGGAGCAGCTCCGCTCGATGCAGGACTCCAATGTCCTCTCGCGGATCTTCGACGACGTCAGCTCCTTCCTCAGCTTCAAGAAGAAGCAGGCCGGGACGTGACCGCTACCCGTGCCGCCCCTGTTGCGCAGCCGTTCCCCGGCGAGCCGCCGGTAACCCCGGGGCTGGTCCGGGAGCACAACCTGACGGATCACGAGCACCAGATGATCCTGGCCCTGCTCGGTCGCACGCCGACCCTGACGGAGCTCGGGATCTTCTCTGCCCTCTGGTCAGAGCACTGTTCCTACAAGCATTCCAAGCCGATCCTGAAGACCTTCCCGGTGACCGGCCCCCAGGTGGTCCAGGGCCCGGGTGAAAATGCCGGTGTCCTCCGGCTTCCCGATGGCTGGGCCGTCGCGTTCAAGATCGAATCACACAATCACCCCTCGGCGGTGGAGCCCTACCAGGGCGCCGCCACGGGCGTCGGCGGGATCCTCCGCGATGTCTTCACCATGGGTGCACGCCCGGTGGCCGTGCTCAACAGCCTGCGCCTCGGGCCGCTGGAGGAGCCGCGCAATCGCTACCTCTTTGCGGGCATCGTCCGCGGGGTGGGCGACTACGGGAACTGCGTCGGGGTCCCCACCCTGGGCGGCGAGGTGTATTTCGCCCCGGGGTACAGCGGCAATCCCCTGGTCAACGCCATGTGCGTCGGATTGCTGAAGGAGGCGGATCTTGCCACCGCGCGTGCCCACGGGGTTGGCAACGTGCTCCTGGCCGTCGGTGCGCGCACCGGCCGTGACGGGATTCACGGCGCCAGCTTCGCCTCGGAGGAACTGTCCGAGGCCAGCGAGGCACGCCGGCCACAGGTGCAGGTCGGCGATCCGTTCACCGAGAAGCTGCTCCTCGAGGCCAGCCTGGAGCTGATCACCTCGGGGCTGATCGTGGCCATCCAGGACATGGGCGCCGCCGGCCTGACCAGCTCCACGGCGGAGATGGCGGCCCGCGGTGGCGTGGGCGTGGAGCTGGACACCAGCCTCGTCCCCACGCGCGAGCCGGGGATGACCCCCTATGAGATCCTGCTCTCCGAGAGCCAGGAACGGATGCTGGTGGTGGCCGAGCCGGCGCGCATCGCCGAGATCCAGCGTGTCTGCGAGAAGTGGGAACTGGGCGCGACGCCGGTGGGCAGCATCACCGACGACGGGCTGTTCCGCGTGGTGCACGATGGCCTGCTGGTGGCCGCCATTCCCGGCCAGCAATTGGTGGATGAGTGCCCGGTCTACCACCCGGCCGCCGCCGAGGCGCCGGCCGCTGTGGCGCGCCGGGCTCGGGTGCCTGCCGGCAGTGCGCCACCCGTGGAACGGGCGCTGGAGCTTTTGCTCGACGCGCCGAGCCTCGCGAGCAAGCGCTGGGTCTTCGAGCAGTACGACAGCACGGTCCAGGCGGCCACCGTCCTGGGGCCGGGGGGCGACGCGGGGCTGCTGCGGGTCACCGGCACGCGCTTCGGCGTTGCCGTCACGGTGGATTGCAACAGCCGCTATGTGGCCCTTGATCCGTACGAGGGAGGCAAGGCCACCGTGGCGGAGGCGGCACGCAACATCGCCTGCTCCGGGGCCGTGCCCCTTGGCATTACCGACTGTCTCAATTTCGGCAACCCGGAAAAACCGGAGGTGTTCTACCAGTTCCGCGAGGCGTGCCGCGGCATTGCCGACGCCTGCCGCGCCTTTGACACCCCCGTCACGGGTGGCAACGTCTCCTTCTACAACGAGAGCCCGACCGGTGCCATCGATCCGACGCCCACCGTCGGCATGGTGGGCCTTCTCACGGACGTGACCCTGCGGGTGCCGAGTGTCTTCCAGCGGCCCGGGGCCTCGGTCGCCCTGGTCGGCGCCACCCGCGGCCACCTGGGCGGCTCCAGTTACTGGGCCGAAGTCCTTGGCGAGGCCTGCGGCGCCCCCCCGCCGGTGGACCTTGAGGTGGAGCGCCACCTGCAGCGATTCCTCGCGGCGGCGGCGGCGGCACGCCTGCTGGAGTCGGCCCATGACCTCAGCGATGGTGGACTCGGCACGGCACTGGCGGAGTGCTGCATCGGTGAACCGTACGCCACCGCGACGCTCGGTGCCACGGTCACCATCACCGGTGACGCGGCCGCCCTGGCGCCCGAAGGCCTGCTCTTTGGTGAGGATCATGGTCGCGTCCTCGTCTCGTTTGGCAGCGAGCGTGAGGTGGAACTGGCCGGCCTTGCGGCGGCGCACAACCTGCCCTGGATGACTGTTGGAACCACCACGGTGCCGGATGGCCGCCTGCGCATCTTGGCAGGCGAGCAGGCATGGACCTGGGAAACCCGGGACCTCCGCCGGGTCTACATGGACGCGATTCCCCGCCGCATGCGCCAGGTTGCTGGCGGCGGACTGGAGGCCTGAGCGATGTGCGGGATTGTCGGTGTCTCCGCGGTACCCGATGCGTCGCGCCTGGCCTATCTCGGGCTCTACGCACTGCAGCATCGCGGCCAGGAGAGCGCCGGCATCGTCGCGCTGACCGCCGATGGCACCCCGAGCATCCATCGCGGGATGGGGCTGATCGCCGAGCACATCTCGGACAAGGTCCTGGCCGCCCTGCCCGGCGACGTCGCCGTCGGCCACACGCGGTATGCCACGTCGGGCAGCACCGTGCTCGCCAATGCCCAGCCGGCGCTGGTGAACTACCGCGGCGGCCCGCTGACCCTGGCCCACAACGGCAACCTGACGAACGCCGTGCCGCTCAAGCGCGAGCTGGTGGAGGCCGGGGCGATTTTTTCATCGTCCTCCGACTCCGAAGTCATAGTGCATCTCATCGCGCGCTCACCCGAGCCTGACCCGGAACGGCAGATCCGGGATGCGCTCTCCCGGATCGAAGGGGCCTACAGCCTGGTGTTGACGGTGGGGCGCGACCTGTACGCGGTCGTGGATCCGCGGGGCTTCCGCCCGCTGGTCATCGGACAGCTCGGGGAGGGGATCATCATCGCCTCGGAGACCTGCGCGCTCGACCTGGTCGGCGCGGTCAAGCTCCGGGAAATGGAACCCGGCGAGTTCGTGCGGGTCCGCGACGGGCAGGTGGAGACGCTGGCCCCGCTGCCCGCCCAAGCCCACCAGCGCTGCGTCTTCGAGCTGGTCTACTTCTCGCGCCCCGACAGCACCGTCTTCGGGCGGTCGGTGGACCGGGTCCGCAGGGAGCTGGGCCGCCAATTGGCGCGGGAGCACCCGGTTCCCGGCGGCGAGGTGGTCTTCAGCGTGCCCGACAGCGCCAACGCCATGGCCCTCGGGTACAGCGAGGCCTCCGGCATCAAGCTCGAGCACGGCCTGATCCGCAATCACTACGTCGGCCGCACCTTCATCAACCCCACGCAGGCGCTCCGGGTGGCCAAGGTGCGGATCAAGTTCAACCCGGTGCGCGAGGTGATCGCCGGCCGGTCCGTCGTGGTGGTGGACGACTCCCTGGTTCGCGGCACCACCAGCAAGGGGCTGGTGGCCATGATCCGGGGCGCCGGCGCGCGGGAGGTGCACTTCCGGTTCGCGTCGCCGCCCATCACCGGTCCCTGCCATTACGGCATCGACACGCCGACCCGCGAAGAGCTGATCGGTGCCACGCACTCGATCGAGGAGATCCGCCGGTATCTCGGCGTGGACACGCTGGGCTACCTTTCACTCGACGGCATGCTCCGCGCTGCGCATGGGAGCGGAGAGTTCTGCCACGCCTGCTTCTCGGGCCAATACCCCATCCCCGTGGCCGACGAGGTGCGTGAATCCCGCCACCTGGCGCCGGTCGTCGCGAGCCTGCCATGATTGATTCCCGCCTGGTGTACTTCTTCGGACAGGGCCGCGCCGAGGGCACCTCCGCCATGAAGGAGATCCTTGGCGGCAAGGGTGCGGGACTCGCGGAGATGACCAACATCGGCATCCCGGTCCCGCCCGGCTTCACGCTCTCCGCCGCACTCTGCGACACCTGGATCGAGACGGGCCGGATGCACCCCAGGCTCCGCCCGCAGGTGGAGGCGGCCCTGCAGCGGGTGGAGGCGGCCACCGGCAAGCTGCTGGGTGACAGCGCCCAGCCCCTGCTCCTGTCCGTGCGGTCCGGTTCCGCCGTCTCCATGCCCGGGATGATGGAGACCATCCTGAACCTTGGCCTGAACGATGACACCGTCGAGGCGCTGGCGGCGGATAGCGGCAACACCGCGTTCGCGTGGGATTCCTATCGGCGTTTCATCCAGATGTACGCCACCGTCGTCTACGAGCTTCCCAAGTCCGACTTTGAGCACCCCCTGGAGGCCCGGCGGGCCACGCACAACGTGCCGCGGGACATCGACCTGCCGCTCCCGGAGATCCAGGCACTGGTGCGGGAATTCAAGGAGATGGTTCGGCACGCCACTGGCCACCCCTTTCCCGACGATCCGATGGCGCAACTCTGGGGCGCCATCGAGGCGGTGTTCGAGAGCTGGAACACACGGCGCGCGAAAGACTATCGCCGGATGCACGGCATCCCGGACACCCTCGGCACCGCCGTGAACGTCCAGGCGATGGTCTACGGCAACATGGGGGAGGACTCCGGCAGCGGCGTGGCCTTTACGCGGAACCCGGCCACCGGGGAGCGGTCGTTGTACGGCGAGTTCCTGCTCAACGCCCAGGGCGAGGATGTTGTCTCGGGTACACGGACCCCCCGCCCGGTCTCCGAACTGCAGGAGACCCAGCCCGACACCTATGCCGCCCTGGAACGCGCGGCGCAGACCCTGGAGCGGCATTTCCGTGACGTGCAGGACCTTGAGTTCACGATCGAGCGCGGCACGCTCTACCTGCTCCAGACCCGCCGCGGGCAGCGCAGCGGCCCCGCCGCCGTGCGCATCGCCTGCGAGATGGTTGATGAGGGCCTGATCAGCCGGGAGGAAGCGATCAACCGGGTCCCCGCCGGTGACCTGGACCAGCTGCTCCACCCGACCATCGATCCCAACGAGCACCCGCCCCTCCTCGGCACGGGCCTGCCCGCCTCGCCGGGTGCCGCCGCCGGCAAGGTGGTCTTCGATGCCGACAGCGCCGAGCGGCTGGGACGGGCCGGCGAGGCGGTGATCCTGGTGCGCCGGGAAACCAGCCCCGAGGATTTCCACGGGATGGTAAAGTCAAAGGGGATTCTGACGGCCCGAGGCGGTATGACCTCGCATGCCGCGGTCGTGGCGCGTGGCATGGGGACGCCGTGCGTGGCTGGCCTGCAGGGCCTTGACGTGGACGAAGCGACCGGGCGCATGCGGGTCTCGGACCAGGAGATTCGGGCCGGCGAGTGGATCACGCTGGATGGGGCCACAGGCAGGGTGTTCCTGGGGCAGGCTCGACTGGTCCCCGCCGAGATGGGCGCCAACGTCACGCGCCTGCTCGGGTGGGCGGACACGACCCGGCATCTGCGGGTGCGGGTGAACGCCGACAGTCCAGCCGATGCCCATCGCGGGCGCGACTTCGGCGCGGAGGGGATCGGGCTCTGCCGGACCGAGCACATGTTCTTCGAGGGCGACCGGATCCACGCCATGCGGGAGATGATCCTGGCCCGGGACGCCGAGGGTCGTCGCCTGGCGCTGGCCAAGCTGCTGCCGATGCAACGGGCCGACTTCGAGGGGATCTTCCGCGCGATGGAGGGGTTCCCGGTCACTATCCGGCTGCTCGATCCCCCGCTGCACGAGTTCCTGCCGCACGAGGCCCCGGAGATCGCCTCGCTGGCGCGGCGGATGGGCCGCGAGCCGGCGGAGGTGCAACAACTGGTGGAGGGGCTCTCGGAGGTCAACCCGATGCTGGGGATGCGGGGCTGCCGGCTCGGAATCCTGTACCCGGAGATTACGGTCATGCAGACGCGGGCCATCTTCGAGGCGGCCTGCACGGTGGCCGGGCGAGGCGGCGTGGTCCAGCCGGAGGTCATGGTGCCGCTGGTGGCGGACGTGGCCGAGCTTCGGCAGCAGGCCGTGGTGATCCGGGAGACCGCGGACGCCGTCTTCAAGGAGCAGGGGCGGACCGTCCCCTACCTGCTCGGCACCATGATCGAGCTGCCCCGTGCGGCCCTGACCGCCGATGCCATTGCCAGGGAAGCTGATTTCTTCTCCTTCGGGACCAATGACCTGACCCAGACCACCTGGGGGCTGTCCCGCGACGATGCCGGCCGCTTCCTGCCCGCCTACCTGGAGCGCCACCTGATTGACCAGGACCCGTTCATCTCCCTCGACGAGGCGGGGGTAGGCCGCCTGGTGGCGATGGGCGTGGAACTCGGCCGGCGCACCAAGGCGGACCTCAAGGTGGGGATCTGCGGCGAACACGGCGGCGATCCGCGCTCGGTCTTCTTCTGTGAGCAGCACAAGCTGAACTACGTCAGCTGCTCCCCATTCCGGGTACCGATCGCCCGGCTCGCGGCCGCGCAGGCCGCGCTGACCTCCCGGGGAACCATGGATCGCACGAGGGCCACCGTATGAGCACTCCACGCGTGGGCATCGTCATGGGCAGCACCTCGGACTGGGACGTGATGCAGCACGCGGCGACACGGCTTGCCCAGTTCGGGGTGCCGCACGAAACCCGGGTCGTCTCCGCCCACCGCACCCCGGACTTGCTGCACGAGTATGCCGCGGAGGCTGCCGGCCGGGGACTGCAGTGCATCATCGCCGGGGCCGGTGGCGCGGCGCACCTGCCGGGGATGCTGGCCGCCAAGACTATCGTGCCGGTCCTCGGTGTTCCCGTCCCGTCGCGGCACCTCAAGGGCATGGACTCGTTGCTGAGCATCGTGCAGATGCCGGCGGGCGTGCCCGTGGCCACCTTCGCGATCGGCGAAGCCGGTGCGCACAACGCCGCCCTCTTCGCCGTCGCCCTGCTGGCGCGCCACGATGCCGAGCTGGCCACCCGCCTCGACGCCTTCCGGGCGGAACAGACCGCCACGGTGCTGGCCGCAGAACTCCCGCCCCGCGCATGATCCTCCCCGGCGCCACCATCGGCCTCCTGGGCGGTGGCCAGCTCGGCCGGATGTTCACCGCCCGGGCTCGCACGATGGGCTTCCGCGTGTGGGTGCTCGACCCCGATCCGGCCAGCCCGGCCGGGCACCTGGCTGACCGTCACCTCGCCGCTCCGTATACGGACGCCGACGCGCTGGAGACGCTGGCCACGGGATGCCAGGTCGTGACGACCGAGTTTGAGAACGTGCCCGCCGCGGCACTGGAGACGCTGGCATCCCGGGTGCGGGTGTGGCCGCCGCCTGCTGCGGTCGCGATCGCCCAGGATCGCAATCGTGAAAAGGCGTTCCTCCGCCTCCACAAGCTCAACACGACCCTTCATGCCGCGGTCCGCATCGAAGGTGATATGTCGGCGGCATGGCAGGAAGTTGGCGGCCCGGCCCTGCTCAAGACCAGCCGATTGGGCTATGACGGCAAGGGACAAGCCGCCGTCACTTCCGAGGCGGAGGCCCGGGCCGCCTTCCGGCGCTTCCACGGCGTGGAGTGTGTCCTGGAGCGGCGGCTGGACCTGGAGGCCGAGCTTTCGGTGGTCCTGGCCCGGAACGAGGACGGCAGCATCGCGCGGTTCCCGGTGGGCCAGAACCACCATGTTGATGGCATCCTCGATACCACCGTCGTCCCGGCTTCCCTGCCCTCCGACATCCTCGATGAGGCCGAGATGGTGGCCGCCAGGGTGGCCGTGGCGCTGGAGTACGTTGGGGTGCTGGGCGTGGAGCTCTTCGTCGCGAATGGGGGGCGGATCTACGTCAATGAGATCGCGCCGCGGCCGCACAACAGCGGGCATTTTACCCAGGACGCGTGCGTCACCTGCCAGTTCGAACAGCAGGTCCGCGCCATCTGCGGACTGCCGCTGGGTGGCACGGGCCTGCTGTCGCCGGTGGCGATGGTCAACCTCCTCGGCGATCTCTGGCAAGACGGCGAGCCACGCTGGGACCGAGCGCTGGCCGATCCGGGCGTCAAGCTGCACCTGTATGGCAAGGCAGACCCGCGGCCCGGGAGGAAGATGGGGCACCTGAATGTGCTGGCGGCATCGCCGGGAGATGCCAAGCAACGGGCCCTCGATGCCCGCCGGTCGCTGACAGACCACTCCTGAGTCCCAGCCCGTGCCACCCGCACGAATCGCACGGGTTATTCGACGACGATCCGCCCCTCGAAGGCCACCACCGGATCAACATCCCCATCTCGTGCATGACGCAGGCGCACGGCGTAGCTGCCCGGTTCTAGCAATCCGGTGGTCAGCCGGTACTCGTAGCGGGTCAGCACCGTGAGCCCGGCCATCTCCTCGGGCATCCGCGGCGTGATGAGCAGTTCGATCACGCCGTGTTCCACCATGCCGGTCGGCACCAGCTCGTAGCCGGTGGCGCCAAGTCCGATGAATCCGTGCACCTGCAGGCGTCGCTCGGCGATCGTGAGCGCCGGAGCCGGCACGGAGTCAATCTGCTCAACCGATTCGGCACGAATGACCTCCACCCGAAAGCTTGAATCGGGGGCCGCCGCAGTCGCACACGCCATGAGCGGCAGGAGACACAGCAGGCCAGCAGTGTAATGAAGCATCATGAGTCCCCTCGCCGTGTTGCAGTTCCTGCCTACGGTTCCTGCCCGGGAATCCTGCCGCGCAGCAGTTCCACTGTCGCCTTCCACTCGGGATCCCCGCGACGGGCGTGGGTGGCGAGCCGATTGACCGCGCGCCGCGCCACATCGGCCTGCCCCAGCATCGCCGCCGCGGACGCGAGCCCGACCAGCGACCGGGCCCGTCCCGGCGCCCGCTCCAGCGAGCGCTGGAAGGCATGGACCGCACCGGGGAGGTCCCCCTCGCCGAGGACGATGCCGAGGAGCTCGTGGCTGGGCTGGATGATCAGGGGTGGGCCAAACTCCAGCGGCAGCGCATCCTCGCGCGCGGCAGCCCGCCGCAGCGTCCGCACCGCAGCCTCACGATCGCCGGCCATGAGAGCACGGCGCCCAGCCAACTCGAGCGCCATGACCTCGATCGCGCCAATGACGGGATCATCCGCGCCAAGCGGTGATTGCGATGGCACCGCAGCGGCGAGCGCCCGGAGCGCCCGTTCCACCGCCGCCACCGAGTCCGGCAGGTTCCACCGCCAGGCCACCTCGCCCTGGAAGTAGAGCTCCGCCGCGCGGGAGCCATGCTCCATCGGGGACACTTCGATCTCCCAGAGCGCCGGACCGTTCTCCCAGTCGTCAACGGCCAGCACATGGGCCGCCCGCATCCACGCGAGCGAGCCTTCACGTGGGGTCCGGCGCGTCACCATATTCTCGCGCAGTTCTTCGAGGAACGCCGTGGCTTCGCGGAACCGTCCCTGCTGGAGCAGGGCGTAGTGGAGCCAGCTGGTATAATGCCCCGGCAGCCGGGCGGTCAGCTCCATCGCCACCGTGTTCTGGCTGATGACTTCATCCCACATGCCGAGGGCCAGGAAGATATGGGTCGTCATGTGCTGGGCGTGTGCAGCATCCGGAGCGATGCCTGAATATGCGCGGGCGGCCTCGAGACCGAGGCGAGCATGCGCCGGGTCGTCCCAGGCATGGATGAGGTAGTGCGCCGCGCCAGGGTGACGAGGATTGGTACGGAAGACGGTGTCCGCCCAGGCCGCCGCCCGGTTGTAGGTCGCCGTGTCCCGGACCCCCTGGCTCAGCCCGATCAGCGCCAGCGCATAGAAGGCCTTGGCCTCAAGATCCTCGGGATGGGCGTGCACCAATCGCTCCATGGCGGCAGCGTAGAGGGTATCCCGGCGCGCCTTGGGCCCATCCCCGTACAGCGTCTCGACGGCAGCCAGATACATCCGCTCGCGATCGGTTGGCGTGCGGGCGCGCCTGGCCTCCACCGTGGGGCCGAGGGCATGCAGCACGGCACGGGCGGCTGGCATGTCCTGCTGATTCCAGACCGGGTGGGTGTGGGTCATCGCCTCGCCCCAGTAGGCCATCGCGAAGTCGGGGTCGAGATGGCGTGCTCGCTGGAAGGCGGCGGCCGCCCGCGGGTACTCGAAGCTGTGCATCCAAAGGACACCGGTGATGAACTCCCGGTGGGCCTCCCCCTCCGCCGTGACCGGAAACTCGAGGTGCCCGATCCGGGGCTCGGCGCCCTGTCCCGCCAGCGGGGCCACGACCATCACGGCCATGCCGAGGGCAGTCCTGAAGCTATGGGTCCACATGGCGGCCTCGTGAGCGGGACGATTCGAAGCTACTGCCCGACGGAGCAAAAACAAAGGAGGACGGCGAAACCAGTCGCCGCCCCCCCCCGAATCATCCAATCCCCAGGCTTGCTCTCACTGCTCACTTCCTACTTCGCACTTCTCGCTGGCATGGAGGCGCAGGGAATCGAACCCTGGTCCGAATCAGCTTCCATCACGGTGTCTACATGCGTAGGCCGGTCTTCCTGCCCTTGCGACCACCCGGTTACCGACCACCCTGGTTGCCGCTGACCTCCCTTGATCTCATCCGGTACGCGGGAGGACCGCACCGAACCAGCCCAGGTTTGCGATCCGATGGCGACGCCCGGGGCGAGCTTCGTTCATCGGAGGTGCATAAGCGAGCTTAGCTCAGCTTAGGCAGCCAGTGCCAGATCAGAGTTGGCAGTTACAGTTTTCCACAGTGTTTAGCCAGGGCCATGGACCTGGGCATGCTACCATGATTTCTCCTGACCCGTCGAAGCCAGTCGCCCCCGGGTAGTGTCACAAATCTAACAGGTCGGCCAGCCGGGGGAAAGGCATGACGCGGCGACCCCAGCCTGCTGGTCCCTTCCTCTCCCCACTTGCTTCTCCCTTCTCCCTGCTCCCTGCTCCCTGCTCCCTGCTCCCTTCTCCCTGCTCACTTCTCACTTCTCACTTCTCCCTGCTCCCTCCGCCCCCTACATCGCCGTCACGACCCGGTTCCGCCCCGTTCGCTTGGCCTCGTACAGGGCCTCGTCGGCACGCGCGGCCAGGTGATGGGTGCTGGGCACCGTTTCCGGGCACCCCGCCACCCCGAAGGACGCGGTGAGCTGCCACGCCCTGCCCTGCCAGCCCCAGGGGGTGTCGGCCAGCGAGCCCCGGATTCGTTCCGCCACGGCGGCCCCCTCCAGAAGGCTCGCATCTGGAAGCCAGACAGCAAACTCCTCGCCGCCGATCCGCGCCGCCACGTCCCGGGTCCGGATCAGCTGCAGCATCAACCGCGCGCAGTGCACCAGGGCGGCATCGCCGGCGGCGTGGCCCAACGCGTCGTTCAGCTTCTTGAAATGATCCAGGTCAGCGTAGATCAGGACGCCATCCCGTTGGTCCGTACGGCTCATCGCCGTGTCCAGACCCCGGCGGTTGCGGAGGCCGGTCAACGGGTCACTGGTGGCCGTCTCGGCGAGGTCCGATCGCTCCAACGCGGCCGTCAACCGGGGGCCGGCCTGCGTGATCGCCAGCCAGAGCTCACCGCGCACCGGCGGGTCGGGCAGTTCCCCGCTCGGACCCGAGAGGACGACGGCACCGACCGGGAAGGCACC
>JBHEPH010000021.1:34901-40901 GCA_046260395.1 Gemmatimonadales bacterium
GGCACCACCCGGAATCGGCAGGATGACCGCGCTGGGGCGTGCCCGGCGACGCTCGGAGCCGGCCCTCCCGAGTGGATCGTCGGACGCCACTGGACCGGACTCCACCCCGCGGGCCACGCGCTCGAGCGCGCTGCCCGGAGCGGCGATGGCCAGGAGCAACCGGGGATCGGAGCGCAGCGAGACCCCCATCACCTGGACCCCCGCCGGCCGGACCAGGGCGACGGCGACCTCCGTGTCCAGCAGTCGCTCGAGCTGGTGAGCCAGGCGAAGGGCGACACTCTCCGCCGATTCGTGCGGCCTCCCCTGCTGGCGCGCCACATCCGCCAGGATTGGACGGTGACGCGCCTCGTCCAGGAATCCGGCGAGGTCCCGGCGCGCCGCCTCGAGTCGGGCCTGTGTGGCCGGAGCCGGCAGCAATACAGCAGCGACCGATTGGCCATCGCCGAGATAGATCAGCACACCATCTTCAAGGAGTTCCGCCCCGCCCTCCACCGACCGGGCAAGACGCGGCAGACGGGCACCGACCAGACCCATGGCGAGCGGCCCCAGGCGGGTGGCAAGCGCCGAGCGGGGCGGATCGCCGTCCGGCGGGAGCACCCAGACCCCCAGGGCGTGATTGGCCCGGAGCAGCAACGCCAGGTGACGATCGGCGTCCGGCGCCAGTTCGGGTGGCGCCAGGACGGGGGACTGCAGGCGGACCAGCCGACGGGCAATGATCGCCGCCACGAGGAGTGAGATGCCGAGCAGTCCGAGCGTGAGCATCCAGGGGCTCATCGACTCCTCCGGCCGATCCAGCCGCGGCGGCGGAACCAGAGGAAGGTCGTAAGCGAGACCCCCGCCATCACGGCAAGCACAACAGGATAACCCAGCGGAGAGGTAAGCTCGGGCATGGCGACAAAATTCATCCCGTACACACCGGCGATGAAGGTGAGTGGCAGGAAGAAGGCGGCGAACACCGTCAGCACGCGCATCACCTCGTTGGTCCGGTGACTGGCCATGGCGAGCTGGACACTGACCAGATTGTGGGCCTCCTCGAGCAACTGGTCAGCCCAGAAGTGCATCCCTTCCGCCGATTCCCGCAGATCCTGGAAGTAGGGCTGCGCACGCTCGGCCGGTGGCACCAGTTTTTGGGTGGCCGTGATCGTCTGCCACAGCACCCGCTTGATCAACGCCACCCGACGCTTCAGGAAGTGGATCCGCCGGAACGACGGCCGCCCGTGCGTCGGATTGAACACTTCCGCCTCGACCGCATCGAGGCTCCCCTCCATCACCTCGAGGGGGCGCTCGTACGAGTTGATCGCGGCGAGCACCAGCTCACTGACCACCCCGGTCAAGCTGGGCTCTGCCGCCGCCGTGGCCCGGTACCGTTCGCGAACCTCGACCAGCACCGGCTGGTCCTTGCGATGGATGGTGAGCACCAGGTCCGTACGGTAGAAGATCGCGACCTTCCGCGTCATGGCCTGAAGGTCCGCCGCCTCCTCATCCGAGGCCTCGTCGTAGGTTCGCAGGATCAAAAAAGTGGCTTCGCCAATCCGCTCATGCTTGGGCAGGTGCTCGGGATCGAGGCAGTCGGCGACAGAGGTCGCGTGCAGTCCGAACTCCTCCGCGAGGGCCAGCAGCTCCGCACGGCTGGGGCCCACCACATCCACCCACCGGAGCCCGCCCTGCCCACCCTCGAAGACGTCCGTTCGCACAGCCCCTCCTTCGGGTGGGAGACTCCGGCCGCCCCGGGGCAAGCGCCCCCGGGGCCGCCGGGAAGATCAGGCGGCGATTGCTGGCTCGAGATAGTCCTGAAAGATGGCTTCAGCCTCGGTCATGGACTCGACCTGGAAGAGTCGCTGCCGCAACGCCGAGGCACCGGGAAGTCCCTTGGTGTACCAGCCGAAGTGCTTGCGAAACTCGACCACCGTGTGGCGCGAGTCACCCTGCAGGCGCAGGGCGAGCTGGGCGTGGGCCAGCGCCACCGAGAAACGCTCCACCGCATCAGGTGCCGGCGGCCTGGGCTCGCCGCGCAACAGGGCGTGGGCATCTCGAAAGAGCCAGGGATTGCCGAAGCTGCCCCGTCCGACCATGACGGATGCACAGCCCGTGTGCTCCCGCATCCGGACCACGTCCTCGGCACTGTCCACGTCGCCGTTGCCGATGACGGGAATATCCAGCGCCTCCACGACCTGGGCAATCTCGTCCCAATTGGCCTTGCCACTGAACATCTGGGTCCGGGTCCGGGCATGCAACGTGAATGCCCCGGCACCCGCATCCTGCATCCGCAGGGCGATCTCCACGGGGGTGCGGGTCTCATCGTTCCATCCGCTGCGGGTCTTGACCGTCACCGGCAAGTGGGTGGCCGAGACCACCGCACGGATGATGCGATCCACGAGGTCCATGTCCCGCAGGCAGCCTGAGCCACCGTTGCGCTGTACCACCTTCTTGACGGGACAGCCGAAGTTGATGTCAATGAAGTCCGGTTGGTACGCCTCGGTCACGATGGCAGCGGCCCGCGCCATCGAATCCGGATCGGCGCCGTAGATCTGCACCCCGATCGGGCGTTCCACCTCCTCGAACTCGGCCCCCTCGATCGTCTTGCGGATGCCGCGGCGGATGGCCTCGGAGGACAGGAACTCCGTCATGAGCACGTCCGCACCCAGCGCCCGACAGACCTGCCGGAACGGTGCCTCCGACACCCCGGCCATGGGCGCCAGGATGAGGGGGAAGCTCGCCGAGTCAAAGTACGGTAACCGCATACGCGAAAGTTACTTGCGGGCAGCGCCGCCGGCAACGCGGATGTCGGATGTCCGGGAGTCGCGCCCGTGGCGCCTCGGCACGATCCCGCTAGATTGCCGGCATGCAGCTCCGCGACTTCCTGGACCCTGCCTCCGTGTCCCTGGCGCTCCAGGCACCTGACAAGGACACCCTGCTGGCCGAAATGGTGGGCCTGCTCCGGCTCGACCCCAGGGCCACCGTCACCCTCACCCAGATCGTCCGTCGCCGCGAGCACCTGGGCTCGACCGGGTTCGGCAGGGGGATCGCCATTCCCCACGCGCGTTCCCTGGTGGTGAATCGGCTCCGGGTGGCGTTCGGATACCACCGGGCGGGCGTGGAGTATCAGGCGGTGGACCAGCTCCCTGTCCATGCTGTCTTCCTGATCGTGGCCCCACCCCATGAGGTCTCCAACCAGTACCTCCCGGTGCTCGGGAAAGTGGCCCAGTTGTGCCAGTTCCCTGACACACCCGAACGGCTGGCCCGACTGCCCGATGTCGATGCCCTGCTGGCATTCCTGGCCGAACGCGGCGTCTGACCGCCCGGAGTCCTTGACCACCGCTTGACCCGCCAGCGGCACCCTTCGTTCGAAAGGAGGGTGCCATGCCGACAACATCCGATCATCTGCTGTCCCGCCGGGAAGTGCTGCGCACGCTCGCCTGGGTCACGGCGGGCCTGGCCACCAGCGCCTGCGTCCCCGCCGAGCTGGTCTTCAATGCCTCGCCGACACCACACAAGCGCGACCCGAACATCGTCGAGCCGATTCTCCGCATGTTTGTGGAGACGGTTGTCCCGGGGACGCCGGTCGATCGTCCGGGAAGCGCCGGCGTGTTCTTCGATCCGTTCTACCCCCTGACTCCCCATCGTGCCTGGCTGGCACGGGACCTCAATGACCGCGCCATGCGTCGTTTTCACCAGCCTTTCGATGGGCTCCCGAGAAGCGCCCGCGAGTCCATCGTCCGGACCGGGCTGGCCAGCTCGGGGTTGACGGGGCGCATCTACCACGGCGCGGTCTTCCTGGCCCAGATCGCGATCTATGCTGGCCTCGCGCATCCCACCGGTGCCTGCCCGGCCATCGGGTTTCAGGGACCAGCCGGGCTCCAGCCTCTGGCCGCCCAGACCTACCCCAATCCGGGGCGGTACCTCGGGCGCAGCCGTGGCGTCAACGGCAACCCCAACTGAGGACCTCCGATGCCCACCCTCGATACCGACATCCTGGTGATCGGCTCCGGGTTTGGCGCCATGGCGCCCGCCCTTCGGCTCGCGCAAGCGGGGCGGCGCGTCCGCATCTTGGAGAAGGGGCCGCATGTGGACACTTCCACGTTTCGGATGACCCAGGACCCGGCGTACCTGACCCGGTACCTGAAAGGGCTGTCCGGCCCCCAGCTGAACGTGACCTATGCCGAAGCCCTGGGCGGGGGCTCGGGGTTCTATGAAATGGTCTCGCTCCGCGCGCCGACGGCGGCCTTCGCGCAGCTGGCCCCCGAGGGGTACCCGCTCTGGCCCGACGGCGTCGATCGGGCCACCATGGACCCATTCTATGAGCTGGCGGAAACGATGCTGCGCGTGGAACAGATCGGCGAGGATGAGGTGCCCCGGTCGGGGCTCGTGTTCGCGAGGCTGATGCGCAACCTTGGCTACAGCTGCGATCGGGCGCGCTACGCCGTCCATGATTGTCTCGGCAGCGGCTACTGCGTGTCGGGGTGTGTCTTCGGCCGGAAGCAGTCGCTGCACCTGAACTATCTGCCCCAAGCGGTGGCGTCAGGCGCGGAGGTCACCTGCGACACCGAGGCGCTGGCCATCCGGCCATTGAGCGCTGGTGGGGACTCTCGCTACGAGGTGATCACGCGACACCGGGAAACGGGCGCCCGACTTGTCCATCGTGCCCGGGTGGTCGTCCTGGGCGGAGGGACGGTGGGGACCGCTCGGCTCCTGCTGACCTCACGGCGTGAATTGCCACGCCTCAGCCGGCACCTGGGCGGCAACATCGCGTTCAACGGGGGGGGCAGGGTGGCCGCGATGCTCCCGGAGGGTTTCCCCTCGGGCGACATGTACGCCGGGCGATCCCACCCAGGGATGATCAGCTATGAGTTCCTGGATTCCCACGGCTTGACCATCAGCGCGATGAAGCCGCTGCCACTGCAGGTCATGGCCTCCGCCCGCCTGACTCGGGCCCATCAGCCCGAGGCCTGGTGGGGAGAGGCGCATGTGGACTTGATGCGCCAGTTCCGCGAGCGGGTCATGGTGCTGATCTCACTGGGACTGACCCCGCCGGCGGGGCGGATCGAGCTGGACTCGGCCGGCAGACCGCGCCTCTCCCTCGCCATGACACCACCCCTGCTCCGCCACCGGCACGAGGCAAGCGCCCTCCTGACCGACATCCTGACGCGGAACAGATGTGAAATGCTCGAGGCACGGTTCGTCAACCATGTGGGGGAACCACACAGTGGCACCCACTTCGCCTCGGCCCACCATGTGGGAGCCGCCCGGATGGCGGACGCGCCCGAGCGCGGGGTCTGTGATGCCTCGGGAGAGGTGTTTGGATATCCGGGGTTGTTCGTGGCGGACGGTGCGGCGATTCCGTCCTCACTTGCGGTCAACACCAGCTTGACGATCCTGGCGAACGCGGAGCGCATCGCCGCCGCGCTGGTGGACCGCTACGGGAGCCAGCGGCTCGCCGGAACTCAGGCGAACGCCGCCCGATGATCGCGGATGAAATCCTCAAACGATCGGGCGGGTGATCCAGCCAGCCGCGGAACCCCATCGGACACCGGCATGACCCTCCCCCGGGCCATGCCGTGGTACGACACCAGGTCCGCGGCCAGCCACTCGGGCAATCCGGCACCGATCATCCCGGCCTTCATGGCCTCACCCGGCAGGTCAACGTGCGCAACCGGGCGGCCGAGGACAGCCGTGAACGACGCGGCCACCTCGTCGAGCGAGAGCGCGGCCGGCCCGCCGATGTCCACCTTCTCGTCCTGATGCTCGCTCCGCGTCAGCGCACCGACGCCAGCGGCGGCCACGTCCCGGGTGTCCACGAACGTGATCTTGCCGTCCCCGGAGGTCCCGAACAGCTGCCCCGTGGCACGGATCAGCCCGGCGGATGCAAGGAAGTTTTGCATGAAGCTGGAGGCTCGCAAGTGCACGGCGGGGATCCCCGCGGCGTCCACAAGGTCCTCGACCTCGGTGTGCCACGTGGCCAGTTGCATCGGGATCCCGGTTCCGGCGCCGAGGACCGAGACC
>JBHEPH010000210.1:0-545 GCA_046260395.1 Gemmatimonadales bacterium
GTTTGGACGCGCTGGTCATTGGGAGTTCCGTTCATTCTGCTGTTTACTGCGCATGCCTTTACCGAGCGGGCGGTCACGGCCTGTGCGCCTATTGCGGGCGCTGCGCGCGGATCTGCGCGTTCACCGCGCGCACCATCGCCGCCTCGATGACCGGCAGGAGCTCGACCGCGGCGCGTGGGTCGAGCCCGCTTGCGTCGGCCATGGCCAGCACCGCACCCATGTCCCAGCCGAGCACCGCGCCCTCGGCGACTCGCAGCTGCCCGGTGGCCGCTTGCGCGACATCCCAGGCCAGAGTGCCCTCGCGCGTCAGCGGCGCGTTTTGCCGCGCCGGGCAGGCTTCGCAGATGTGCGGGCAGTTTTTGCAGTACCCGTCGCCCCCGCCGAAGTGCCACTCGGCAAGGGCGCTGAGGCGTTTTTTTCCTGCTCCAGATGCAGGCCCGGCGCGACGTAGCGCAGCTGGAACGCCTCGAAGATCGGCACGATCTCCAGCAGCGCGTCGAGCCCTTCGGGGCTGAGCTCGGCCGGCGCGTCGCCCTCGTCATGCA
>JBHEPH010000211.1:0-538 GCA_046260395.1 Gemmatimonadales bacterium
GCAGAAGGTGAAGCGGATCTACGGCGTTGGGGAGCGGTATTTCCGCAACCTGTTCAGGGGGGCGAGCAAGCAGACGGGTCTGACGGGTGAGAACCTGCTGATCGGGCTGGAAGTTCGTCTGGACAACGTCATCTACCGACTGGGTTTCGCCGGGAGCCGTGCGCAGGCGCGGCAGCTGGTGCGTCACCGTCACGTGGAGGTGAACGGTCGTCCGGTGGACATCCCGAGCTATACGGTGAAGGCGGGCGATGAGATCCGTCTGAAGGTGGCGCTGGAGTCGAAGACGCGTCCGGATACGGTGAGCTGGCTCGCGCTGGACGAGGGCACGAGGACGGGCCGCATGCTGGAGCGTCCGTCGCGGGATGGGATCCCGCTGCCGGTCCAGGAGCAGCTCATCGTCGAGCTCTACTCGAAGTAAACGTACAGAGGAGGAATTGTGGAGCTAGATCTTACCGGAATCGTCCAGCCGCAGCGCGTGGAAGTAGGGGAGCGCTCGAACGACGGTCGCACGGCGCAGTTCGTCATGACGCCGCTGGAG
>JBHEPH010000212.1:0-532 GCA_046260395.1 Gemmatimonadales bacterium
CCACCCTTGGTCCGCCTGTCCGCCTGTCCGCCTGTCCGCCTGTCCGCCTGTCTGCCTGTCTGCCCGCCCAACCGGAGGGCCCGGGGCAGGAACCTTTGCGCTCCGGGACGAGTCATGCCACTATACGAGGGCTGGGGGTACCCGGTCACCGCCCCTCCCCACGGTCAGGGAACTGCTCATGCTTCGTTCCATCTCGGTCCTGCTTTTCTGTGCGGTCGTATTCGGTGGTTGCCAGGTGGAGGATCGCCCCCCCGCGAGCCCGGGTGAGGTGGATCCAGCCACCGCGCTGGCCCGGTATGTCCCCCACGACAGCCTGATTCCCGAGGGGCGCGAGGGCGCCTCGATCCGCCGCGGACGGGCCCTGGTCATCCAAACCAAGGACAGTCTGCCTGATCTCGTGGGCAATCAGCTCAACTGCACCAGCTGTCATCTCGAAGGAGGGCTCAAGCCCGATGCCATGCCGCTGGTGGGTGTGTATGCCCGGTTCCCGCAGTACCGGGGGCGCAGCGCCACGGTGGAGCTGATGGAGGAC
>JBHEPH010000213.1:0-517 GCA_046260395.1 Gemmatimonadales bacterium
CCCCACGACGAGCTGCTCGGCGTGGTGGAGGGTCTCAACGCCGACCCGGAGATCCACGGGATCCTGGTCCAGCTGCCGCTCCCCTCCCAGATCAACGAGGAGGAGATCATCGAGGCCATCGACCCGGCCAAGGACGTGGACGGGTTCCACCCGGTCAATGTGGGCCGGCTGGCCATCGGCGATGAGGACATCCTGGCGCCCTGCACACCCGCCGGCATCGTGGAGATGCTGGTCCGCTACGGCTACGACCCATCGGGGAAGCACGTGGTGGTGGTGGGTCGGTCCAACATCGTGGGGAAGCCGCTGAGCCTGCTGCTGCTGCGGAAGGCCCGGGGCGGAAACGCCACGGTGACCGTGGCCCACAGCCGCACGCCCGACCTGGCCGCGCACACCCTGAAGGCCGACATCGTAGTGGCGGCCGTCGGCCGTCCCAACACGGTCACCCGGGACATGGTGCGGGAGGGCGTGGTGGTCATCGATGTGGGCTCCAACCGCATCGACGATCCCAGCGATGAGC
>JBHEPH010000022.1:0-20714 GCA_046260395.1 Gemmatimonadales bacterium
GCCGTCGGCGATCAGTTCGCGCAGGGTGATCATCGTTCGTACCCCAGGTTGGGGGCGAGCCACCGCTCGGTGGTGGCCAGGTCCATGCCCTTGCGGCGCGCGTAGTCCTCGACCTGGTCGCGGCCGATCCGGCCCACACCGAAGTAATGCGCCTCGGGACGCCAGAAGTACCAGCCGCTGACCGCGGCCGCCGGCCACATGGCGAAGTTCTCGGTGAGCTTGAGCCCGATGGCGGCCTCGGCATCGAGCAGCGTGAACAGCGTGGCCTTCTCCGTGTGATCGGGGCAGGCGGGGTAGCCCGGCGCCGGGCGGATTCCCTGGTAGGCCTCGTGGATCAGGGCGTCGTTGTCGAGCGCCTCGTCGGGGGCATAGCCCCAGAACTCCCGGCGCACCCGCTCGTGGAGCCGCTCGGCAAATGCCTCCGCCAGCCTATCGGCCAGCGCCTTGGCCAGGATGGCGTTGTAGTCGTCCTGTTGCGCCTCGAACTCGGCCACGAGGGTGTCCAGTCCGAGGCCCGCGGTCACCGCGAAGCCACCGAGCCAGTCTGGTACGCCGCTGTCGAGTGGCGCCACATAGTCGGCCAGGGCCAGGTTGGCGGTGCCGGCGGGCCGCCGCATCTGTTGCCGCAGGCTGTGGACGGTGGCCAGGGTTTCGCCGCGGGCACCATTGGCAAAGAGCCGGATGTCGTCGCCGTCGGCGTTGGCGGGCCAGAACCCGATGACGGCACGGGCGGTCAGCAGCTTCTCGCGGAGGATCCTCTCCAGCAGCGCGCGCGCGTCGGCGTACAGCGTCCGCGCGCTCTCGCCCACCGCCGGATCCTCGAAGATGGCCGGATAACGGCCCTTCAGCTCCCAGGTCTGGAAGAACGGGGTCCAGTCAATGCGGTCCACCAGCTCATCGAGCGGGTAGTCATCCAGCACGCGCGTACCGGTAAAGGCCGGCTCCGGCGCCGGGCTCGCCGCCCAGTCCAGGGTGAACCGGTTGGCACGCGCGGTGGTGTAGGGCACCTGGCGGGTCGAGTCGCCGCGGTCGCCACGTTCGGCGCGCATCACGTCGTATTCCGCGCGGACGCCGGCGGCGAACGCCTCTCGCGTCTCCGCACCAAGGAGCTGACCGGCCACGCCGACTGCGCGGGAGGCATCGAGCACGTGCACCACCGGGCCGTGGTACTTCGGCGCAATCTTCACGGCGGTGTGGATGCGTGAGGTCGTGGCCCCGCCGATCAAGAGCGGCAGGTCCATGCCGAGCCGCTCCATCTCCGCCGCCACCAGGGCCATTTCTTCCAGCGACGGGGTGATCAGCCCGCTCAACCCGATCGCATCCACGCCCTCTCGTTTGGCCGTCTCGAGAATCGTGGCGGACGAGACCATCACGCCCAGGTCAATCACCTCATAGTTGTTGCACTGGAGCACCACGCCGACAATGTTCTTGCCGATATCGTGCACATCACCCTTCACGGTGGCCATCAGGATCCTCCCCTTGCGGCTCGCCTCGGTGCCGGCGGCGCGCTCGGCCTCCAGGAAGGGGATCAGGTAGTGCACCGCCCGCTTCATCACCCGGGCGCTCTTGACCACCTGCGGCAGGAACATCTTGCCGGCGCCGAAGAGGTCGCCCACGATGTTCATGCCATCCATCAGCGGCCCCTCGATGACCCGGATCGGCCGCTCCAGTTCCTGGAGCGCCTCGGCGGTGTCGGCTTCCACGAAGTCGGCGATGCCGTGCACCAGCGCATGCGACAGCCGCGCGCTGACGGGAGCGTCCCGCCAGGCCAGGGCATCGGTGGCCGCCACCTCACGGGCCTGGACATTTTCCGCCACGGCCAGCAGGCGCTCGGTGGCATCGGGGCGGCGGTTCAGGACCACGTCCTCCACCAGCTCGCGCAGGTCGGCCGGGAGATCCTCGTAGATGGCCAACTGGCCGGCGTTGACGATGCCCATGTCCATCCCGGCGCGGATGGCATGGTAGAGGAACACCGAGTGGATCGCCTCGCGCACCGGATCGTTGCCGCGGAAGCTGAAGGAGACGTTGCTGACCCCGCCGCTGATCAGAGCCCCCGGGCACGCCGCCTTGATCTGGCGGGTGGCCTCGATGAAGGCGACGGCATAGCCGTCGTGTTCCGGGATACCCGTGGCGATGGCGAAGATGTTGGGGTCGAAGATGATCTCCGACGGCTCGAACCCCGCCTCCTCGGTGAGCAGGCGGAAGGCGCGCTGGCAGATCGTCACCTTGCGCTCCACCGTGTCGGCCTGGCCCTGCTCGTCGAACGCCATGACGATGACCGCCGCCCCGTAGCGCCGCACCAGGCGCGCCTGCCGCAGGAACTCGGCTTCGCCTTCCTTCATCGAGATCGAGTTCACGACGCCACGACCCTGCACGCACTTGAGCCCCGCCTCGATGACCGACCACTTGGACGAATCAATCATCACCGGCACGCGGCTGATATCCGGCTCGGCGGCCAGCAGGTTGAGGAAGGTGGTCATCGCGGCCGCCGAGTCGAGCATCCCCTCGTCCATATTGACGTCGAGGATCTGGGCACCGCTCTCCACCTGTTGCCGAGCCACTTCCAGCGCCTCGTTGTAGCGCCCTTCGAGCACCAGCTTGGCGAAGCGGCGTGAGCCGGTGACGTTGGTGCGTTCGCCGACATTCACGAAATTCGTGGTGGGTCCGATGACGAGCGGCTCGAGCCCGGAGAGCCGGCAGCGGGGCTCAAGTTCAGGCATGCGGCGCGGCGGCACACCGCGCACCGCCGCGGCGACGGCCAGGATGTGATCTGGCGTGGTGCCACAGCAGCCGCCGATGATGTTGACCAGCCCGCTGGTGGCGAACTCCCCCAGGGTCGCGGCCATCGCCTCCGGCGTTTCATCATACTCGCCGAATGCGTTCGGGAGCCCGGCGTTGGGGTGGGCGCTCACCAGCACCGGCGCGGCGCGAGAGAGGTCCTGCACGTACTGGCGGAGCTGGTCGGCACCCAGGGCGCAATTCAGCCCCACGGAGAGCGGGCGGGCGTGCATCACGGAAAACCAGAACGCCTCGGTGACCTGGCCGGACAAGGTGCGGCCGCTGGCGTCGGTGATCGTGCCGGAGATCATCACCGGCACCCGGTGGCCCACCGCATCGAAGACTTCCTCGATGGCAAAGAGCGCCGCCTTGGCATTTAGCGTGTCGAAGATCGTCTCGACCATCAGGAGGTCGGCGCCGCCCTCGAGGAGTGCGGTGGCCGCCTCGCGGTAGGCGCCCACGAGTGCATCGAAGGTCACGCCGCGGGCGCCGGGGTCGTTGACGTCCGGGGAGATGGACGCCGTGCGATTGGTCGGGCCCAGCACTCCGGCCACGTAGCGCCAGCGGCCGGGCTCGGCGGCCTCGAAGCGGTCGGCCACGGCGCGCGCCAGCCGGGCCGCCTCGCGGTTCAACTCGGGGACCAGTTCCTCCATCCGGTAGTCCGCCATGGCGACGCGGGTGGAGTTGAAGCTGCTGGTTTCCAGGATGTCGGCGCCGGCCGCAAGGTAGGCCTCGTGGATGCCGCCGATGATGTCGGGGCGGGTCAGGACCAGGAGGTCATTGTTGCCCTTGACGTCCACCGGCCAGTCGGCAAAGCGCTCGCCGCGGAAATCCGCCTCGGTCAGCACGTGGCGCTGCACCATCGTCCCCATGGCGCCATCGAGCACCAGGATCCGCTCGGCCAGCAGCCCGTCGAGGGCAGCCAGCCGCTCGGCCCGGCGATGGGCGGCGGCGAGGGTGGCGTGGTCCTGCGTCATGCCGGGTCAGGCTCCTTCCGGGATACAAAAAACGCCCGAGGCGAACGTTGGCCCCCGGGCAGCGTTTTAGCGATTATTTAACGTGGCCGCAATCAGCGCAAATCACCACGATCCGGGGTTGTCGCTCAATTGTACCATGGCCCGCGGCAAAGCGGAACTGCCCGGGCCAGCCTATCCATCCTGTGCGCCCAGCCTCCGCCGCACCTGTTCTTCACCCACCCCCTCCACCATCACGGTCTTCCGCCGTCCCGACATCCCAGCGACCAGGATCACGTCAGACCGCGGTACGCCGAGCTGCTCGGAGAGGAACCTGACCAGCGCCTCGTTGGCTGCCCCGTCCACTGGCGGCGCGGCGAGCCGGATCTTGAGCGCGTCACCATGCACGCCGGCGATTTCCGTTTTCGATGCACGGGACTGGATGTAGAGCTGGAGGCGGACACCACCGTCGAAAGCGGCGAGCCAGGTCACAACAGCAGGGCCAGCAGGAGCCCGCGGAGGAGGATGAGCGCGACATAGGCCACCAGCGGGCTCAGATCAATCATGCCGAAGGGTGGCATCAGGCGCCGGATTGGATTCAGCAGCCAGTCGGTGAGCAGGTACGCCGGCCGAAGCCACGGGGTATACGGCCCCTTCCCGAACCACGACGCCACCACGCGGACGATCAGGGCCAGCATGAGGATCTGGAAGAGGGTGCTGATGCCCCACCGTGCCCAGGCGCGGGGGGAGGCGCCGGCCAGGAGCACGAGCTGGCTGATCCACCCCGTCAGCCAGCCGATGAGTGACAGCAGGAGGATGCCGCCCAGGATCATGAAGCCGAGGAGCCAGAGCGGGGCATCCTGGGGGTTCTTGCCCCACCGGACCATCCGCCGCTCCACCCGGGTGACCAACGGGTCGCTCAGCCGGCGCACGGTGCGGGGCAGGGCACCGAACGGCTCGATGTGGCGTTGCCGCACCGCCCAGTGAGTGGCGGCCACCACAGCGGCGCCCGCCACACCCAGGAGCACGGCGTAGCGGGCGAGCGATTCGACCAGGGAGGCGACGGTCGTCCAGGTCAAGGCGAGAGAGGCAGGCGCTTTTCGAACAGGTACCAGGTGGCGTGGCCGAAGTAATCTGCGCGGTGGAGGGCACGGTGCCACCCCATTGCGGCCAGCACCCCCTCGGAGCGGAGGTTGTCCGACCAGAACTCGGCCAGATGGGCGTCGAGGTCACGGGCGCGGTCCTCGAACGCGGACAACAGCCGGAAACCGTGTCCCTGATGGCGTTCGTGCGGGGCCACGCCGATTTCCACCAGCTGGGCCACGCCACCACGCAGGGTGTAGCGCACCCCTCCGATCCAGTCGCCGATTTCATCGGACAGGACCAGGTGGTGGTCGCTCAGGTGGGCGGCCTCCGCCAGGGAGCCCGGATGGAGCTCCACCAGGTCGCTGAGCCACGCCGAGAACTCCTCGTCGTGGGCCGCGTCGCGGATTGTCAGATTCCGGTCCTGGTTTACCATGCCATCTAGAACCATGATTCAGCCCTCCTGGTTCCCACGGCGCAAGAAGGGGGCCAATTCCGCCCGCCTATCGGGTCCGGCAGACACGAGTTGCCGGGGGGGTGTTGCCGCACTCGATGGACTCGTTCATCCCGAAGGAAATCGGCCCACAAGCGGTGTTCCGGGCCGAGGTGAGCGCCTCTTCCTCATTGACGGCGGAAGCGCTCGCACAGTTTCGCCGGCCCTTGTAGTCCATGCAGACGTCGCAGGTGGCCTTCTGGGCGGACAGCATTGTCCACGCCAGGAACCCCACGAAGGCTACAACGAGCCCGATGGTGATATAGCGGTTGCGGGCGGTGATCCTGGGGTCGAGCGGCTTTCTGGGTGTGGCAGGCATGGGCGGTTCCCGTTTGCCCCGTGGCGGGGCAGGTGGATAGTTTCCACCCGATGCGGTTCCTGCTCCGCGCCCGGGTGGCGCCTTGGCTGGTCTGGAGTGCCGTTCTGGCGGTCCTGGCATCCCCGCTCGCCGGGGCTGCGGAGCATTGTGCCCATCCCCTGGGCGCCGAGGCAACGCCTGTGGCGTCGCACGCGCATACCGTGACGCACGGGGAGCATCACTCCGAAACGGAAGATAGCAGCGAAGCCGCGGAGTGCCCACACTGCCCGCCCACCCAGTGCGGCACCCAGCTCTCCTGCTCGGCGACTGGGGCGGAGCTGGTGGCCCAGGCACGGTCGGTGGCCACCCGGGTTGCCGCCGTGCAGGTACCGTCCGCCGCCAGCCGGCAGCCGATTTCCGCTCCTTCCGCCCCGCCCACACCCCCTCCGCAGCTTTTCGCCTAGTCCCCCCTCAATTCCTCGCATCTCCGTCGCCATCCGCCGCAGGGCAGGTGGCAGAACATCTGTGCCAGAAGGACACACATGCGTCGTTTTGCCATGACCGCCATTGTGGCGGCTTTTTCGACAGGGCTGGCAGTGCCCGCGGGCGCCCAGCTCGATTTTCGCAACCTTGATGATGGCCGCCCCCTGTGGAGCGAGGACGCCTGGCCGGTGGAGCGCCGGGCGATTGAATGGCTGCTGCCATGGAGCGCCGAGTGGGGCCGTGAAGGCACCCTGCATCGGTCCCGGCCCGAGATTGCCTGGGGCGCCTGGGATAACCTCATGCTGGGAGCCAAGTTACCACTTGCCTTCGTACCGGGAGCCTCGGGGCGCGACTTCGGGATTACCGGCCCAGGGGCCTTCCTCTTCTACAACTTCCGTGGCGAGGGCCCGAAAATGCCGGCGCTGGCGCTGCGAGCCGAGGGGCACCTGCCGGTCGGCTCCCTCGCGGCGGACGAGGGGAGCGTCACGCTCAAGGGGATCGCCACGCGCACCATCGGGCGGGAGCGGGTGCACGTCAACGCGGCGTGGACGCCCGTCGGCGCCCGGGCAGCTGGCGGCACGCATGCCGAGCCGCAGTGGGCGGCGGCGGTGGCGGTGGACCGCACCCTCATTCGTACCAGCACGTTGATCGCGGCGGAACTGGTGGCTCGTGACGGCGGCGAGGGTGCATCCGCCCAATTCAGCGCCGCGGTTGGCCTTCGCCGCCAGATGACGCCCACGCTGGTGCTGGACCTCGGGCTGTCACGCGCGCTGGAGCGCGATCCCGGCCACGCCTGGACCGTCACCGCAGGCTTTTCCACCGCACTCGGCATCGGGCGTGCGCCGCGCGGGGTGCGGCCGGCACGGGGCCAGACGGTCCGGGCGGAGTGGCACTACCTGCCGGGCAGCTTCAACTGGCAGTTCCTGCAGCGCTATCCCGAAGCAGCCCGGCTCTTCAACGCATTCGATTACGGGCACGCGATCCTCTACGAGCACCTCTGGACTCGGCCGGACCGTGCCAAGGAACTGCTTGAGGACGGTGAGTTCAACTTCCTGACGCGTGACCTGCTGGTCCGCCCCCCGCGCTTCATGGTGGCGGAGGATGTGGTGGAGCCGGCCTACGCCCGCGTGGCACTCGAGGCGAAGCGGATGTTCGAGTGGGCGCACCTGCTCCACCGGCAGATCTACGATGCCTACGCCGACGAGCGACTGAGCCGTGCCGAGCAGCATGCGCTCGTGGAGCGGCTGACGGACGACTACCTGAGCCGCGACCGGCTGGCGTTCACCGACCAGCCGAAACAGATGACGCTGATGGACGACCAGCCGTTCAGTCAGTATTTCCGCCGGGAGTTCCCGAAGATGAATGGGTTGATCTGGGCCTACCACTGGCTGCAGGTCGGGCTTTACGAGCCGCTTCTCGAGGAGGAGACGCCCAGCGGGAAGAAGGCCGGGATTGCCGATGCCCTTGCGACCTTCTGGGGAATGGCTGACTCCCCGCCGAGCCGGTTTCCCGCCGTGATGCCGATGACCTCGGCGGTGGCCCCGACCTTCAGTAAGGCGCATCCCCGGGCGGCGATCATCTTCGACAACCTCCACATGATGCACGACATCATCTCGGACATCCTGGCCAACCCGGCAGTGCCGCGGGCGGCCAAACCGAACCTGATTCGCGAGCAACTCGCCGAATTTCGAAACCCCGACACCAACCTCATGGGTATGGAGCACTGGTGGATGATGGGCGAGATGATGGGCGGGGTGGAGAAGATGGGGGGGAGGGCGGGAAGAACGAAGGGAACTACCGGGATGCCGTGAGAGACCAGGCATCGGTTCGTGGTAAGAGGGAACTGTCGGCATTCCGCTTCCGTGAAGGTTCCGTGCTCGGTGAGCGGGAACTGCGCGGAGAGGTGGTTCCCGCTTACCCAGCACCATGGCCAGTTGCGGCAATGGAGTTCTGGCCTTTCCCGCTCACCAGGCGAGATGGCGAGTGTGATCAAAGGGGGTCGGCAGTTCCCTCTTTCACCCACAGCAAGTATGCCGGATCACCGCCGATCACCGGGATCACGATGATCTCGGGCGTGTCGTAGGGATGCAGTTCCTTGAGGCGGGGCAGCAGGGCGGTGAGGGCGGCCTCGGTGGTCTTGATCAGGCAGAGCCATTCGTCGGCCCGTTCCAGGGCGCCCTGCCAGCGGTAGGTGCTGCGCACCGGGCCGATCACCTGTACGCAGGCGGCCAGCTGCTCGGCGACCAGGGTGTCGGCGATGCGGCTGGCCGCGGCCTCGGAATCGAGGGTGGTCTGGAGCTGGACGATGCCGGTGTTCACTGCCCCGCGGGCGGCGTGAAGCCGTAGGTGGCCTCGGGGGCCTTGCCGTCGTCAATCGGCAGGGCGGCTGCTCTCCAGCCGCTGGCAAAGGTGATGGTCAGCCGGTGGCCGAGCGGGTCGGCATCCACGTCGCGGACATGGGGCAGGCTGCGGGCCCAGGCAGCTGCCTGCTCGTTGCCGATGGCCGCGTCATCCGGGTTCGGGCCAGTGTACCACTTGGTCAGCGCCCGGCCAATGGCGATCAGCTGGGCCTGCTCGGCTCCGTAGGCGGCGAACTGGTCGGCCGGCAGGAGCCCGGACTCCTTGCGGAGCGGGGTGTAATTGTCGTAGGTCCGGCAGGCGCCGAGGGCCAGGACGGCGGTCAGCGCCATCGCGGTGGAACGTCGGAACATGGGGTGCCTCGTCTGATGGTATGCCGCGGTCATCGCCGCCGCAGCGTGATCCAAGTATAATGCGGGGATGTACGGTTGGTCATCCTTCCTGCGCCCGCTCACGGTCGGGCTCGTCCTTGTGCCGCTGCTGGCCGGGCCCGTCGCTGCCCAGGCGGTCTCTGGTCCCCTCATCGTGTTCAATGCCGGCAGCCTGGCGCTGCCGATGCGCGACCTCCTGCGCGCCTTCCAGGCGCAGCACCCGGGCATCCGCCCGGCCCAGGAGAGCTCGGGCAGCCTCGAGGCGGCCCGGAAGCTGACGGAGCTGGGCAAGATCCCGGATGTGGTGGCGGTGGCGGATTTCAACGTGATCCCGGCCGTCCTGATCCCGAAAGAGGCCACCTGGTACGTCAGCTTCGCGCGCAACGCCATGGTGCTGATCCACACGGCACGTTCCCGGGGCGCCAGCGAGATCACGGCGGACAACTGGCCAGAGATTCTCCTGCGCCCCGGGGTGCGGACGGGGCGGTCCGAGCCGGCCCTCGACCCCAACGGGTACCGGACCCTGATGGTGCTGCAGCTGGTGGAAGCCCAGCGGCGGCAGCCGGGATTGGCGGACCGCCTGCTGGCCGCGATGCCCGAGCGGTGGGTGCGAGGCAAGTCGTCGGACCTGGTGGCGCTGGTGCAGGCCGGGGAACTGGACTACGCCTGGTCCTACACCAACATTGCCCAGGCTACCAGGCTCCCGTTCGTGCGGCTGGGTCCTGAGGTGGACCTGTCCGATCCAGCACGAGCAGACTGGTATCGTCAGGCGAGTGTCCGCCTACCCGGGGCGACGCGAGCCCCGTCGGATTCCATCACCATCACCGGCGAGCCCATCCTCTTTGCCCTCACCATCCCGACGCGCGCGCCCAATCCGAGTGCCGCGGCGGCTTTCGTCCGCTTCACCCTGTCGGACGCTGGCCAGGACATCTTGCGGCGCTCCGGCTTCACCGTGGTTTTTCCCCCGACACTCGGCGGGCCTGGGCGGCCCCCTGATGGTGTCTTTCCCCGCCCCTAGCGAGTGTCTCTCACCATGTTCCACGGAGCTGTGCACGCATGAGCGGCGCCTTCAAGATCCCCGTCCCCGTGAACGAGCCGGTGCTGAACTACGCCCCCGGCAGCCCCGAACGTGCCACCCTCAAGGCGGCGATTGCCGCGGTCGAGGGCGACACCGTCGACATCCCTGTCTATGCGGGCGCCAAGGAGCTGCGGACCGGCGCCACCGTCCCGGTTACCTCGCCACACCGGCACAGCCGGGTCATTGCCAACTGCCACCAGGTGGATGCCGCCGGTCTCGACGGCGCCATCGCCGCGGCGGTGGAGGTCCAGGCGGAGTGGTCGGCCTGGCCCTTCGAGGACCGTGCGGCGGTCTTCCTCAAGGCCGCTGACCTGCTGGCCGGGCCGTGGCGCGCGCCGATCAACGCCACCACCATGGTGGGCCAGAGCAAGACCGCCTACCAGTCCGAGATTGATGCCGCGTGCGAGCTGGCGGATTTCCTCCGCTTCAACGTGCACTTCGCCGAGCGGCTCTACGCTGAACAGCCGATGTCGGGGCCCGGCGTCTGGAACCGGCTGGAGCACCGGCCGCTCGAGGGCTTCGTCTACGCCATCTCGCCGTTCAACTTCACCGCGATCGGCGGCAACCTCTCGGCGGCGCCCGCCCTGATGGGCAACACGGTGGTCTGGAAGCCGAGTGCGACCGCCGCGCTGAGCAACTGGCTCGTCATGCAGCTCTTCCGCGAGGCGGGGCTGCCGCCTGGCGTGATCAACTTCGTGCCGGGTGATCCGGTCATGGTGACGGAACGGATTCTGCGCGACCCGCACCTGGCCGGGATCCACTTTACCGGCAGCACGACCGTGTTCCGGCTGCTCTGGAAGGGCGTGGCGGACCGGATCGAGAGCTATCGGTCGTATCCGCGGCTGGTGGGCGAGACGGGCGGCAAGGACTTCATCGTGGCCCACCCCAGCGCCGATGTAGACGCGCTGGCGGTCGCGATGGTGCGCGGCGCCTTCGAGTACCAGGGGCAGAAGTGCAGCGCGGCATCGCGCGCTTACGTGCCGGCCTCGCTCTGGCCAGCCGTCAAGGAGCGGGTGACCGCCATGATGGCCGACATCCGCATGGGTGACGTGGCCGACTTCCGGAACTTCATGGGCGCCGTCATCGACCAGAAGGCGTTCGAGCGGATCAAGGGCTACCTCGAGCGCGCCAAGCTCGATCCCGGCGTGACCATCGTGGCGGGCGGGGGCACGGACGCCAGCGAGGGGTGGTTCATCGAGCCGACGGTGGTGGAGGTCGAAGATCCGGCCTACCGGCTGATGTGCGAGGAGATCTTCGGCCCCGTCCTGGCCGTGCACGTCTATCCGGACGCCCGCTGGCGCGAGACGCTCGACCTGGTGGACCGTACCGGACCCTATGCGCTGACGGGGGCGGTCTTTGCCCAGGAGCGCGCCCGGCTGGCCGAAGCCACCAGGGTGCTGCAGCACGCGGCCGGCAACTTCTACCTCAACGACAAGCCCACCGGCGCGGTGGTGGGGCAGCAGCCGTTCGGCGGTGCGCGCGCCAGTGGCACCAACGACAAGGCCGGCTCGATCCTGAACCTGATGCGCTGGGTGTCGCCCCGGACGCTGAAGGAGACCTTCGTCCCGCCCAAGGACTACCGCTATCCGTTCATGGGGGAGGCGTGAGGATTCTGGGCGCGCCTTTGGGCGCGCCACGACCATTGGTGGGTTGGCGGTCTTGGGGCGCGCCGTTGGGCGCGCCCCTACTCTTTATGGCCTCAATGCTGGCGGCGCAGGGGCCGCCGGCGCGGTACACCGCGACGATGCTCGACGGCGCCACGTTCGACGAGCGGGTCCGCACCACGATCCGGACCCAGACCGGCGGCGCGACGCGGCTCGAGTCGGTGGGCCGCGAGGCCCGCTGGCAGGTCCGCGCCGCCGGCCCGGACAGCGCCCTCACCGTCGAAGCCTGGTACGATTCCCTCCATATCTGGCGGGATGGCCCGGAGGGTCGGCTGCTCCCGGACACTGACGGCCTGATCGGGGGACGTTCGCGCGGCTGGGTCACTCCTGCGGGCCTCGTGACCCTCGGCACCCGCCCCTTCATTCCCGATGAGCTGGCCGAGGTGAGCGACCTTGGCACGGCGTTCACCACCTTCCTGCCGGCGCTGCCGGACAGCGCGCTGGAGGTCGGTGGAATATGGGACGACGGTCGCGGCGGGCGGATCATCCGGCGGGCCGACAGCACCGGCGCCGACGCCAACCTGCAGCGCTTCCGCTGGACCCGCACCGTCACCGACACCTTGCACGAGGTCGAGGCGGACTCGCTCGAATACGAGATTCGCAGCACGATGCGGGAGGACGGCTACCTCGTCTGGCACCCGCGCCTCGGCCCGCTGGCGTGGCACCGCGACGTCGTCACCGAGGTGGACATTCCCGCGGATGGCGCGGTGCGCCGGCCGGTGCGCAGTCGCGTTGAGGAGCGCCTGCAGGGGTGGCGACGACACGGCTCGACGTGATGGACGTCACCAAGCCGTGACCCGCCCCTCTTGCACGAATGCCCCCTCTGTTCACACATTAGCTCATACCACCTCGGGGAGGCCTGCTGATGTCGGACGGATTCCTCGGTTCCGATGAATTCGACGAACACGCGCACCAGCTCTACAACGAAGGCCGCTATGAAGAAGCCCTTGAGGTCCTGAAGGACGGACTCGCCCTCTACCCCAACACCGTCGAACTTCACGTCGGGATGGCCTACGCCCATCTCGCCCGCGAGGAATATCCGTGGGCGCGGCGGAGCTTTGAGAGCGCCCTGACCCTGGACGGCGAGCATGAGGACGCCCTGGCCGGCTACGGGGAAGTACTCCTCAAGCTCGGCCAGGTGGACGGTGCCATCGCCGCCTTCGATCGGATCGTGCGTCTCGGCCTGGCCGACGATCATGAGCTGATGCTGCAGATTGGCCGGGCCTTCTTCCGCGAAGGCCAGCTTGCGCAGGCGCATCGCTTCTTTGAGCTGGGTGTCCTGGCCCGCAGCGACGTCCCCGAGCCCGCCGCCTGTCTCGGCTACACCTGCCACCGGCTGGGCCGCGAAGCTGATGCCTTCTACTGGATCCGCCGCGCCCTGGAGCTGGACCCGGCCTATGCTGAGGCCCGCATCTACCTGGCCAACACGCTCTACGACCGGGGTGAGACCGAGGCCGCCCTCTACCATCTGGAGAAGACCGGCCCCGAGGACCACTTCGACGACTTGGCGCTCTGGCGGATGATCGAACTCAGGAAGCTCTACTACCGCCTCCCCGACGACGATCCGGAGCTGTCTCCGTGGATGCGCCGACTTGGTGAGCTCGCCCCCGAGCCGGACTCACTCGATGAGTTGCTGGCTGAGATCGAGGCCACCCAGCCGGACGGCAGCCAGCGGGACCCGAACCAGCTGGAACTCTTCGGTGCCATGCTCACCGAGCTGCACGCCATGCAGCGGCGCGGTGGGCCATCGGAGGCGCACGCCGTCACCACGCTGTCGGGCAGCATGCTGCGCGGCACCTGGGAGGAAATCCTCCTGCAGTTCAAGGCTTCGCAGTTGGCCTGGGTGGAGTCCACCCTCGGGGAGTTCATGAGCGGGGTGGCGCAACAGGGTCGCGCCGAGACCGGGGTGGTCATCCCGGTGGCCGACGCCGAGGCGTTCATCCGCGGGAGTGCCCAGGCCGGGGTGCTGCGTATTCTGCAGTGATTGCCCTCGAGGCGGTGGGCAAGACCTATCGCACCCTCATCACCCGCCGCGAAGTCCGGGCACTCGAAGACTTCTCGCTGACGCTGTCGCGCGGTGAGGTCGTCGGGATTGCCGGCCCAAACGGCGCGGGCAAATCCACCCTCATCTCCCTCATTATCGGGTTCCTGACCCCCACGACGGGCACCGTCCGCATTGACGGTCGCTCGCCGCGGGCATATGTGGAGCGGACCGGGGTCGGGTACCTGCCTGAGCTGCCGGCGCTGCCGCCGCGATGGACGGTGCGCGAGGCGCTGGTGCGACGGGCTGTGCTGGGTGGTCGGGGAGCCACGGCCACGGGCCGCGCCCTGGCGGTGAGCGCTCAGTTGGGTCTGGACGAGCACCTGCGCAAGCAGGTCCGGCAGCTTTCCAAGGGCAACCTCCAGCGCCTGGGTCTGGGCCAGGCACTCCTCGATGACAGCGACCTGCTGATTCTGGACGAGCCCACCCACGGACTCGACCCGCTCTGGACCCAGCGCTTCCGCGACCTGGTCACGACCCTCCGCCGCCCCGACCGGCTGATCCTGGTGGCCTCCCACAACCTCGACGAACTCGAGCGGATCGCCGACCGCGTGGCCATCATCCATCAGGGCCGGCTGCAGCGCGTGGAGCGTCCCGGCGCCGAGGGCAACACGGAGGGGTTGATCAGGACCTGGCGGCTGGTCCTGGCCTCCGGTCTGCCGCTGCCCCCTGGCGTTTTCACCGGCGCGGAGCCGGTCGAGGGGCGCGAGGGTTCCTGGCGCGTGCAGGGTTCCCTGCGGGAGGTCAACGCGGAGCTGGCGCGGCTGCTTGAGGCTGGTGGTGCGGTCGCAGCCTTCGGGCCTGAGGTGGGTGGGCTCGAGACGGCTTTCCGCGCCGCGGTCGGGGAGGAGCGATGATCGCCCCGGTCCTCGACTATGCCCGCTGGCAGCTTCGCGACCATGTCCGTGGCGCGGGGCTGGTGATAGTGCTGTTCACTGCTGTCCTCGGACTGATCCTCTGGCAGGTGGCCAAGGGCAACCCCGGCCTCGCGGACGGGGCGGTGGTGGTCCTGGCCACGACCCTCAGCCAACTCGCCTGGCCGCTGGTGGTCCTGGCCGTCGCCGGCATGGTCAGCACCGATCGCGTGGACGGCTACAACCGCTCGCTGTTCTCGGCGCCGGTGACCCCGGCGTGGTACTACCTGCAACGGTTCCTGATCGGGGGCGTGATTCTCGCGACGTTGCCGATCATGATCGCCGTGGCCATCCGCCTGTCGCTCGGCGCCTGGGTTGCACCCTGGGAGGCCGTGCGTGGCGTGGTGCTCCTCTATCTCCTTCTCGGTGGTCTGGTTTTCTGCTGGTCCACCTTTGGGCGACGTGACTGGGCCATCGGGGTAAGTCTCTATCTGGGACAGTCGGCGCTGCACGGCGCGCGCGAGGCGGGGATGCCCCTTCCGGGATTCTTGCGGGATGTCACCCCGCTGCTGCCACCGTTTCATCTGGTGGAGTTTGGTGGAATGGAGGGCCGCGAGATCCTGGGCACCACCTTGCCCACCGGCTGGGACCTGGTGCACTACCTCGGCTACGCGGCCGGGTTGCTCGGGATCGGCGTTGCTGTCCTGCTCTTCCGGCCAATGGGGAGTGGCGGCAAGGGATGACGGACCGGCTGGTGGATGGGGTGCATCGCGAGGTCCTCCCGAATGGTTTGATCGCGCTGGTCCAGCCGGATCCCGAATCGGCCGCGGTGGCCATCGTCATGCATGTGCGGGCAGGGTTCCTTGATGAACCCGACGAGCTGGCCGGCGTCTCGCATGTCCTGGAACACATGTTCTTCAAGGGCACACCCCAGTTCGGCCCGGGCGAATTGGCCCGGCGCACCAAAGCCGCCGGCGGCTGGCTCAACGCCGGCACCGGCTACGACCACACCAGTTACTACGCGGTCCTCCCGGCCGGCGCCCTGGCCACCGGGCTTGATCTCCAGGCCGACGCCCTCCGGCACGCCACGATTGATGCGGATGAGCTCCGTCGCGAACTCCAGGTCATCATCGAAGAAGCCAAGCGCAAGCGCGATTCGCCAGGCGCCGTGGCCCACGAGACGATGCATGCCGTCCTCTTCGACCGCCACCGGATCCGCCGGTGGCGCATCGGCGATGAAGCCCGCCTGGCGGAGTTCACGCGCGAGGATGTGGCGGGGTACTATCGCAGTCGCTACGTGCCCTCGCGCACCATCGTCGCTATCGCCGGCGGGGTGACGGTCTCGGATGCAATGGCGGAGGTGCGGGCACGTTTCGAGGGCTGGGAAGGGCACACTGAGCCCATCCCGCCGGGCCCCGACGAGCCCTGGCACCACGAGGTGCGGGTGCGCACCCTTCGCGGTGACGTGTCGCAAGCCGATCTGACGCTCGGTTGGCGCACGGTACCGCCCCTCCACGAGGACGCACCAGTCCTCGATGTTGCTGCCGCGGTCCTCTCCGCCGGCCGCTCGGCGTGGCTGCCGCAGGCACTCCGCGAAACGGGCGTCGTGTTGTCGGTGAGCGCAAACCACTTTGCCCCCACCGAGGTCGGCGTGTTCTCGATCAGCGCGGACATGGACCCTGCCCGTCTCCCGGAAGCGCTGGGGATCGTGGGGCAGGCACTGGACCGGTTGGCCACGCATGGTCCTTCGCCCGACGACCTGACCCGCGCCCAGACCCTGATCCGGGCGCGCCTGGCCCGGCGGCTGGAGTCGGCCGAAGCGCGGGCCTCGCTCCTGGCGGAGGCCGAGGCGCTGCGAGACCTGGGGTGGATCGAGGAATGGGCCGAGCGGATCCAGGCGACGACCGGCACGGAGGTGCGCGACGCGGCCCGGCGCTGGCTGCGGCCCGATGCCGTGGCAGCGGTGGCGTACCTGCCCGAGAAATCGGGAGCAGACCTCACCGTTGACACCGTGCGAGAGGCGTTTCAGGTGCGTCGCGCGCCGCGACCCGTGCGTCAGGTTGGCGGGACTCGCGTCATCGCACTCGCCGGCTTGGACGTCCTGGCACGGGCCCGGAAGGGCTCGCCGCTGGTGACCCTGGGGATCTACCGGCGACGGCGATACCCAGAGGATGCCGCCCACGCCGGAGTGGGGATGCTCGGAATCCGCAGCGCGGTACGGGGAGCGGGTGGGCTGGATGCCTTGGCCCTGGCGCAGGCGTTTGACCGGCTGGGCGGTCCGGTGACGGCGTCCATCTCCGCGGACCATTTCGGGTTCGGGGCCACCGTCCTGGTGGAGCATCTGCTGCCGGCGGTTGTGCTGCTGCGACGGGTGATGTGGCAGCCGCATTTCGCCGAGGAACGGGTGAACGTGGAGCGGGAGACCCTGGCGCGTGAAGCGGCCCAGGTGGCGGATGACATGTTCCGCTATCCCTTCCAGCTGGCGCTCGGCGCCGCGTTCGGGGATGAGGGCTATGGGCTCCCCACGGGTGGCACGGTGGAGTCGGTGGGCAGCTTGAGCGCGGAGCTGGTGCGCGACTGGCACACCCGCGAGCTGGAGGGCGGGCGCTCGGTCGTCGTGGCGGTGGGGGACTTCGACCCGGCGGAGGCCGCGACTGCGTTGGCCGAGGTGCTGTCTGATGTGCCCGGCAGCAACGACCAGATTGCACCCGTGCGGTCGCCTGTGGCGCCGCGGAAAGGTGACGAGTTGCGCGTGGTGCAGCGCGAGCGGGCGCAATCCGCCATCGCCATGGCGTTCCCCGGGCCAGCGCGCACCAGCGCGGATCGCTTTGCCGCCGAGGTGTGGGCCACGGCGGCCGGCGGCTTGGGAGGGCGGCTCTTTGATGCGCTACGCGACAAGCGCTCCCTGGCCTACACTGTCATGGCCAGCGCCTGGCAGCGCATGGGCGCGGGGGCGCTGCTGACCTACATCGCCACTTCTCCCGAGCGGGAGGACGAGGCGCGCGAACAGATGCTGGTGGAACTGGAGCAATTTCGGCGCGAGGGGATCACGCCGGACGAACTGCAGCGGGCGACGGGCTACCTGGTGGGGCATGCTGCGGTGAGCCGGCAGACCGGTGCGGCGGTGGCGGGCGAACTGGTGGACCTCTGGCTGGCCAACGAGCCGCTGGAGGACTACGAGCAGCCGGAGGTGCCGTACCAGGCGGTGACGCTCGAGGCGGTGCACGCTGTGCTGGCCAGATGCCTCGATCCCGGGGAGAGGGCGGAGGGAGTGGTGCGGGGGAGGCCGTAGGGGCGCACATCTGTGCGCCCCCAGGACGCGTGGAACAGGGAATCGTAGGGGGCGCACATCTGTGCGCCCCCCGCACCGGTCGGCTGGCAGGCTATCTTTTTGCCCATGACGGAGGCTGGAGAACAGGTTGTGGCGCGGAAAGTAGACCAGGGTGGCGGTCGCTGGACGATCGCCGACCTGCTCACCGGTTCACGGGTGCCGCTGGCGATCGCATTCCTCGTGGTCCCGCACGCCGGCTGGCGCTTTGCCATCCTGGCCGTGGCAGCGGCGACGGACCTCCTCGACGGCTTCCTGGCCCGCCGGTTCGGCAGCTCCCGCCTCGGCGCATTCCTCGATCCCGTCGCCGACAAGCTGTTCATGGCATGCGCCTTTGTCGTTGTACTGGTGAGTGGTCAACTCACCTGGTACGAAATCATCGGTGTCATGGCTCGCGACCTGGTGGCCACCGGGGCATTCATCACCGTCACGATCCGCAAGCGCCCGGCGTCGATTCCCGCCCGGGCCGGGGGCAAGGCGGTCACGGTGGCCCAGATCCTGACCCTGCTTGCCTTCCTGGCCGAGTCGTCGCTGCTGAGGCCGCTGGCCTGGGCCACCGGCGCCATCGCGATCTACGCGATCTGGGACTACACCCGCGTGGCCGACACGGCCCGCAAGGAGCTCTGATGAGTGAAGCGAATATCCGCAACGCGACGGCCACCTGGACCGGTGGCCTGGCGTTTCGGGGCGGCGCGCCGGGCGGCCCCGAGATTACCATTGATGCCGACGGCAAGGACGCGCCGGGCCCCATGGTGACCATGCTGCTGACACTGGCCACCTGTTCGGGCGCGGACATCGTCAGCCTGATGCCGAAGATGCAGGTCGAGCTCGAACGGTTCACCGTTGCGGTTCGGGGTGAGCGCGCGCTGGAGCATCCCCGGCGGTGGACGAAAATCCATTTCACCATGACGCTTGCCGGCGCCGGGCTGGACGAGACCAAGGCGCGCCGAGCCATTGACCTCTCCATCGAGAAGTACTGCTCGGCGATCAACTCCCTCAATCCTGATATCCCGGTCAGCTACGATCTGGTGCTCGAGTAGCCGGCTGCTCGCGGCCGGGCTGCTGGCCTTGGGGCTGGCGCCGCCGGCGCAGGGTCAGGCGCGCGTTCGCGTTGAGAGTGGCATTGAGCTGCTGGCGGTCGGCTCCACGCCGGAGCAATGGCTGGTGGGCGGCTCACGCTGGTGGCGCACAGGTGCCCGAACCCGCATTGGCGGCCTGGCGGCGGCGGGGCTGGCCGGCGGGTCGCTGGCCGGGCGCGGCGAATTGGCCGCGCACTTCCTCCTGAACCCGAACGCGCCGCGCGGGCTGGGGTGGTACGGGGGTGGGGGTGTGGCTGGGACGATTGGGGAGGCGGAAGCGGTGCGGATGCTCGTGCTGATTGGAGTAGATCAGCGCCCTGGTGCTGCCCGTGGCTGGTTTGCCGAACTCGGGCTGGGCGGTGGGGTCCGCTTGGCCGTGGGGTGGCGGTGGCGGGCCCTCGGAGTGCGTGTCCTGGAGCGCTGATCGACCCGGATGGGGCGGCAGGGGCGGAAACGAAACGAGCCGCCCGATACTCACCGGGCGGCTCGACTTGTTCAGGAAGCGACGAACTCAGACCGTCTCGGCCGGCACCGTCTCCGCCACCGGCGTGTGCTGTACCACGGGGCGGCAGTACCGCTCGCCCAGCACCCGCACCCCGGCCAGTTGCTCCTCGGTCAGGTCGGTGTAGCGATCACTGATGTACTGCATCGTGTCATCCATCCACTCCTTCTGGTGCTCCGGCTCGGCATCGAGAACGCCGCACCGCAGGATGTGGCTGAACAACTCGTCACGGGCCTGATCCTGGGCCGACGGCGCCATCGGCGCGCGTGCGGGTTGCTTCTTGGGTCTGCTGTTCGACATGCACCATCCTTCTACTGGGTTGTCATGCAAAATTCTCTATGTAGGGCAATATAAACGCGCGACGGGGGTGCTGCAAATCCGGGATGCTGCCGGAGAACGGTCAGGTCATTACATTTGCACCGGGATCGGCTGCTCCCAGCGGGGGCGGCGCGGCCCCCTGGAGGGCGGCATGACCGAACCGGAAGAGACCTACGGGGAAGAGCGGGCCCGGGCGTTGCGGCAGCTGCTGCGCGAGCTGGCGGAGCGGATCCGGGAGTTGGACCGCGAGGCCCGCCTGCTGGACGACGCCGCCGACCTGATGCGGCGCCTGGGCGAGGCCCGCAGTGAACTCTTCGCCTGGGAAGTACGCAGCACCTACGACACGCCCGAGGTGGCCGAAAGCCGCCGAATCGTGGACGAGGCCGAGTCCGCACCTGATTTCCTGACTCCTGACCCAGAGGATGACGAACCATGGCGGCGAAGCAGCCCGGAGTGAACCGATTCTACCTCCTGCTCGGCGTTGTCGCCGTGGTCGGGGTGGGTGTTCTCGTCTACCTGTCCACGGGGCGCGGCGCCGTGAGCATCCCCGTCAACGTGGTGGTGACCGACGCGGACACCGCCGGCTTCCGCGGCTATCTCATCGGGTCTCCGGATGCGCCGGTGGAGATCACCGAGTACGCCGACTATCAGTGTCCCAGCTGCCAGATGTTCGCCACGATCCAGTTTCCGGACGTCAAGGCCCGCTTGATCGAGACTGGCCGCCTGCGCTGGCGTTATCGGGACTTCCCGCTGGACTTCCCGTCCTCCCGCCTGGCCATGCACGCTGCCGCCTGCGCGGACGACCAGGGCAAGTTCCTGGAGTTCCACGAGCGGATCTACAACGGGTTCAACGAGTGGAACCGTGGCGGGGCATCCGGGGTGTTCCGAGGGTTCGCCCAGGCCTCCGGGATGGACGTCGGCGCTTATGACGAGTGCATGAACAGCACGCGGCACGCGGGACGGATCCAGGCCAGCCTGAATGAAGGCGCCAGGCTGGGCGTGAGTTCCACGCCGACGTTTCTGATCGGCGGGC
>JBHEPH010000022.1:20797-40046 GCA_046260395.1 Gemmatimonadales bacterium
GTGTCGTGGGATACCTCGTGCTGCTGGGCGTGGCGGTCTGGGGCACCCTGCCGGGCCAGGCAGCCCAGGCGGCCCCGGCACTGGCCCTCGTGCTGCTCAGCGGGGGCGCCGTGGCCTTCACCGCCTATCTCAAGTACCTCGAGTTCTTCGTGATCGGGGCCGTCTGCCAGTGGTGCGTGGCGTCGGCGATCATCATCCTGGTCATCTTCCTGCTCAGCGTGGCGGATTGGCGCCGTTCCCGGGCGGCGATGGCGTGAGCCAAGCCGACGGCCACGGCGCCCCCCCGACGGGGAAGCGGCTGGCCGCGCTCTCGTTCGCCGCCCTTGGCGTGGTGTACGGTGACATCGGCACCAGCCCGCTCTACGCCCTGAAGGAATGCTTCGCCCCGCATCGCGGGATGGATGTCACCGCCGAAAACATCTATGGCATCCTCTCGCTGATTTTCTGGGCGCTCACGGTCCTGATCGCCTTCAAGTACCTGATCATCCTGGCGCGGGCCGACAACCGGGGGCAGGGCGGGGTGCTGGCGCTCCTGGCGCTGCTCAAGCCGAACGAGATCACCTCCCGCGGCCGCTGGCTATTGATCAGCGGGGGCCTGTTCGGGGCGGCGTTGCTCTACGGTGATGGCATCATCACTCCCGCCATCTCGGTCCTCAGCGCCGTCGAGGGGCTGACGGTGGCTGCCCCGACCCTGGAGCCGCTGGTGCTCTGGCTGTCCCTCGGCATCATCGTGGGGCTGTTCCTGGTCCAGCGGAAGGGTACCGCGGGTGTTGGCGCCATCTTCGGGCCGGTCACGCTGGTCTGGTTCACCTGCATTGCCCTCCTCGGCGCTGCCGCCATTCTCCGCGAACCCGGGGTGCTCCGGGCCCTGAACCCCTGGTACGCCGTGGAATTCTTCCTGCGACACGGCATCGCCGGCTTTACGATCCTGGCCGCGGTGGTGCTGGTCGTCACCGGTGGTGAGGCGCTCTACACTGACATGGGCCATTTCGGAAAGCGCCCGATCCGCCTGGCCTGGTTCGGCCTGGTCATGCCGGCGCTGGTGCTGAACTACTTCGGCCAGGGGGCGCTGCTGTTGGCCGACCCGACCATGGCCAACAACCCGTTCTACAACCTGGTGCCTTCCTGGGCGCTCTACCCGATGATCGGCCTGGCCACCATGGCGGCGATCACCGCGTCCCAGGCGCTGATCAGCGGGTCGTTCTCCCTGACCCAGCAGGCGCTGCAGCTCGGATACACGCCGCGGGTGACGATCATTCATACCTCGTCCCGCGAGAAGGGCCAGATCTACATCCCGGAAGTGAATTGGGCGCTGATGGTCGCCTGCGTCGGCCTGGTGCTCACCTTCCGCACCTCCAGCAACCTGGCCAACACCTATGGTGTGGCCATCATGGGCACGATGATCACCACCACCGTGCTGTTCGCCGCGGTGGCTCGTGAACGCTGGCACTGGCCGGTCTGGAAGGTGGCGGCAGTCGTGGTACCGCTGCTGCTGGTGGAGGTGACCTTCTTCGCGGCGAACCTGACCAAGATTCCCCACGGCGGCTGGTTCCCGATCCTGGTGGCTGCCATGGTGTTCACGAGCATGAGCACCTGGAAGCGCGGTCGCCGGATCCTGATGACCAAGCTGCGCGAGGGCACCCTGCCGCTGGAAATGTTCGTTGCGGATGTGGCCAACCGGAAGCCGGCCCGGGTGCCCGGCACGGCGGTCTTCATGACTTCTGATCCGACGGGCGCACCGCCGGTCCTGCTGCACCACCTGAAGCACAACAAGGTGCTGCACGAGCGGGTGATCCTGATGTCGGTCCAGGCTGAGGAGGTGCCCCAGGTCGCGGAGGCAGACCGGCTGGCGGTGCAGGAGCTCGGCCAGGGGTTCTGGTCGGTGGTGGCGTCCTACGGCTTCATGCAGACGCCCAGCATGCCCGAGGTGCTCGAGCGGCTCAAGGACCAGGGGATGGTCCTCTCCATGATGGACACCAGCTTCTATCTCGGCCGCGAGACGCTCCTTGCGGTCCGCGGTCGGCCAAAGACGGGGAGTGCCATCGACCTGCTCAGCCGCCGGATGCCCTACTGGCGCAAGAAACTCTTCGTGGTGATGACCAACAATGCCCGTTCAGCCATCGCCTATTTCGGGCTGCCGCCGAATCGGGTGGTGGAGCTGGGGGCGCAGATACAGTTCTAGACGGGAACTGCCGGAGCTCCCAGGACAGGAACCCTCCATGCATGGTGAGCGGGAACTGCGGGACTTCGGGGAATGGCGGGTTGGGCGCAGGGTGAGAGGGACCTGCATGATCGGCTGTTCCCTCTCACCATGCGAGGAGCCACTTTGGGCACTGAGCCCAACAGTTCCCGCTCACCATGCGAGGGTCCCGACGCGTACACCGGAGCGCTCGCCGTTCCCGCCTCTCACCCCTCCTCACTCTCATACTGATCCTTCAGCCGCGCCACCACCGCGGGGTCCGCCAGCGTGGTGGTGTCTCCCAGCGCGCGCCCCTCGGCAATGTCCTTCAGCAGCCGTCGCATGATCTTGCCGCTGCGGGTCTTGGGCAGGTCGGCGCTGAAGAAGATGTCGTCCGGCCGCGCGATGGCGCCGATCTTCTTCGTGACGTGCTCCTTGAGGTCGTGGTGCTTGCCCACCACCGCGGCTTCCGCCACCGAGGGATGGTCCACCAGCGCGCTTTCGATCTCCATCGAGCCGATCCGGTGGCCCGCCACGTTCATCACGTCATCCACGCGCCCCAGCACCCACCAGTAGCCGTCCTCGTCCACCTTGGCGCCATCGCCGGCGAAGTAGCGGCCGGGAAAGCGGCTCCAGTAGGTCTCCTGGTAGCGCTGGTCGTCACCGTAGATGGTGCGCAGCATGCCAGGCCACGGCTCGGTCAGGGTCAGGAACCCGCCACCCTGCTCCAGGCGGTTCCCCTTGGTGTCCACCAGCTCCGCTGAGATGCCGGGGAAGGGCACCGTGGCGCTGCCGGGCTTGGTGGTGGTGATCCCCGGAAGCGGGGTGATCATGATCCCGCCGGTCTCGGTCTGCCACCACGTGTCCACGATCGGGCAGCGGTTGCCGCCAATGTGGTGGTGGTACCAGATCCACGCCTCCGGGTTGATCGGTTCGCCGACACTGCCCAGGAGGCGCAGCGTGGAGAGGTCGTGGCGGTTGGCAAACTGCGGCCCCCATTTCATGAAGGCCCGGATGGCGGTGGGGGCGGTGTAAAACACGGTCACCCCGTAGCGCGCCACGATCTCCCAGAACCGGTCACGGTCGGGCCAGTCGGGCGCGCCCTCGTACATCACCACCGTGGCGCCATTGGCGAGCGGTCCATAAACCACGTACGAGTGGCCGGTGACCCAGCCGATGTCGGCGGTGCACCAGAAGACGTCGTCCTCCTTCAGGTCGAAGACGTAACGCGTGGTCGCCGCCGCCTGCGTCAGGTAGCCACCGGTGGTGTGGACGATTCCCTTCGGTTTCCCGGTTGTGCCTGAGGTGTACAGGATGAACAAGAGATCTTCGCTGTCCATCGCCTCGGGCTCGCACTTCGGCGCCGCGGCATCGAGTGCCCGGTGCCACCAGTGGTCGCGGCCTTCCTCCATGTGGGCAAAGGCCTCGTCGCCCTCGCCACCGGCACGCCGGCGCACCACCAGGACGTTCTCGATCGAGGGGCAGGCGGCGATCGCCTCATCGGCGATCCGCTTCAGCGGCAGCACCGAGCCGCGGCGGTAGCCACCATCGGCGGTGATCAGCAACTTGGCTTGCGCGTCGTTGATCCGATCACGCAGCGACTCCGCGGAGAATCCACCGAACACCACCGAGTGCACGGCACCGATCCTGGTACACGCCAGCATGGCGATGGCCGCCTCGGGAATCATCGGCAGGTAGATCGCCACCCGGTCGCCACGGCCAACACCGAGGTCCTTCAGGGCGTTGGCGGCGCGCTGGACCTCACGTGCCAGGTCCCAGTAGGTCAGCACGCGCCGGTCACCTGGTTCGCCCTCCCAGATGAGCGCCGCCTTGTTCCGGCGGGGGCCGCTCAGGTGGCGGTCCAGGCAGTTGGCACTGACGTTGAGCTCCCCGCCGACAAACCACTTGGCGTGGGGGAGCGTCCATTCCAAGGTTTGGCGCCAGGGGGTCATCCAGTCCAGGAAACGGGCCTGCTCGTCCCAGAAGGCCAGGCGGTCGGCGCGGGCCTGCCGCAGGAGCTCGGGCTGGGCGTTGGCGGCGGCCGCGAAGTCCGGGTCGGGCGGGAAGCGACGCTGTTCGGAGAGCAGGGTGGCAAGCTGGTCAGTCATGGTCGCCGGGGGGAATGGGAACAGGGAGCAGGGAACAGGGAACAGGGAGCAGGGCAGCGGCGGCACGGGCCGGAGATCTTGTGTATTGCGGTGAGATTACGGGATTTGCGGCCGTGTGGCAAGCCTGCAACGCCTCCAGGCGGCTTCCGCTCCGAGCTTCTCGCTGCCCACTTCTCGCTTCTCCCTCGGATCTGGCCCGCTTTGTGCGCCCCTGCCATGCTGGCCGGGGAATCTATCCCCGGACCGGAACATTGAAGCTCGCCCGACAAGAGCACACCCGGGGTGACCCGGGGTCGCATAGCCAGAGGTCTTTCGCCCGGCCCATGTGGCGGCGGAAGATGGCTCAGCAGCCGAAGGTGAGAAGGATGCACCAAGCCTCGGGGTTGGGCGTGGGAGGCCGATGGATGTCCACCACGCACGTCGTCACACGCGAACTTGCCGCACCGGAAGAACTCGGCCTGGAGACCCGCGCCGAGTTCCGTCGGGTCGCGAGTGCCATCGTTGACCAGTTGCCGGAAGGTAGGGGCCAGTTGGTGCTCGATCTTGGCACCACGCGGCGCGTGGACTCCGCAGGCCTCGGAGCCCTGATGCTGGTCCAGCGTCGTGCCGCCGAGCGACGCATCACCGTGCGCCTGCGCGACGTCAGTGACGAAGTCCGCTTTCTCCTGGTCCTCACCAAGCTCGACGACCTCTTCATCCTGGATGGATCCTCGGGCTGAGCGGTGCTCCTCCGGGGCTCCCGCTGGGCATTCCGGAGGAATGCCCTTACGCCCGGCCCCAGTGACCAAGTAGCATCAGTCCGCCTGTCCGCCTGTCCGCCTACCCGCCTGTCCGCCTGTCCGCCTGTCCGCCTTATATTCCGTCGTGCCATCCATCATCCCGTCCCGTCTTGCCGCCACCGGACTCGAGCGTCGCTTCGGTGCATCGCGTGCTGTCCGTGGGGTGGACCTTCAGCTTGCGCCTGGCGAACTCCTGCTGGTCCTCGGCCCGAACGGGGCGGGGAAGACCACGCTGTTGCGGATGCTGGCCGGCCTGGCCCGGCCGAGCCGCGGAGTGGTCACCATCGATGGCCGGCCGTTGCTGAAGGATCCCGCCACCCGCCGCGCGGTGGGGCTGATTTCCCACCAGACGCTGTTGTACGATGACCTGACCGCCAGGGAGAACCTGCGCTTTGCCGCCGGGCTGTACGGGCTGGCCAACCGCGAGGAGGTGGCCCGTGATGCGCTCGAGCGCGTCCGGCTCTCCGATCGCGCGGATGAGCCGCTGCGCCGGCTCTCGCGCGGCATGGTGCAGCGTGTGGCGATTGCTCGGGCGCTGCTGCATGCCCCGACCGTCCTGCTGCTCGATGAACCGTTCACCGGCCTGGATACGCCGTCGGTCGGGCGTGTGCGCGAGGTCATCCGCGAACAGCGGGCGGCCGGCAGCGCCACGGTGCTGGTGACGCACAACCCCGCCGAAGCGTGGGACCTGGCCACCCACGTCGGTGTGATGGTGCAGGGGCTCTGGGCGATCTATGAATCCCGGGCCGAGGGCCTTGAGGGGTTCCTGGAGCGGTACGGGGAGGCGGTCCGTGGGTGAGACGCTCCGGGTGGCCTGGCTGATCGCCGCCAAGGACCTGCGCGTGGAGTGGCGCAGCCGCACGGCCATCCTGTCCGCGGTGGTCTTCGCGGCGCTGGTGCTCGTGGTCTTCAACTTTGCGCGTGACCCCGCGGGCGTGAGCCCGGTGGTCATCGCGCCGAGCGTGCTCTGGGTGACCTTCACCTTCGCGGCGGTCGTGGCCCTGAACCGCGCCTTCACGCTGGAGCGCGAGAACGCCGCCCTGGACGGGATGCTGCTGGCGCCGGTGCCGCGGGTGGCCATTTTCTTCGGCAAGTACCTGGCGAACCTGGTCTTCGTGCTGATCGTGGAGGCGGTGACCTTCCCCCTGTTCGTGCTGTTCTTCAATGTGGGGATCGGTGCGGCGCTCCCCGGGCTGCTCCTGGTGACGCTGCTGGCCACGATCGGCTTCGTGGCCGTGGGCACGGTGTTCAGTGCGATGGTGGTGCGCACCCGTTATGCGGAGCTGATGCTGCCGATCCTGCTGCTGCCCTTCCTGGTGCCCCCGATCATCGGGGCGGTGCAGGCCACGGTTCGGCTGCTGGGTGGCCGCCCGCTCGAGGAGTTGATGGGGTGGCTTCGTCTGCTGATATTGTACGACATCGCCTTCGTGACGCTGTGCGCCATGATCTTTCCCGCCATCCTGGACGAATGATGATCACGATCGAGAGCGGCCAGCAAGCGATCCGTCGAGGCCTGGCGCTCACCGCTGTAGCGCTGCTCGGGTTGACCGCCGTGTATGTCATGGCCCTGCAGTTCACGCCGGTGGAGCGCCTGCAGGGGCCGGCGCAGAAGATCTTCTATGTCCACGCGCCTGCGGCGTGGGCGGCGCTGATGGCGTTTGCCATCGTCGGGATCGTGAGCATCCTCTACCTCTGGCTCCGCGACGAGCGGCTGGATCACTTTGCGGCCTCGAGCGCCGAGGTGGGGCTGGCGTTCAGCTGCGTGATGCTGACGACCGGGCCGATCTGGGCCAAGCCGATCTGGGGGACCTGGTGGACCTGGGACGCCCGGCTCACCTTCACGCTGTTCCTCTTCTTCCTCTTCCTGGGCTACCTGACGCTCCGGAGTGCGCTCACCGAGCCGTCGGAGCGCGCCCGCTTCAGCGCCGTGGTGGGAATCCTGGGGATGCTGCTGGTGCCGTTCGTGCACCTGAGCGTCTACCTCTTCCGCACCCTGCACCCCCAGCCGGTGCTGATGAAGCCGAGCGCGCCCAGCATGCCGCCGGAGATGCTCCGGACGTTGCTGACGTCGTTCGCCTTCTTCACGCTGCTGTACCTCGGCTTCACCATCACCCGTTACGGCATCGCGCTGGTGCGCGACGCCCAGGAGGCCCGCGATGCAGGGTAGCCCTCCCGCCAACAGCGGCTACATGGTCGCGGCGTACGTCGTGACGGCGGTGATTGTGCTGGTCTATGCGCTGAGCCTCTGGGTGCGGGCGCGGGCGGCGCTGAGCGAGAAGGGAGAAGGGAGAACGGAGAAGTAGGGCCAGACGCTTCTCGCTTCTCGCATCTCCCTCCCCCTTCACGCTCCCTTCAAGAACCGTCGTTATTTTCAGGGCGTCACCGTCACCCGGGTGACATCGCGGCAGCCCGCCACAGCTGGCCGGCTCCGCCCCTACGTGCCCATGAAAAGGTTTGCAAACATGTCCAAGCAAGAGAAGCTGACCACCGCCCACGGCGCACCGGTCGCCGACAACCAGAACTCGCTCACCGCCGGCCCGCGCGGCCCGCTGCTGATGCAGGACTTCCAGCTCCTGGAGAAGATGGCCACCTTCAACCGGGAGCGGGTTCCCGAGCGGGTGGTGCATGCCAAGGGATCCGGGGCCTTTGGCACCTTCACCGTGACCAATGACATCACGAGGTATTCGAAGGCCAGCATCTTTGCGGAAGTCGGCAAGCAGACCAAATGCCTAATGCGCTTCTCCACGGTGGCGGGCGAGCACGGCGCCGCCGATGCCGAGCGGGATGTCCGGGGCTTCGCGGTGAAGTTCTACACCGGCGAGGGCAACTGGGACATGGTCGGCAACAATACCCCGGTCTTCTTTGTTCGTGATCCGTACAAGTTCGGCGACTTCATCCACACCCAGAAGCGGGATCCGAAAACCAACATGCGCTCGAACACCAGCATGTGGGATTTCTGGTCGCTTTCGCCCGAAAGCCTGCATCAGGTCACCATCCTGATGAGCGATCGGGGCTTGCCGCAGGGCTTTCGCTTCGTACACGGCTTCAGCAGTCACACCTATAGCTTTCTCAATGCCGCCAACGAGCGATTCTGGATGAAGCTGCACTTCAAGTGCCAGCAGGGGATCCGCAACTGGACCAACGCCGAGGCGGCAGGCGTCGTCGGGACCGACCGCGAGAGCTCGCAGCGCGACCTCTTCGAGGCCATCGAGCGCGGGGAGTACCCGTCGTGGCGCATGTGCGTGCAGGTGATGCCGGAGCAGGAGGCGGAGACCTACCACATCAACCCGTTTGACCTGACCAAGGTCTGGCCGCACGCCGACTATCCGCTGATCGAGATCGGCGTGATGGAACTGAACCGCAACCCCGAGAACTACTTCGCCGAGATCGAGCAAGCGGCCTTCGAACCGTCGAACATCGTGCCTGGGATCGGCTTTTCGCCCGACAAGATGCTCCAGGCACGGATCATGTCGTACGCGGATGCGCACCGCTACCGAATCGGGGTCAACTATGCCGCGCTGCCGGTGAACCATCCCGAGGCGCCGGTGCACACCTATCATCGCGATGGCAACATGCGCTCCGACAGCAACGGGGGCGGGTCGGTCAACTACGAGCCGAACAGTATGGGCGGGCCGGTGGAGGACGCACGGTTCCGCGAGCCGGCGCTCAAGATTGCCGGCGAGGCCGACCGGTACGATCACCGGGTCGGCAATGATGATTATACCCAGCCTGGCAACCTCTTCCGGCTCATGAACGCCGACCAGCAGGCCCAGCTCTGCGGGAACGTGGCCGCGGCGATGGAGGGCGTGCCCGAGCGGATCCGGATGCGCCAGCTGGTGCATTTTTACCGCGCGGATCCCGCCTACGCGCAGGGCGTCGCTGGCAGGCTCGGCCTGGACATGAAGCGTGCCGCGGCCTGGGCTGACCTGCCGCTCAAGGAACTCTTCGCGACGACCAGCGAGGAAGGGTACGCAAAGGCGTAGGCAGGGGAACGCGAGGATGGGCCGACCACGGTCGGCCCCTACTTCCCCATCACCAGCACCGCATTGATCCCGCCGAACCCGAACGAGTTGCTCATCACGAAATCGGGTGTGGCGTTCATCCCTTCGCCGGTGAGATAGGACAGGTCGCACCCTCCGCCGGGGCTGGTCAGGTTCACCGTCGGCGGCAACCAGCCGCGCTGCATCGCCAGCGCGCAGGTGGCCGCCTCGATGGCGCCGCTGGCGCCCAGTGCGTGGCCGAAATACCCCTTGGTGCCGCTGACCGCCAGCTGGTCGGCGTGGGCGCCGAACACCTGGCGGATGGCCTGGCTCTCGGTGGGGTCGTTCAACGGCGTCGATGAGCCATGGGCGTTCAGGTACCCAATGGCGAAGGGCTCGAGCTGCGCCTCAGTCAGTGCCAGGCGCATGGCCCGGATGGCCTGGGCACCATCGGGGCGGGGGGCGGTCATGTGATGCGCGTCGTTAGTGATCCCGTAACCCAGCAGCTCGGCATAGATCGTGGCGCCGCGCGCCAGGGCGCGGGATCGCTCCTCGACCACCAGCACCGCCGCGCCCTCCGCCATCACGAAGCCGTCCCGGCCCTCGTCGAAGGGGCGGCTGGCGGTAGCCGGGTCATCGTTGCGGCTGGACATCGCCCGGATGATCGCAAACGCGCCGAAGCAGAGTGGCGCCAGCGGGGCCTCAGCGCCGCCTGCCAGCATCACATCGGCTTCGCCGCGGCGGACGGCGCGGAACGCCTCGCCGATGGCGATGGCGCCGGAGGCGCAGCTCATTCCGTTGGTGATGTTGGGGCCGGAGAGCCCGAGCTCGATGGCCAGGTTGCAACTTGCCGCGCCGGCAAACACCGTCAGCGCGAGCCCGGGATCCACGGCGCGAAGTCCGTCACGGAGGTACACCGCGTGCTGCTCCTCGGCTTTGGACACCCCGCCGAGCGCGGTCCCCATCATGGCCCCCACCCGGTCACGGTCCTCCCGGCTCAGGTCCAGTCCCGCATCGTCCAGCGCCATCCGGGCCGCAGCCAGGGAGAACTGCGAACAGCGATCCAGCCGCTTGGCTCGGCGCGGTTCGATCCACTCCTCCGGCGCAAAATCCGACACTTCGCCGGCCACCTGACTGCGAAACTCCGAGGGGTCGAAGCGGCTCAGGCGGGTCACCACCGAGCGGCCCGCGCGCAGCCCGACCCAGAATGGCCCGACGCCGCTGCCGAGCGGCGTCACCAGGCCGAGCCCGGTGATCACCACCCGTCGAGCGGAATCAGCCACGGGGACGCTCAGCGGCCCGCTTCACGCCCGCGATGGTGCGGGTGGCGATGCCGTGCACGAAGACCGGGCCGATGACCCATTCCGCCGCCGGCCGGCGGATCAGCGGCCACCGGGGCCCGGTCCAGTCGTGGGTCAGGAGGATGTGGCTGCCGCCCTCGCGGGCGGTGACGCGCCAGAGGACGTCCATGCCGGTGGTGATCCCGCCGATGTGGCGGTATCGCACCTCCCGCCGGGTCACGTCCATGCGCATCTCGGACCGCCACCAGGTGGGCCAGTTGAACAGGCCGAACGGCCGGAAGGCGGCCATCTCCACAATTCCCTGCTCCCGGGTGCCCTCGACCATCCTCACCCACCGATAGTGCGGCAGGATCTCGGGCCACCGTTCCACGTCGGCCGCTACGGCAAAGACCTGGTCTGGTGGCGCGGCAACAACGGCCTCATCCACGGTGCGCATCATGGTGTGCCTCCATCGGTTCGCCATACCGCGACGATTCGCGGCGCCAGGCGCACCGCGATCCGCGGTGTGACTCCGGCCGCCGCCAGTTGTTGTGCCAGACTCTCCCGCGAGTAGCCACGACGCAGTGAGGTGATCCCGTCCTCCACGGTGTAGCGGTCGAACCCCAATACCGCGCCCGCAAGTCGGTAGCCAGGGCCCGCCCAGGCGGCGGGCCGCAGGTCGGCCAGCACCACACCGATCCGCGCCACGCGGGTCATCTCGCTGGCCACGGTGGCCAGCGCCTCCGGTGCAAGATGGTGGGCCACCTGGCTCAGCGTCACGATGTCCACGGCGCCATCCCGGAGGGGTATCGCGCTGCCGCAGCCGAGGATCGTGGGCAGTCCGTTTTCGGCGGCCAGGGCGGCCGCCGACGGATGGCGCTCCAGTCCGATGGCGCGCAGGCGCATTCCTCGCCGCAGGGCCCAGCGCTCCGCCCGGCGGGGCAGGTCACCGGCGCCGGTGCCGATGTCAAGCAGGCTCACCGGCCCACGCACCGGAGGCTCCAGCAGCCATCGGAGCCCCCAGCGGAGCGCGGACCAGCCGCCAAAAAGGGCATTGGCACGCGCAATGTTCTGGAGGGACAGCCGGACCGCCGCAGGGTCGGCGTCGGGCCGGTCGAGGAGCTCCTCACCGATCGGTGACCCCGCCAGGAGGGTCACGCCGGGCCCGTTCCCGGATACTCGCCGCGAAAGTAGAGCAGCGGGCGACCCTCGCGGGCCTCCCCGCCAATGACCCGGGCAATGAAGACCCGGTGGTCGCCCGCGTCCAACCACTGGACCCGCTCACACTCGATCGTCGCGAGCGTGCCGTCGAGGACGGGGATGCCCCGGTCATTCACGGTGAACTCAACCCCCTCGAAGCGGGCGGGATGGTCCTCGGCAAAGCGCCGGGAGATCGCCTCCTGCTGCGCTTCCAGGATGTTGACCACAAAGTGGCTCGCCCCGCCGAGCACGCGGTACATGTCGGCGCTCTCATCCACGTTCACGGAAATGAGCGGGGGGTGCAGCGAGACGGAGGCGAAGCTGTTCGCAGTCATTCCCGCAAAGCTGCCGTCCCGGGCGGCAGCCGTGATGACGGCCACGCCAGTGGCAAAGCGGCCGCAGAGGGCGCGGAACTGGTCGGAGGTCACGTCGGGCATCGCTCAGAACACCATGCTGGCAAGAAATCTCGGGTTCAGGACTTCACGAGCGGGGACGAAGTTGCCGGTGACCCCGATCAGGGTGTGGGAGAGGCCGCGCCGCTCCAGGCGCTCCACCGCGCGGTCGAACAGTGCCGGGGCATGCATCGCCCAGCCGATCATGCGCTCCACCGCCCACTTGCCGGCAAACGCCTGCCGCCGGCGGGATCGGTAGGCCGCGAGGCGCGCCGCCGTGGCGACTCCCGCTCCCTCCAGCGCCTCCCGTGCGGTCACGGCGGCCATCTCGCCGCCCTGGAGCGCCGCACAGATTCCTTCCCCGGTAAATGGGTCGAAGAATTCGGCGGCATCACCCACCAGCATTGCGCCGTCCACCGTGATACGGTGACTCCGCGCCGCGAAGGGGCCGGTCACCATCACGCGCCGCACCACGCCATCGCCCGGAACGCGCGCGGCCACTTCCGGGAACCGTGCCAACGCCTCGAAGAAGAAGGCCTCCGGTCGGCCGACGGCGGAGGCCATCGTCGCCGTGGGCAGGACGATCGCCACATTGGCGAGCCCATCGCCGAGCGGATTGAGCCCCACGTACCCCTGGCGGCCCACGTGCATCTCCGCGGTATCGGCCAACGCCCGGACGCCCGCCACGTGCGCCACCATCGCCATCCGGCGCGGGCGCCCATGCGTCCGGTGGCCCAGCCGCCGCGCGATGACCGATCGCAGCCCGTCGGCTCCGATCACCAGCCGGCTGCGCATCACCCTCGTCTCGCTGCCGCAGCGGACCACCGCGCCAGCCACCGCGCCACCCTGATACACCAGGTCGGTCACTGTGGTCCCCTCCCGGACCTCGGCACCCGCCCCTCGCGCGGCAGAGACGAGTGCCTGGTCCAGCACCAGACGCGGCAGGGACAGCCCGGTCTGCCGGAACGGGTGGTGACCGGCCAGGGCGAACAGCCCTGTCAGCCGGCTGCCATGCGGGCCGGTCACGCTGGTGCCCGTGAGCGCCGTGCCCCCGACCAGGTCGAGGGCGCCAAGCACGCCGAGGGCATCCAGATGCCGGAGTGTCTCCGGGCTCAGGTACTCGGCGCATGCCTTGTCACGCGGGAAGGTGGCACGATCCACGACCAACACGCGGAGGCCGGCGCGGGCCAGGCGGATGGCCGCCGAGGCGCCCGCGGGTCCGGCGCCGGCGATCAGGACATCGGCGATCCCTGTCACCAGGTCGCTGCGGTGTTCAGCCCCACCATCGCCACGCGACGAGCCCCGCCGCTCCAGCGGCGAAGGTGGTGAGGGCGTTGACGCCATCGTTGGTCAGCCACGACACACCTCCTGCAGCAATAGTCTGGGCACCGCACCGGTGCCGCCGTCGCTCACTCGCCTCGAGACAGGTCGGGCACTGGAAGCGTCCCTGCCACCGCTCGCCGACCGCTGAGTCCAGGAGCATCCCGGCCACGCCCACGCACGCCGCGGCGATGCACAGGGCGACGCTGGTTGCGAGCAGTGCGCCGCACGCGGCCACGACGACGGCCCCTGCCGCGCCGCCGAGGCTGCCGGCCCAGCTCACCCCACCATTGGTGCCCGGTGGCACGACCGCCCCGGACAACAGCAACCGCGGCGGCTGGCGGCTCAGCCCTCCCAGCGTCGTGGCCCAGGTGTCAGCGGCCGCCGCGGCGAGCGCGCAGGTCACGATCCAGATCCCGGCGCCCGGCAACAGCCACTCCCCCAGCGCCCCCACGGCGGCCGCGCCGCCATTGGCCACTACCTGCCAGCCATCCCGTCGGTCGCTCTTGGCATCCCCCACGGGCAGCGCACGCGGTGTGATGAGCCGCGACAGCGTGGTGCTGGTGAGGAAGAACACCGCCAGGACCAACCCTCCGGCCCATCCCGTGCCGGCCAGCACCGCCCCGCCGACCCCAGAGGCGGCGAGGGCACCGCTGCCGGTCAGCGCCCCCGCCCGCCACGCCGCCGTGACAACCAGTACCAACACCGCCAGCTGCAGAAGAGGCTCGATGGTGGCGCTCACGGGCATGGGGAGTGGGCGTTGGACGGGTCCGCACAGGGCTCATGGTAAGATACCCCGCCTCCTCACCCTCGGGGCGCACAGATGTGCGCCCCCTACAACTCCAACCCCTACCCCCACCGCAACCCCGGTCCTATGTTTCGCCTCCGTGACCGGATCCGGTTCGTTCCCCGCCATCATCCCGCTCAGCCTGCTCGAGGCGATGCGCAATCTTGACACCCCCGTCGAGGACGGTCTCGACGAGATGGCCCAGGAGCTGGTCACCAAGCGCCTTGGCCTCAGCGTGACGGTGGCGGCGCAGATCGAGCGCTATCGCGCGGCCGCGCGCCGCGACGAGCGCATCAGCGCTGATGAGGTCGTCGCCGTGTTCCGCCTGGTCAGTCGTCGGGCGGACGCCGACCTGGTCTACGCCGATGCCGGTCGCCGGACCGCCCGCTACGCGGCCCGCAATGTCTCCGGCATGCGTCGCGGCCTGCTGCGCATGACCCCGCGCGGCCTGCGCCGGCGCCTGGGCGTCACCACGGCGGCGCGCGTGGCCGACCGGATCCTGGTCGCCACGCTTCGCCCGCATGGGGACACGGCCCGCGTCGAGATGCGCGAGTCGCTCGCCACCCGGGCGCAGGCCGCGGGCGTCGGGTGCCGGTACTACGGCGCCGCCTTCGCCGAGCTGCTCCGGGTTCTTTCCGGTTTCGAAGGTGCCATGATTCACGAGGGCTGCATGGGGCGCGGCGACACCACCTGCCGGTGGACGGCCGCGACCGCGGAGGGATTCGAATGATGCCACTGGAACACCTCGACCGCGATGCCCTGGCACGAGGCCTCGATGAATGCGGGGCCGACGGCTGGCTGCTCTTCGATTTCAAGGGCCTCAACCCCGTGGCCGCCCGCCTGCTCCAGCTCGGCGGTCTCGGCTCGCGGCGCCTCTTCGTCTACCTGCCGAAGTCCGGCGAGCCCGTCGCGCTGGCCCACAAGATCGAGTTGCAGCCGCTCCGGGATTTTCCCGGGCAGGTGATTCCCTATGCGCGGTGGCAGGAACTTCACGAGGCGCTCGGTGCCATCGTCAAGGGACGCACGCTGGCCATGGAGATCTCCCCCGAGGATGCCGTGCCGTACCTGGACCGGGTGCCGTTCGGCGTGGTGGAACTGATTCGCCGCCTTGGCGGCACGGTGGTGCCGAGCGCACCGCTCGTGACCACCTTCACGGCGCGCTGGAGTGAGGCCGAGCTGGCCGATCACCTGGCGGCTGCGGAAATCCTGGCCACGGTGGCGCGGGAAGAGGTGGGGCGGGCGGTGCGGGAGGCGGGGCAGGGGCTCACCGAGTGGACGATGTATCGCCGCGTGGTGGCGCGCATCGAGGCGGCCGGCCTGGTGATTGACCACGGCCCGATCGTGGCCTTCGGCGCCAACGCCGCCAATCCGCATTATGAGCCAGCCGAGGCCTCGAGCGCCACGCTGCAAGCGGATCAGGTGGTGCTGCTCGACCTGTTTGCGGGTCGCCAGGCCGGCGGGGTGCAGGCCGACCAGACCTGGATGGGATTCGCCGGCACGCAGGTGCCTGAGCGGGTCCAGACGGTGTGGACGACCGTCCGCGATGCACGCGATGCCGCCCTGGCGCTGGTGCGTCAACGGACGGCTGCCGGCGCCGTGCTCCGTGGGTTCGAGGTGGACCGCGCCGCCCGGGATGTCATCGAGGGAGCCGGCTTCGGGGAGTGGTTCGTCCACCGCACCGGCCACTCGATTGACCGCGACCTCCACGGGTCCGGTCCGCACATGGACGACTACGAGACCCGCGACGACCGTGAGCTGATTCCAGGCATCGGGTTCTCGGTGGAGCCGGGGATCTACCTGTCCGGCGATTTCGGGGTGCGCAGTGAGGTGAACGTCTTCCTGGCGCCGGGCGGCGCGCGGGTCACCCCCGACCGGATCCAGCGCGACCTCATCCTTCCTTCCTGATGCTGGTGAAATTGTCGCGATCTGGTTCGTCTCCATCATGATGCCCATGCTGACCCTTGCCCTGACCGCCCTGCTGGGGGGAGCGCCACCACCGCCAGACACCACGCTGGTCGTGTCGGTGGTGCGATTCCATCGCGCCGACGCCTCCCAGACCCAGGTCGCGGCGTTCATCGAGGCCCCGGGCGTGCCCGGCAGCACGCTGGCCGTGCGCGTCACCGATGCCTACGGCACCACCTTGTGGGACCAGCGGTGGCCCCGCTCGGGCCGGACGGGGGACCAGTCCGGTGATGTCGAGCATCTGCGCTTCACGGTCGGGCCCGGTGCCCACGAGCTGCGCGTGGCGGTCCAGGATTCGCTGGGTCGGAAGATCTCAACCACCACCGCGCACTTCGAGGGGTATCGTGCCCCACCGGGGGCGTCCGACCTCCTCCTGGCGCCGATGATTCGCTCGGGGGTGCTCCCCGACTCGATGCCTCGGGCGGAGGAGTTCCGTCGGGGTGACCTGCTGATTACCGCCTCCGCCCGGGCCCGGGTCAACGTCGAGGCCCCTGACCTGTATTATCTCCTCGAAGCCTACAATGGGGTGGGCGGCCCCGGCACGCTGGCCATCACCATCGAGGACGAGGGCGGCATGCTGGTGCGGGAGGCGCCTCCCGCGACGGTCTTGGTGCCGAAACCGGTGGCGGTGCTCACCGGCCAGCTGGATCTTTCGTCCCTGCCGGCGGGGCGCTACCTGCTCAGGGTGCGGCTGGTGGTGGATGGACGGTTGCTGGAGCGGGTGGCGGGGTTTGAGCGGCAGATGTAGGAGCCGACCCTGGTCGGCCCTGGTTCAGGGCAAGATCGTGTAGGGGCCGACCGTGGTCGGCCCATCAGGGCCCACGGGCCGCCCCTACGGGTGCTGATGCTCCACCCCGGCCGGATGCGCCACGCCGGCATCCGCGGCAGGGTTGAGCAGCAGCAGCTCAGGCGCCGCCTCCGGGTGGCCGAACGGGATCGCCCGGTCCACGCCCATCGCCACGAAGAGCACCGCGAGATAGATGAGTGAATAGCGGTACATCTTCCACGCCGTCGAGGTGGTGCCGTCCTCACGCAGGAGCCGCAGGCAGTACCAGAGCAGGCGGCCGCCAAGCAGAAAGGCCACCGCGAGGTAGAAGAGGCCCTGGGTGCCGCTGAGCGTGGGCAGGGTGGTCAGCAGGATCAGCAGGATCGTGTACACCAGCATTTGCAGCTTGGTATGGTGGGCGCCGCGGACCAGCGGCATCATCGGGACGTTGGCCTTGGCGTACTCCCCCTGCTTGACCAGGGCCAGCGCCCAGAAGTGCGGGGGCGTCCAGTAGAAGATGATGGCAAAGAGGTAGAGCGCGGCGAGGTCCAGGGTGCCGGTCATGCTGGCCCAGCCCACCAGCGGCGGGAAGGCGCCGGCGGCGCCGCCGATCACGATATTCTGCGGGCTCCAGCGCTTGAGGCCGATGGTGTAGACGAAGACGTAGAAGAGCAGGCCGGCCAGGGCCAGCCAGGCGGAGAGCGGGTTCACGAAGGTCCACAACAGCGCGAAGGCCACGCCGCCCAGGGTCAGCCCGAACAGCAGCGCGGCGCCGGCTGGAATCCGACCGGCGGGGACCGGCCGCGCCCTGGTGCGGGTCATGATCCGGTCAATGTCCCGGTCGAACCACATGTTGATGGCGTTGGCGCCGCCGGCCATCAGGTAGCCGCCCAGCACGACCCAGCCGATCAGCCCCAGGGTGGGCATCCCCGCCGGGGTGATGAACATCGGCGCGACGGTGGTCACCAGCAGCAGCGCAATGATCCGCGGCTTGGTCAGGGTGACCAGGTCGGCCAGCACCGACGGGGACGCGCGACCTCCGGAATCGCGAGCTGGCGGTGCGGCCGTGGACGTCAAGGCAGTTCCCTTCGTGGCCGCCCCTAGGCGGAACGCGGTTCAGGTGGCACTTTACTGAGCACCCAAAGGTAGCCGACAGGACCGGGTGCCTCAAGAATCCCCTCCCCTCCCGGAGAGCCGATGACTGCCGCTCCAGCCCCCGCGCCCCATGTGGAGCGCCTCCCCCGCACGCTCGGCATCTGGAGTGCCGTCGGTGTCCTGGTCGGGACCACCATCGGCAGCGGCATCTTCCGGGTGCCGAACGAGCTGGCGGGGATCCTCGGCTCGCCGCAGGCGATGCTGCTCCTCTGGGTGGTGGGGGGCTTGGTGACGCTGGCCGGGGCGCTGACGATCGCGGAACTGGCGGCGGCGCTGCCCCGCTCGGGCGGCATCTTTGCCTACATCCTGGAGGCGTTCGGCCCGTTCTGGGCCTTTCTGTACGGCTGGGCCGAGCTGACGGTGATCCGGGCCGCGGCCATCGGCGGCATCGCCAGCGTCTTTGCCAGCTATTTCGGGCAGTTCGTGGACCTCGGGCCCGGGCAGGAGAGCTATGTCGCGGCGGCGGCCATTGTGGTGATCGCCACCCTGAACTGGGTGGGCGTCTCCTACGCCGCGGTCCTGATGAACGTGACCACCTTGCTCAAGTACGGGGCGCTGGTGGGCCTGACGCTGCTGGCCTTCACCGGTGGCACCGGCAATCCGGCGAACCTCGGGCTGGTGGCGCCCGGCAGCACCGTCACCTTCTCCCTGATGCTGACCGCCCTGATCAAGGTGATGTGGACCTACGACGGCTGGTCCAACCTCTCGTTCATCGGGGGTGAGGTCAAGGATCCCGGCCGCAACCTGCCCAAGGCCCTCATCCTCGGGACGGCCGCGATCGTGGCCGTCTACCTGGTGGTCAACGCGGCGTATCTCTTCCTGCTGCCGGTAACCGAGATGGCGGCCTCGACCCGCGTGGCGGCCGACGCCGCCATGCGCATCCCGCTCCTCGGCACCGCCGGCGCCGCCATCATCGCCGGCGTGGTGATGGTGTCGTGCTTTGGGTCGGTGAACGGCTCGATCATGACCGGCCCACGGATCTTCTTTGCCCTGGCCGACCGCGGGCTCTTCTTTCCGGTCCTGGCGCGGGTGTCCCCGCGATTCCAGACCCCGTCCGTGTCGATCTGGGTGGCGGCGGGCCTCGGGGTGGCCTACGTCCTCCAGAACGCCTTTGCGCAGCTGGCCGACCGGTTCATCCTGGGGACCTGGCCGTTCTATGCCCTGGCCGTGGCGGCGGTCTTCGTGCTCCGGGTGCGCCAACCGGACCTCCCCCGGCCCTACCGGACCTGGGGGTACCCTGTCGTCCCGGCGGTCTTTCTCCTGGGCGCCCTGCTGATGGTCGGCAACGCGCTGGTGTCCAATTGGGCCGACAACGCGGTGACCTTTGGGATCATCCTGACT
>JBHEPH010000023.1:0-619 GCA_046260395.1 Gemmatimonadales bacterium
CGCCTGGATGGCGTAGGCAAAGCCGTGCGTGTGCTTCGTGTGGGCCTCGAGTGGCCGACCCGCTCGATCGGTGAGGTGGTACCAGCCGCCGGCTTCACGGTCCCACATCACCTCGTGGAGGCAACGCAGGCCATGGAGGGCCGCGTCACGGAACCGCTGGTCCTCCGGGTACATCCGCAGGGCCTCTGCCGCCGTCAGGGTCTGGCGAGCCTGAAACTCCAGGAGCTTGTCATGCGATCCGCAGGATTGCCACTTGCGGTCGAAGTCGCACAGGAATCCGCCGTGCTCGCGATCAAGCGAGCGCGGAAACCACGGGTCGAGAACGTGGCGCTTCAAGGCGCGCTCGAACTCATCGCCCATCGACTTGCTGGAATGTGGCATCATTGTCCCGGTGAGGGTGGGCGCCCGGGCCCATTGATCGTCTCAGGAGACGACCCCGGGATTGGCATCCAAGGCTAACAAGTGAGCCGCCCTCAGGGCAACATTGGTCACGCCCGCCACCGTGGTCAGGGGCTGGCTGCCCGCGGGCTCCCGTCGCCTTATCTTTCTCGGGAAGATGCAGCCTGTCTACCCTCTTCATCACCCCGAGCGACCATGCGCCTCCTGAGCCACCTGTTCG
>JBHEPH010000023.1:717-14027 GCA_046260395.1 Gemmatimonadales bacterium
CCGCAACGTGGCCAACGTGGTGACCCACTCGGACCTGAACTGCCTGTCCGTGCTGCAGTACGCGATCGAGGTGCTCAAGGTGAAGCACGTCATCGTCTGCGGCCATTACGGGTGCGGCGGTGTGCTGGCCGCGTTGGAGGGCACCCGGTTGGGGTTGATCGACAACTGGCTGCGCAACGTGGTGGATGTGGCGGACAAGCACCGGGCAGAACTGGACGCGCTCGACTCGGTCCAGGCCCGTCACCAGCGGCTTTGCGAGCTCAACGCCCGCGAGCAGGCGATCAGCGTAGCCCAGACCAGCTTCGTGCGCGACGCCTGGCTCACGGGCCAGCCGCTTGCGGTGCACAGCTGGATCTACGGCATCGACAACGGCCTGCTCCGTGACCTCGGCATGACCCTCACCTCCGGCGAGGAACTGCGCGTGGCGCTTGCCACGCCGCCTGCCCCCGCGGCCTGAATGCCCTGATTCCGCCTGGGGGGCCTATCTTTGTCCCGGGGTCCGGACCGTCCGGCCCCCTGCGTTCACTGACAAGGATTCCCGTGGCTTTCGGCTCGCTCAAGCTCCACCCGAACCTCCTGAAGGGCATCAAGGAGCTCGGCTTCACCCGCCCCACCCCGATCCAGACCGATGCGATCCCGCCGGGCATGGAGGGGCGCGACCTGCTGGCCTGCGCCTCCACCGGCAGCGGCAAGACGGCGGCGTTCCTGCTGCCCATCATGCACCACCTCATCGACAGGCCGCGCGGCACCACCCGCGCCCTGGTGCTGACCCCCACCCGTGAGCTGGCAGCCCAGATCCTCGAGGATCTCCAGGATCTGGCCATTCATACGCCGATCACCGGTGCCTCAGTGTTCGGCGGGGTGGGGATGGGGCCGCAGGAGCACGCCTTCCGCAGCGGTGTGGACGTGATGATTGCCACCCCTGGGCGACTGCTCGATCATTTCCGGATGGCCTATGCGTCGCTGTCGGGGCTCGAATACCTGGTGCTCGACGAGGCCGACCGGATGCTGGACATGGGGTTCCTGCCCGACATCAAGCGGATCCTCAAGCAGCTCCCCACCAAGCGGCAGACGATGTTTTTCAGCGCCACGATGCCGCCGCCGATTGCGCAATTGACGCGGGAGATGCTGAAGAACCCGGTGCTGATCAATCAGGAGCGCCAGGCGGCGCCGGCGGTGGGGATCACCCAGGCGGCGTACTCGGTGGCGCAGGAGCTCAAGTCGGCGCTGCTGCTGGAGCTGCTCAACCGCGACCACATGGAAGAGGTGCTGGTCTTTACCCGCACCAAGCACCGCGCCAACCGCCTCGCCGACTTCCTCGGCAAGCGCGGCATCGAGGCGGAGCGGATCCACGGCAACCGCTCGCAGCCGCAGCGCACCGCGGCGCTGGCGGGGTTCAAGAGTGGCAAGTACCGGGTGCTGGTGGCCACTGACATCGCCGCGCGCGGCATTGATATCGAGGAGCTCGGTCACGTCGTGAACTTCGACGTGCCGCTGGTGCCCGAGGATTACATCCACCGTGTGGGGCGTACCGGCCGAGCCGACGCCGTGGGTGATGCGTTCACGTTTGTGTCACCGCAGGAGGAGGGTGAACTGCGAGCGATCGAGCGCGCCGTGGGCAAGCGCTTGCCGCGGGTGGTGCTGCCCGACTTCGACTACTCGGCCAAGCCGGCGGCCGCGCTGGAGATTCCGCTCGCCGAGCGGATCGCGCAGATCCGCGCCAAGAAGTCGGAGGATAGGGCGCGGGCCAAGGCGAAGGCGGAGCGGAAAGGTGCGGCTCCCGCCGCGCCAGCTGCCCGTCGGGGTCCGCCTTCGGGTGCGCCCTCAACAAGCCGAAGCCCGGGAGGGTCTTCCCGTGGCCGCCGTGGTGGTGGGCGGGGCGGTTCGTCACGGGGGCCGCGCTCCAGCTGAGGCGCCGTGGGCTCGGCCCCCGTCGCTTCAGGGACGACTCCTGGCCGATCCCTCACGCTGTTCGGGACAGGGCCGCGGCTCCTGTCCCGAGCGATGAGAGGGATCAGCCGCGAGACCGCTCCTCAGCCCTCCCGCACGGCCATGTGCTGCGCCACCCACCCGCGCAGCGCCGCCTCACTCAGTTCCCCCGCAGCGAGCGACAGGATCACGGGAACCACCTCGACCTCTGATGCGGTCAGCACATAACCGTTCAGGTCCAGTAACACCACCATCGCAATCAGTGCGCTGCGCTTGTTGCCATCATTGAACGGATGGCTGGTGGCGATCCCGTAGGCGTACGCCGCGGCGAGAAGCGCCAGGTCTGCGTCGGGATCATAGGTCCACTTCTGCTGCGGGCGCGCCAACGCCGCTTCCAGAGCGTTCGCGTCCCGGATTCCGGGCAGACCGCCGTGTTCCTGGATCTGGCCGTGATGGGCAATCTCCACGACCAGCGGCGGAACCCAGACTGGTTCCTGCACGGCGCTACTTGGCGAGTTCGCGGAGGGCGTTGCGATACTGCTTCGCGGCGCGCGCCGCCGCGGCCAGGCCGGCCTCAACCGCGGGGTCGTACGGACTGAACAGCAGCCCCTGTTCGGTGACTGTCACCATCATCTTGTCCCCCACGTTGAGGTGCAGCCGGTCGGCCATGTCCTTGGGGATCGTGGCACCCAGTGAACCGCCGACCTGCCGCAGCGTGATTTCCCGCGAGACCATCAGCACCCCCACGTAGGAAGATGCTATAAAGTAGCACAACTATACTACGCACGCAACCCTTACCCCAAACCCTCCCCCCACCCGTCCCCCCGCGCTATCATCCTCGGTTCCCTGTTCCCTGTTCCCTGTTCCCTGTTCCCTGTTCCTCGCTTCCCGTCTTCGAGGTCCCGCATGCCCCGCCGTCCCCTGACGTCCCTGGCCCTCACTCTGCTGCTCGCGTTGCCAGCGGCGGCCCAAAGCCGCCTCCCCCAGATGCCGGGCTACGAGCAGTGGCAGCGTGTCAGCGGGCAGATCAGCAACGCCATGCAGTCGGGGAGCATTACGACGACCTGGGCTGACGACAGCCGGAGCTTCGAGTACAACCGTGCGGGACGACGCTTTCGCTATGACGTGGCGCGACGCACCGCGACTGACATCGGAGCGGCGGCGGTGGGGCAGGGCTTCGGTGGGGGGCCAGGCCGTGGGCGTCAGTTCGACTCGGCGATGTCACCCGACAGCAGCCTCCGGGCGCTCTATCGCGATCGCAATCTCTGGATCCAGAATGCCGACGGCGGCGGGGTGTTCGCCGTGACCACCGACGGCAGCGTGGAGGGACGGATCAAGAACGGCAGCGCCAGTTGGGTCTACGGCGAGGAGTTGGACCAGAACACCGCGATGTGGTGGTCCCCCTCGGGGCAGAAGCTGGCCTTCTACCGCTTCGACGAGAGCGAAGTGCCGGATTACTTGCTGCAGCTCGACCAGACCGAGCTCTACAGCACCATATATACGGAAGCCTATCCGAAGGCCGGCTACACGAACCCCGGTGTCGAGCTGTTCGTCTACGACCTCGCCACTCGACAGATCACCCGCATTGACCACCGCGACGGCCAGCCCCTGACCGATGAGGTGATGGGCCACTACGTCTACGGCATCGAGTGGAGCCCCGATGGCGCCGAGCTGCTCGTCAACCGCACCAACCGCTGGCAGAACATCATGGAGCTGGCGGCCTGCTCACCCCAGACCGGCGCCTGCCGCACCGTGGTGCGTGAGGAGTGGCCCACCGGCTGGGTGGAGAACTCGCCGACCCGCCAGTTCCTGGCCGACGGCAAGCGCTTTGTCTGGGCCAGCGAGCGCACCGGCTTCCGGAATTTCTACCTCTATCATATCGACGGTCGCCTGCTGGCCACGCTTACCAACCACCCCTTCGAAGCGGCGAACATTGTGCGGGTGGACGAGCGCGCCAACGCGCTCTGGTACATGGCGCGCAGCGGCGACAACCACATGAAGCTCCAGCTGCATCGCGTGGGGCTCAATGGCCGCAATGATCGCCGGCTCACCGATCCGTCGTTCACGCACACCGCTAGTGTCGCGCCGGATGGCCGGCACATCGTGACGGTGAGCCAGACCCACCGCGACGCACCCGTCACCCGGCTCCTCGACGCCAACGGCCGCGTGCTGGCCACGGTGGCCGAGAGCAACCTGGCTCAGTATGACTCCCTGGGGCTCAAGCGGGTGGAGCTGTTCACGTTCAAGGCCGCCGACGGGGTCACCGAGCTGCACGGGATGCTGCACTTCCCGAGCAATTTCGATCCGTCGCGGCGCTATCCGGTGCTGGTGTCCACCTACTCGGGCCCGGCCACCAATGGCGCTCGCGAGACCTTTACCCTGCCGCACCAGTTCACCGAGTTCGGCTTCCTGGTGGTGACGATGGACTCGCGCAGCGCGGCCGGTCGCGGCCGGCGATTCCTCGATCAGATCTACCTCAAGTTGAGCCAGGTCGAGACCGACGACCAGGCAGCCGGGGTTCGCGCGCTGCGGCAACGCCCCTACGTCGACGGCTCGCGCGTGGGGATCTTCGGCACCAGCTATGGCGGCACCGTCGCCGGAATGGCTGTGCTCCGTCATGGTGACGTTTTCCAGGCCGCCGCCAGCTCGGCCGCCGTGGTGGACTGGCGCCAGTACGACACGATCTACACCGAGCGATACATGCGCACCCCGCAGGCCAATCCCGATGGCTACGACCAGGGTGACATGCGGAAATTCGTGTCCGGATTGAATGGCCATCTGCTGATCTATTACGGAAGTGCCGATGACAACGTGCACCCCAACAACCAGATGCAGCTGATCAAGGCGCTGCAGGACGCCGGCAAGAGCTTCGAGGTGCAGGTCGGCCCTGATCGCGGGCATTCCGGCGTGAACCAGCAGCGGATGATGGAGTTCTTCATCGAGCGGCTGGTCATGCGGCCGGCGATGACGCCGTGAGTGCCAACAGCCGTCCGCAGATTACGCAGAACCAGCGGGAGATGACGCAGACGGTGGGTGGGTGAAGATCAAGCGGCGGTACTGGAGGTTGAGGGTACCGAAATTGAACAGCAGCGCGATGCCGAGGCCGGAGGCCTTGAGGTAGTTGATGACCTGAGCTTCATCGGACCACGTCAGGCGCTGCGCCGCCTTCAGTTCGACGAGGACTCGATCATAGCAGAGAAAATCGGCCCGGTACCGTTTCTCCAGAGTCGCGGACTTGAATCGAATGGGAAGGGCGATCTCTCGGCGATGGGGGATTCCACGGCTCTCGAGTTCGACCCCGAGCGCCTCCTGATACACCGGTTCCAGGAACCCATGGCCGAGTTCCTGGTGCACCGTCATCGCAGCACCGATGACGGCGTAGGTCAGTGGATCGCGAAACAGTCCGTTCGCTCGCATCGGGCCAAGGTAATCAACACCCGGGAAACACACCCACCAAATAACTGCGATTTGTTCCTGAAATACTCGGATGGCGTGCCTGGAAGCCCCTCTGCGTCATCTCACGCAGGTTCTGCGGAATCTGCGGATCCGCTTTATACGACACCCGCCAGGGCAGGGGAGCCCCCCCTGAGCCACCTTCAGGTCAGAGTTCGGTCAGGAAGTCCTCCTCACCCGGTTCCTCCCTTGCGCGCCGGCCGGATCGGCACGAGCTTGCAAGGACGATGGAGAGATGGTGCCCGGCCTGGATCGGCGCTCCCCGGAGCGCCTGGCACCGGACGACGGCTGCGGTCCTGCTCACGGCAGGGACTCTCACCGCACCCCTCGGCGGGCAGGCCCACGAGCGCCCGGCCACCCTGATCGGCCAGGTCCTGGACGCCCGTACCGGGAGCCCCATTCCCCACGCCCGGGTCGAGATTGCCACGCTCAACCGCGCCGTAGAGGTCGATTCCCTCGGCCAGTTCCGCATGGACCGACTCATCGCGGACTTGATCGCCCTGCGGGTCCAGGGTGTCGGCTACCTGCCACTCACCCGCACGTTGATGCTCCGGGAAGGCCGGGTGGAACGGATCGACTTGATCCTGACCCCCGACCCCACCCGCCTGCCCACCGTGGAGGTGGAGGCGCCACCGCTGGCCCGGGGGGCGATGAGCGGGTTTGAGGAACGCCGCAAGATGGGCTTCGGCACCTTCTTCGGGGCGGAGGATATCCAGGGGCTTGAACGGGAGCGCCTCACCGAGGTGCTCCGGCGAGTCCCTGGCCTGATCATCAATCCACGCGGGGTGGCCTTCAGTTCGCGGCGCAACTGCGCGATCAACGTCGTGCTCGACGGCCAGGTGCTGGTCGGGTCGAGCATCTCCCTCCTGGACCTCCCCGCACTTGGCTCGTACGAGGGGATCGAGGTTTATCCCGGCCAGGCCTCGCTGCCCTCCATCTTCCGCGTCATGGGCTCGGAGTGCGGGGTGATCGTGCTCTGGAGCCGGCGGGGAAACGAGCGTCGGCCGGGGTACTGAGCCGCCGGAGGCAATACTCCGCCCCCGTCGACCCGATGCCTCGACCGACTTGACCTGCGTCGCAGGCTGTCAGGCCGCGACGGGCGCCGCCTGCTGGAGCTGGACGTCCAAGGTGAGCTTCACCGTGTCACTCACCAGTACCCCACCCGCCTCGAGCGCCTGGTTCCAGGTCAGCCCGAAGTCCGCCCGGTTGATCTGCCCCTTGGCCAGGTAGCCACGCTTCACATTGCCCCAGGGATCCTTCCCCTCGCCGGTAGCCTCGACCTCGAGGGTGACCGGCTTGGTGATGTCGCGGATGGTCAGCTCGCCCTGCAGGGTTCCACCGGTCTCGACGCCGCCCTTCACGAGCTTGCCGGTGAAGCGCATCTCCGGGTGGTTCTCGACGTCAAAGAAGTCTGCCGAGCGAAGGTGATCGTCCCGCTGCCCCACGCCGGTGTTGATGCTGGCGGTGGGGATCGTCACGTCCACGGTCGCCTCTTCACCCTCGGTCAGGGTGCCGTTCACTTCCGTAAACCGGCCCCGGACCGTCGCGAACATCATGTGCTTCACCGCGAACTCCACACCCGTATGCGCCGGGTCAATCTGCCATTCCGTCATTTTCTGCTCCTCGTTGTTGGATTCGCCGGGGCAATGCGCCCACCAGAACACATTGCTAATTAATGATTGATATAACAATAATATACTAAACAACTAAATCTGTCAACCCCCCCGCCTCCGGGAATCCCGTCCCTGTCCCCAGGCGTTTACACCCACCGGACCCATGCAGGTTCCGATCACCGGATATCACCAGACCCAAATCTGCGAAATCTGCGTAATCTGTGGATTCCATTTCCGACCTCACCCTGCCAACAAACTCGGCGATGCGCCCACCAACCTTGCAATGAGAACCATTCTCAAGTAATATTTCCCGACTGACGCACTTCCCTTTCACCTCCGCCGACCACTGGTCTGGATTCCATCCCGTGTCTCTGCGCACCCGACTGCTTCTCCCGCTCGCCGCCCTGGCCATCATCGCCACCGCGATCATCACCTTCCGCCCCCAGCCCGTCGTGGCCGACAATACCGTCGCCGCCGCGCCGCTCGTCATCTACGCCGGCCGCTCCCGCACCCTGGTTGAGCCGCTGGTGGAACGCTTCAAGCGCGAGACCGGCCTCGAGGTCGAGGTTCGCTACGGCAATACCCCGCAGCTCGCCCTGGCCATTCAGCAGGAAGGCCGCCGGACCCCAGCCGATGTGTTCTGGGCGCAGGACACCGGCCCGCTCCAGATGCTCTCCGAGACGGGCGCCTTTGCCGAGCTCCCCGCCGACCTCTACAGCCGGATCCCCGACGTCTTCAAGACCGCCGACCGTACCTGGGTGGCCACCAGCGGCCGGGCGCGCACCCTGGTCTATTCGCCAACACGAGTGTCGGCCGCCGAACTGCCGAAGTCGGTCTATGACCTGACCAATCCGAAGTGGAAGGGGCGGATCGGCTGGGCGCCGACCAACGCCTCGTTCCAGGCGTTCATCACCGCGATGCGCGCCGAGCATGGCGAGGCCCGTGCCCGGCAGTGGCTCACCGGCATGATCGCCAACGAGCCCAAGGCCTATCCCCGCAACACGCCCATCGTCCAGGCCGTCGCCGCCGGTGAGGTGGATCTCGGCCTTCCGAACCACTACTACCTGATCGGCCTGAAGAAGGAGAACCCGGCACTGGCCGCCGAGCAGACCTTCTTTGCCGACGGTGACATCGGCAATCTGGTCTTTGTGGCGGGTGCCGCTGTACTCAACACCTCGCCGCGGCAGGCCGAGGCGCTGCGGTTCCTGCGCTTCCTCCTGACGGCGGAGTCGCAGCAGTACTTCACCAACGATGTGTCCGAGTATCCCGTCACCACCGATGTGCCGGCAGCTCCCGGGCTGGTGGCTCCCGAGGCGTTGAGCAGGGCCGCGCCGCGTGTGCCGATGCGCAGCATGAACGATCTCGAGGGCACGCTGAAGCTGCTCAGGGAGCTGGGGCTCCTCTGAGCCGCGGCTCGATTTAGGGACGTTGTTGCGGATGGGAGGGCGCCGGACAACGCCCCCGTGGTACCTGTTGCTGCCGGCGCTGCTCAGTGCGGCGGCGGTGGTGCTGCCACTGACGTACCTCGTGGTGCGGGCACTCGGTGGGGCAGGGGAGCTGGAACCGCTCCTCACCGGCATCAACGCTCGGCGGTTGGGCAACACACTCGGCCTGTCCGCAGCGGTGCTTACGGTGGTGTCGTTACTCGCGATACCGATGGCCTGGTTGTCGGTCCGCACGGAACTGTTCGCCCGCCGCTCGCTGTCGGTGCTGGCGGTGCTGCCGCTGGCGGTGCCGGGCTACGTGATGGCCTACGCCCTGCTGAGTCTGGGTGGCGATGACGGCGTGCTGGTGCGGTGGCTGGGAGCGGAGTCGTGGTGGCTGGCGCCGTTTCGTCGCCCCGAGTCAGGCACGCTGCCGCGAATGTCGGGATTCAGCGGCGCCTTGCTGGCGCTCTCGGCCGTCAACCTGCCGTACATGTACCTGACGGTGCGCGCCGCGATGCGGGATCTCGACCCCGCACTGGAGGAGGCGGCGCGCAGCCTGGGGCAGCGCCCCTCGCGCGTCTGGTTCGGGGTGGTGGCGCCGCAGTTGCTGCCGGCATTCCTGGCCGGGGCGCTGCTGGTAGTACTGCACGTGATCGCAGACTTCGGCGTGGTGAGCCTGATGCGCTTCGACACCTTCAGCGCGGTGCTCTACGCCAAGTACAACGCCTTCGATGCCGCCAATGCCTCGCGGGTGGCGCTGCTCCTGCTGATGGTGGCGGGGCTGTTCATCGCGGCGGAGATGCTGCTGCTCTCCCGCCTCCGATTGGACCGGGCCGGCAGCGGTGGGCAACGGCGGCGGGTGCGTCGCAAGCTGGGCTGGGGTCAGGCGCCCGCGCTGGTGCTCTTTGCGGTGGTCATCGGCATGACGGTGCTGGTGCCGCTCCTGACCGTCGGGTTCTGGATGGGGCGGCTGGGTGACGTGGCGATCTGGGAGCGAGTCTTCGCGGCGCTGGGAGACAGCATGCGTGCCAGCCTCCCGGCGGCGGTGCTGGCCACGGCAGTGGCCACGCCGATTGCGCTGATGCGGGCGCGATATCCGTCACCGCTCTCGTTCATCGCGGAGCGGTTGCCGTTCCTGGGGTATGCCACGCCGGCGCTGGCGTTTGCGCTGAGCCTGATCATGCTCTTCTCGGCGGACTGGATGCCGGATGTGCTGTTCAGCTGGTTCTACCAGTCGCTGCCGCTGCTGGTGCTGGCGTACCTGCTGCATTTTCTGGCCGAGGCGGTGGGGCCGGTGCGCTCGAGCGTCTACCTGGCCAGTCCGCGGTTGGAGGAGGCGTCGCGGGCGCTGGGCCGGGGGCCGGGTGCCACGTTCTGGCGGGTGACGGTGCCGGTGCTGCGCAACGGGTTGCTGGTGAGCCTGGCGCTGGTGTTCCTGTCCTGCATGAAGGAGTTGCCGTTGACGATGCTGCTGGCGCCGATCGGATTCGAGTCCCTGGCCATGAGCGTCTGGGACCACAGCGAGAACGCCGAGTTCGCGCGGGCCGCGCCGTTTGCGCTGGCGATTCTCCTTGTCTCGGCGCTGTTTACGGCGGTGCTGTTGCTGAGTGGCCGTGACCGCGTGCCCGCGGAGGCGGCGTGAGCACGACCCCCTTGCTGGCGGTGCGCGGGCTGACGCGCCGGTTCCACCCGGCCGGTCCGGCGGTGGTGAGCGACGCGAGCTTCGAGGTGCACCCCGGCGAGATCTTCGTACTGCTCGGCCCCTCAGGGTGCGGCAAGACGACCACACTCAGGCTGATCGCGGGTTTCGAGCCCGCTGACCAGGGCAGCATCGCCCTCGATGGGACGCTGTTGACCGATGCCAACGCCGAGCGGCCAGTGCATGTGGCGCCGGACAAGCGCGGCGTGGGGTTCGTCTTCCAGGATTATGCGCTCTTTCCGCATCTCAACGTCGTGAAGAACGTGATGTACGGGTTGCCTGGTTGGCGCGGGGCCCGCAAGGCCCGCGCGATGGAAGCGCTCAAGATGGTTGGGATGGAGGAGCTGGCGGAGCGGCGGCCGCATGCCCTCTCGGGCGGGCAGCAGCAGCGGGTGGCAATTGCGCGCTCGCTGGCACCGGCACCCAGACTGCTGCTGCTGGATGAGCCCTTCAGCAACCTCGACGCCGCGCTGCGCGAGAGCACCCGCGAGGAGGTCCGCCGGCTGCTGCACCAGCAGGGGATGGCGGCGATCCTGGTGACGCACGACCAGGAGGAGGCGCTGTCGTTCGGCGACCGGCTGGCGGTGATGAACCAGGGCCGCATTGAGCAGGTGGGTACGCCCGAGGAGGTCTACCGGCTGCCGTCGTCGTTGTTTGCCGCGAGGTTCCTGGGCCAGACCAATGTGCTGCGCGTGGCGGCACGGGATGGCTGCCTGGCCGACAGCCCGCTGGGGTGCCTCAAGCTGCACCGCAACGCCGAGGGGAATGTGCTGGTGTCGATCCGCCCGGAGCATGTGTCGTTGCTGCCGCCAGGCGCCAGCACGACACCGGCCGGCACCATCGTGGGTCGTGAGTACCGGGGGCACGACCTGGTGCTCAAGGTGCAGGTGGGCGAGGATCAGTTCACCGCGCTGACCGATTTCCGCTGCCAGTACTGCCCGGGGGACCTGGTGTCGCTGTCGGTGAGCGAGCCGGCGGTGGTGATTGAGCGGTGAGCAGTGAGCAGTAAGCAGTAAGCAGTAAGCAGGGAACGGGGAACAGGGAACAGGGAACAGGGGGGAAGCCTACGCTTCTCCCTTCTCGCTTCTCCCTTCTACCTTCCTGACATGCGCGCGCTCCTTGTCCACGGCATGGGCCGCAGCCCCCAAGTTGCCGCAACTCCTGCCAGACGATAGCTTCTCCGGGTCGAAGCCTGCCACGACTCCGGAGTCCCCATGCCGAACCACCGTTGTCGCCTCCTCCCATTCCTCATGCTGGGCGCCGTGGCATGCACGCCCGCTCCGGACTCGCGAGCCCCGACCAGCACCTCTGACCTGGTTGGGACGGCAACCGTGGTTTGGGTTGCGGACCCCGACACGACTGTCACCCTGTATCGAGACTTGGCGCTCGTGGGTGATCAGGTCTGGGTGCTCTCGCAGACTTCTCCATTCCTCCATCGTTACGCCAATGACGGCTTCGGGCTCGGCGCCACCCTTCGGGTGGGCGATGGCCCGACAGAGTTGCGGCTGCCAAACTGGATCGTGCCAAGTTCCGGGTCTGGCGAGGGCGGGGTAGCGGCCTTCGTGGTCCATCGCATGCGGGAACTGGTGCCGCTCGATTCTGTGGGCGGCCCGCGAGACCCGCGCATTCCCTTTACCACCGGCGGTGGGGTTTCGATGCAGTTCCTGTCCGCGCTCTCCTATGGTGAGGCGCAATTGGTGCGAAGGGGACCGGCAGGGCGACTGGTGGTACAGCGACAGGAGGCCGAGGTGGTGCAACAGCCGCGGGATATCGGCAATGCACTCGTGCTTCTGCTCGATACTACCGGCGTGGTTCTTGACACGATTGCCGACCTTGCTGCCATGATGGCCGATCTTTCGGACGAGCAGGTCAAGACGTTCGTCCCGCTGCCGCTCTGGGCGATGTGTGGTGAGGAGACTGTGGTGACCTATTCGCCGCGCGAGGATGCCCTGGCGTGGCGCACCCTGCGAGGTGACGTCACCAGTACCGTCGAGGTACGGTCCGCACCGCGTGCGATCACCCAGGCAGACCGGCGACGCTTCGCGCGCGCCGTCATCCTGCGCGAGACGCGAGGACAGGGCAGTCAGGCGCGCCAGCTGCTTGCGTCGCTCGGCTCGCTGGTGACCCAGATGGGACCCAGTTTCGCGAAGACGGCACCACCCGCAGTACGGGTGCTCTGCGACTGGGATGGGACAGCCTGGCTTCAGCTCTTCGACACGGAGGTGGATCCGCGCGGGTATGGACGGGAATGGTGGTCGTTTACGCCGACTGGGTCCCAGGCCCGCCTCCTCATGCCCGGAGATTTCCATCCCCAAACTGTGGCTGGTGGGCAGTTCACGGGGTGGCTCACTGACGAGGACGGCGTGCAACGAGTGGCTCGGGTCGTGGCTCCCGGGCGGCGCTGATGCGCGCGTTGCTCGTCCACGGCATGGGCCGTTCCCCCGCCTCGATGATGGTGCTGGCCCGGCGGCTCCGTCGGGCCGGGATGACGACCGCCCAGTTCGGGTACGTGCCCGCAGTGGAGGGCTACCAGCGCATCGTGGATCGGCTGGTGCGGCGCCTCAGTGCCATCGCCACCGACCCCGAGTACATCGTCATTGGGCATTCGCTCGGCGGGTTGCTGCTCCGGTCGGCACTGGCCCAACTGGACGACGCGGTGCCCCGGCCCCGCCACCTGTTCATGCTCGCCACTCCGAATCGGTCCCCGCGGCTGGCTCGGCGGTGGCATCGCAACCTGGCCTATCGCCTCTTCACTGGGGATGCCGGACAGCTCCTGGCCAACGCCGATCGGGTGGCCACCATTCCGCCGCCGACGATTCCCTACACGATCATTGCGGGGACCAGTGGTGCGCAGAAGCGGTGGAGCGCCTTCGCGGATGAGCCCAACGACTGGATCGTCGGGCTCTCCGAGGTTCGCCTGCGCAACGATGACCGGGTGATCACGGTGCCGCTGGGGCACACCTTCATGATGAACTATCGTGCGGTGGCGGAGGCGGTGGTGAACGAAGTGGGAAGGGAGAAGGGAGAAGGGAGGAGCGCGTAGGGGCGGGGCCCGCTTCGTCCGCTGGGCGGGCGCGCCCGAGGCGCGCCCCTACACGACCCGCCGGCGGGGGCGCCCGAGGCGCGCCCCTACAATTGATCCACTTCGCACGATTTCGGTTACCACCTTTCTGGCCCGCGTCCCATCTT
>JBHEPH010000023.1:14037-39414 GCA_046260395.1 Gemmatimonadales bacterium
GAGCCTGCTTCGCCCGGCGTGCGGGCGCGCCGGAGGCGCGCCCCTACACGACCCGCCGGCCTGCTGCCGTTTCCGGATCCATTCCGCACGATTCTGGTTACCACCTTCTTGGCCCGCGCCCCATCTTGGGGGGCATGTCCACTTGCCAACCCCCAACCGCCGAGCGTAGCCTATGGGTATGGTCGCCACCCGGATTTGGACCCGCGAGGAGGTCTTGGCGCTTCCTGACGACGGGAACCGCCACGAGCTCATTGACGGCGAGCTGCTGGTGACGCCGGCACCGCGGGGCAGACACCAGCAGGGCATCGGTGAGCTCTATCTGCGCCTCGCTCCTTACGTCCGAGCGCACGGCATAGGGGCGGCGGTCTTCGCCCCGGCCGACCTGGATCTCCGCTCTGGCCAGCTCGTGCAGCCGGACCTGTTCGTGGGCGCGATGGTGGACGGGCGAGCCCCGGTCGAGTGGGACGAGTTCGGCATTCCATTGCTCGTGGTTGAGGTCCTTTCTCCCTCCACAGCCAAGGATGACCGCGTTCGGAAGCGCCACCTCTACCAGCGGGTCGGCGTGCCGGTCTACTGGATCGTGGACCTCGACGCGCGGGTGGTGGAAGAATGGACGCCGGATGCCAGCCGTCCACGCATCATTGAGGATCGCCTCATTTGGCAGCCCGATACCGGGGCGCCAACGTTGGAGATTGAGCTGAAGGCGTACTTTGCCCGCGCCTGGGGTGAGGTGTAGCGGCCTGTCGACGGCCAACCGGAGGAGGCGCACTTCCCATGCTGACTCGATATCAGGCCACGGCACTCGCGCTCACCTGCTTTGCCGCGGCGTTCGGCGCTGCCTGCCACGGCGGGAACGGTGGGGGCGATGAGGCCATTCTCGCCGATGTGCCGTCCTTCGCCGTGGGCGTTACGCCGGCCCTGGAGCTCGCCGATGATGGCAGCGCCGAGCGGCAGTTCACCCGGGTTCTCACGGCCCGCCTGCCGAATGGAGACCTGCTCGCGGCAGATGGTGGCTCAAAGGAGCTCCGGGTCTTTCGTGATGGGGTACTTCAGGCGCGCCTGAGCCGTCAGGGAAATGGACCGGGTGAGCTCCAGGACATCCAACGCATCGCGTTGGCTCACGACACCATCTTCGTGATGGCCCTCCCCATGGTGTCCCGCCACATCAACATTTTCAGCACTGGCTCGGGGTTCATGGCCCGACACCGGCTACGACCCCAGGAGGGCGCACCGAGTTTCGTCCCGATTGACAGGCTGGCCACCGGAGCGTTCCTGGTCGAGGAAGGCAGGGGATTCACCGCCATCAGCCAGGAGCCGCCCATTGGACAGTTACTTCCCGATTCCGTGACCCTGGGCCTGTTCCGTCCTGGCGCCGATGATTCCACCGGGATCTACCGGTCACTCGGCCGCTTCTTTCGTCACCACACGGTCGCGTTCCGGACACCCGGCATGCCAATGCCGTTCAGCATGTCCCCATACTCACTTGGCGCCACGACGAGCTGGGCAGTGGCGGGTGACGTGATCTGGATTGGTGAGGGAGCCACGGGCGCGATGCGGGCATTTGACGGTGAGGGACGCCTGGTCGTGGAGGCTGCACTCCCGGTGACCCAACAGTCATGGGACCAGGACGCGCTCCGGCGTGCCCGGGACGCCGCGATAACCGGGGCCGACACCGAAATGCAGCGAGCCGCCGCGGAGGCCATCCACGACCCCGCGCTTCGACCAGCCACGATGCCCGTGCTGGATGCCATGGTGCCCGGTCCCGATGGAGAAGTGTGGGTCAGGCGCTACCGGCTTGAGAGGCGGTCAGGGCAGGAGTTCCTCGTGATGAGCCGAACGGGACGGATCGTGGGACAGGTCCTGGTACCAGATGACGTGACCGTCCATCAGGCCGGCCAGGGTTTCTTTGTTGGGGTGCGCCGGGATGAGGATGGTGTCGAGTCGGTCGTGGAGTATCGGCTGACGCGCAACTGATCGGGGTCTGCTTCGCCCGGCCGGCGGGCGCGCCCGAGCCGAGCCCCTACAATTGATCCACTTCGCACGATTTCGGTTACCACGCGGCCAGCAGAACGACGAGATTGGCCGGCATGGGCGCCCATTGCGAGAGTATATATCTAGTTATATATTGCCATGTCGATGCGTGAGAAGCCGATCTGCTGGGTCGGCTCCGCGCTCGACGACCTGAAGAGTTTCCCGGATGAGGTGCGCCGCCGGGCCGGCTATCAGTTGGCTCGGGTGCAGGCGGGGTTGATGCCCGATGACTGGAAGCCCATGCCCACGATCGGACCTGGGGTCAGCGAGCTGAGGATTCGAACCATGACGGCCCATCGCGTGATCTATACGGCCAGGTTCGCGGAGGCGGTCTACGTGCTCCACGCCTTCGAGAAACGCACCAGCCAGACGCGCCAGGTAGACCTGGACCTGGCTCGTACCCGGCTCCGCGCAGTCGTCAACCGCCGCCGCAACGTGACGGAGGGAGCATGAAGTCTCGAATGAGGCGTGGCTCCGACAACGTCTTTTCCGATCTGGGGTTTGGCCGTGAGGAGGCAGAGCACCTTCGTATCCGCTCCGACCTCATGATCAGCCTGAGCCGGGTGATCCAGCGGCGGGGCCTCACCCAGGTGCAGGCAGCGGGGCTCCTGGGCGTTTCCCAACCCCGAATCAGCGACCTCACTCGGGGCAAGATCGACCGGTTCAGCATTGACACGCTGGTTGCGATGCTCGGGCAGGCAGGGCTTTCCGTCCACTTCACCATCAGGCCAAGTCAACGGGTGGCGTAGGGGCAAGGCCCGCGTCCCATCTTCGGGGGCATGTGGGGGAGGGAAGCGAGAAGCGAGAAGCGAGAAGCGAGAAGTGAGAAGTGAGAAGTGAGAAGCGAGAAGTAGAAGCGAGGCGGGGGAGACTTCTCGCTTCTCTCTTCTCCCTTCTCCCTCTCACGTCGCCCACCTATCTTCCCCCCGGCGCCGGGGGGGGACCCCGCCGTGCACAAGCCCCTAACTGCAAGCAGGACAACACGATGAACGCAACCGATATCCGGCGGGGCATGGCCATCATGTTCCAGGGCGAGCCCTGCCGCGTGATTGAATTCCATCACCACACGCCGGGCAACCTCCGGGCGATGGTGCAGGCCAAGCTCAAGAAGCTCAAGACCGGATCCACGGTGGAGCACCGGTTCCGCGCCAACGACACGGTGGACAAGGCGGAGCTGGAGACCCACGAGCTGGAGTACCTGTACTCCGGCGGTGGCAGCTACCACTTCATGAACACCGAGAATTACGAGCAGATCGAGCTCGACGACGAGGCGCTCGGTGATGCCGCGGTGTGGATGGCGGAGGGGATGAAGTTCCGGGCCGAGTTCTATGAGGGGCGGCCGATCGGCATCCAGTTGCCGAACACGTTGACGCTAGAGGTGGTGGACACCGCGCCCGTCATGAAGACCGCCACCAAGACCGCCTCGGCCAAGCCCGCCAAGCTCAACAACGGAGCGACGGTGAACGTGCCGGAGTTCATTTCGGTGGGCGAACGGATCCGGGTGAACCCGCAGACCGGCGAGTACATGGACCGGGCGAAGGACTGAGGTAGGTCAAAACAACATCAACCCCACCGACAGCACCGTCGTCCGGTTGCGCACCGGGGTGTTTCCCTCACGATTCACCTGACGCTGCCCGTCGGTGCGGCGCAGGTCCAGCCGGATCGTCAGCCCCTCCAGGAAAACATCCAACCCCACCCCGGCGGTCAGCCCGAGATCAAGGCTGGTGATCAGGTCTCGACAGTCGGGCCGGGCCCCGCCGGGGCTGTCCACCACCTCCACCTCGCACCCCACCAGCGGCTCCAGACTCCCTCCCGCAAACGCCTGGAAACCCACCACCTCCGCAATCCTCGGCGAGTGGAGCACCGCAAAGACCGGCACCTCCATGTAGGTCAGGTCCAGGTCGAAGCGGATCGGCTCGCCTGCCATCTCTCCGGTCGAACGCCCGCCCTTGACGACCAGGTTCAGCTCGCCCTGGAGTGCCAACGGCCCGAAGACATGGCGAGTCGCCATGAACCCGAAGATGATGCCCCCCTTGCTCTCGTCCAACCGGGCTCCGCCCACCGTCAGCCCGGCGATACCCCGCCCGAACTGGGTGCCGATTTCCAGCCCCTGCCGGCGGGCTTGGGCCATCGCCGTGAGCGCCCCGGCTCCGCTGTTCAAGCCCGAGTTGGGGGTGTCCCCGCCGGTCGCGGAAACCGGGTCGCGGGCGGCGGCGGCGGGAAACCAAGTCCCCGTGTAGAGGCAGTTAAGAATTTGGACAAATTGGGCCAGCCCATGGGGGGGAGGCAGAAAATTATAGCTGGCGGGGATCGGCAGTGCATTGAAGATTGGGAGAGTGATTCGCGGGAAAGTGGTGGCTCATAACGAGCAGACATTGAGAAGGCAACGCCGGATTGCGGCTTTCCGGGCGGCAATTCAATGGACGACTGTCAACGTTGATAGTCTCGGGCCAATTTGGATCGGACCGAGAGCCCCTGAGATGCTGGCGGAGGAAGCCGACGCAGTGGCCGGAACCGCCGCCGAGGTGCAGCCGGCGTCGCGGAACTTGATGGCAGGCCGTGGGGCGGAGGGGGAATGGAGAGTTCCCGCTGACGGAGCCTCCCAGGTGGTTAAAGGTTGGAACAGCCATATCTCGGACCATGGCACCGCGTGTATGAGTTGACGGTACGCTCCCAATGGAAGCGTGCTGGGCTGCAGCTCCACAGGGCGCTCGGCGGGTAGGCCAGCAGCTGTACCTGTCGGGAATAGTGGACCCAGATGAGCGGGCCCGCGTTCTTGGTCCGTCGCGTCCACAGTCCGGATTGACGCATTGCTGGTTGGGGAGATCGGGCACGGGGCTCAGGAGAGAATCCCTCCCTCTGGTTTAGTGGGCGGGCGGCAGTCGGCGGTCAAGGGAGGGGATGATGCCAGGGATTGGCTCGTCCTCGGTCCGCTGAGCACACGGGGCAGCTGGGCTCCTCAGACGACGAATGCGAGGCACGAATGCTGATTCACCGGGCACTACTCATGGGCTACAATCTAGCGTGTGGTCCCGGACTGTTTGGCGGTGCAGTTGATACCCTGAAGATCAGTGATTCAATCGTCTGTACTCGATGTAGCATCGAACTCACCCGACGGACGCAGCTCGCCCCACGCGATCGACTGGCCCTCAATCCGATTGCCTTCAGTATCGCGGGGACTGTCACCGGCGGGTACGTCACCACTGGGTTTGGAGGTGACCAGGCAATTCTGACCTTTTCCCCCGGTGGTCGGCTAGAAGGCCCGCTTCTCTCAACGTCGATGACCGGATATATCCCGGTGCGACCCAAACAGGTGCGTCTGAGTCATGACGGGACATTCACCGTGCTTGATATTGGGGCAAACTTGCTTGCCACCCTTGATACGGCACTGCAGCGGGTCTCCGTTGATTCCCTTCGTGATCTCCTCGTCGACTCCTTTGTGCTCCGGGATGCACTCAGTGGACTCGTGTCCGGGCTATCGCGAGTGCAACAAACCGCTGGAATACCACTGCATATATACAGAAGCGGTGAGACACCTGTGACGAAACCACTTGGGCCATCCGTCGCCGTCCGCCCGGATCGGCTCGCCCCGACGTGGAGAGTGCTCGGTGCCGGAATGGCCGATACGCTGTGGGTAGGACACGTATCTAGGTATCAGCTCGAGCGATGGAGGTGGCCCGGTAGTTTGGAGCAGGTCATCGTTCGGGAGGCGGAGTGGTTTACGCCGTGGCACCGCAGCGCAAGTGTACGAACGGAAATGCCACAGCCTGCGGTCATCGGAGTTCAGAGTACTGGTGGTGGGTTGCTTGTCATCTATGTCGCTGTTGCGGCTCACGGCCAGCGGCCGACACGAGTTGCGGGGAGAACAGGGGACACTGGGAGGCCAGCTGCTGAGTCGGCGGCCGTTGATGTCGCGGGATTGCTCAAGCTTTTCGACACAGTAGTGGAAGTGGTGGATCCGAGAAATGGCCATCTGTTGACGACGAGGCGATTCAAGGGGGTCCTGATTCCTGGGGATCGCTTTCCGTTGGCGGCACACCTAGAGCCGCGATTGTTCCGTCGTCCAGCAGTTCACGCGGTAAGCCTTGCGCTCCATGGAGTTCGTGACCTCGCGCACCGCTAGGCAGATAACAGGACGATCAGGCCTCACGCAGCCTCGGGATGAGTACGCTTACTTTGCAACGGGAGGATTCGATCCATGACTAGGACCCGGTTGTTCAGCATTCTCATTGCGGCCTTCACTGTTGTGTTGACACCTATCCAGGGTGACGCGGGCGCACCGAATGGGGAGTGGCACACAGCCACCATGATGAAGGACTGCGACAGATGTAGGACCCATGGCTTCCTCGGCACGACTGTCCACCACTTTGGGAGCAATGGGACGAGTGACTATGACTGTGTTGCCCTGAACACCTGTCACTCTGGCGATCAGCCGGGCAGTTGTTCGGAGTACCACTACAGCTGCGCGGAAGCCATGCGCGAGACAGCCCCGCTGGAGCTCGACGCTGTTGAGCGAGCGGTCGCCGAGGCGGATCTTAGAGCACTCAGGGTCCTGGCCCAACAGTCGGAATTCCTGGTGGTTGACGAACTCCGCGGGGCGGCCCATGTGCTGGACTGCGATGGGCATGTGGTTGCACATTTCCCCTGGGCCGTTAGCGCGGGATGGGCAGCCACCGACGAGTAAATGGACGTCAGGAGAATCACAACCACCTGCCCGGGGTTTGTGTGAGACCACAGTTGCTGCCATGCTGACCTGGAAACGGTATGTCGGTTGCCAGGTGGTCGGAGCCGACGGTGCATTGGCAGAATGCGCTGCCTTGCTAGTGCTAGCGATTGGCATCGCGTCGTGCGAGGCCGGGTCACTGGAGCAGCGGGCCATTGGTAATGCGGCTGGCACTGCTACGCTGGCATGGCGCCTCGAGACGCCCCCCGCCATCGTGATTGGCGATGAATCACGTGGCTACGCTTACCGATTCTCCCAGATCACCGGTCTCCGTCGCCTGCGAGATGGTACCATCATTGTCGCAAACCGAGGCACATCAGAGATCCGCGCGTACTCACCTGTCGGAGAGCACCGCTGGACTTTGGGCCAGGAAGGCGACGGACCGGGTGACTTCAGATCGCTGACATGGGTGTCAGTGCTCCCTGGAGACTCCATCATCGGATACGACAATCAGCTGGCCCGCCTCGTTGTGCTCACGCCGGATGGTCGATTCAGCAGAACAATTCCCATGGCAATACCTGGGATTCGTTGCGGCACGTATCGTCCTGGCCTACCAGGGTACCTCCTCGTGCTGCTCAATTGTCCACCCCGCCGGGCGACCTCTCCCGGTGTGCATCGACCGATCAGGTATGTGACGTTGCTCGACCCGGTCGCCGCGAGCCATCGACAGCTCGCCACCGTCGAGGGTCCCGAAGAACTCGTTCTGATCGGCGGCAACTGGACCTACCCAGCGTTCGGCCTCAGTCCTGTGCTGGCTGCGCGGGACTCGATCATCGTGTACGGATCCAGTGAGCGCTTCGAGGCGCAGGTGATGGACGTGCGCGGCCGGGTCATACGGACGGTCGGGTTGCCCAGGTCAAGGCAGCCGGTCACCGATTCCCTGCAACGGCTGTACGAGTACGACATCACGCGCCGACTTATCGAGTTTGCACGTAGCACAGGGCGGGACACTCTGGCCGTGATTGAGGGGGGCGTACGGCAGCGGCCGGTCTTCGCGGATTCTGTTCCCGCGATCGGAACGATCACCTTGGATCAGGATCTGAATATCTGGGTCAGCGAATACGGATTGCGTGAGAATCCCGCAACGCTCTGGTTTGTGTTCAGCATTGCGGGCGATCTACTCAGTGAAGTGGAGGTCCCAGCGGGCTTCCGTATCTTCGAGGTAGGCGCTGACTGGATACTTGGGGTCCAGCGCGACCAGGACGGTCTCGAGCGTGTGCACGTCCATCGGCTCGTCAAGCCCGCAGTCCAGCACTGACGCTGGCACGCGAAAGGCTCAGCAAGTAGACCGAGGTGTCGCAGACCCTCCCTAAAACAACATCAACCCCACTGACAGCACCGTTGTCCGGTTGCGCACCGGAGTGTCCCCCTCACGATTGACCGTCGGTGCGCCGCAGGTCCAGCCGGATCGTCAGCCCCTCCAGGAAGACATCCAACCCCACCCCGGCGGTCAGCCCAAGGTCTAGATTCTTGATCAGGTTCCGGCGGATTCACGGCTGATCACTCGCGTTACCCGGGACAGGCGCCGCGGCCATATCCCGAGCGCAGAGAGTGATCGGCCAGGAGTAGTCGCTGAAGCGACTCGGCGGCTTGACTTAGAACGCATCATCATCCATTCCTCGGTCCGCCCGTCCGCCCGTCCGCCCGCCGTTTCCTCCATTTGCCTCCGATAGCGTCCAAGCGGGCAAGTGCAGGATCCGCCGGGCCGCGAGCATCGCCACCAGAGCCGGGGTGTTGGGCACACCGAACCGACCCCTCACCTTGGATAGATGGTGGTGCAGGGTCACCTCGCCGATACCGAGCGCGGCGGCCGCTTGCTTCTGCGGCAGTCCGCGGGCCAGGAGCTGCAGCACGGCCAGCTGGCGTTCCGTTAGGAGCGGGGTCCCGGGCAGGATCGGGTCAAAGTGCGTGCCGCCATTCAGCACGGTTTCGACCGCGGCACACAGGACCGGCTCAGGCGCCGAGGTGTCCACCAGGCCTGACACCCCCAGTCGAGGCAGGCCCACCCGGAGGTGGGGGTCGTTGCCGGGGGCGCGTACGAGGGTTGGCCGCGGTGCCGGAAGCGTGGTGAGCTTGGTCAGTAGTTCCATTCCCACCCGGCCGTCGTTTCCGGTGAAGAACCCCGTAATCAGAAGCCAAGGCGGCAGGGTGGTCGCCGCTCGCAGCGCTTCCTCAACGGAGTGAGCCAGCACGACGGGATGGTCGAGATCTGTCAGGGTCTCCTGCAGACCGCGGAGGGCGGTGGGCTGGTCATCGGCGAGCAGGATGTGGGAGCTCCCAGGCATCGTCGGGCCTCCTCGTGAGGTCGGTGCACTGGCGTCATTGCGCCTTTCCGACCGGTTGCCACCAAGCTCACGCTTGGGCGGGGGAGTGTCAACCAGTAAAAATCTTCGCTTGCTGAATCACGCAGCCATGCGGGTTTGCGGACGATCCGGTCCATTCGAGGCGAAGGATTTTCACGGTTTGGATGTTGGGGAGCGCCCCGGGAGGTGGGGAAGGGGCATGTCGGGCTACCGCGCCACTCAGCGTCGCCTCAACAGCATGAGCCATCGCGACGGGCTGGACGGGGTGTGCCAGGGCCGCCTGCAAGCCGCGGAGTGCGGTGGGCTGGTCATCGGCGAGCAGGAGGGTCATGGATGGGCTTCTCCGAGGGCGTTTCAGATTCGCGTGCCCGAGACACCGGCATCACCATCCGCCCACGTGCGCCGCTGCCCCCTCGCGAGACGGCCACGCGCGCAACGGTCCCGCCGCGCTGAGTGGTTGTCTACAGTATGGTTTACGCTCGGCCTCCGCAAGCTGTCAACATTGACAGTCGTTCGGCCATGCAGCAATGCGGGTTTCCCGGTGGAAAATCAGGCAACGACTGTCAACGTTGACAGTCTCGGGACGGATTCGGCGTTCAAGTGCCGGTTGGCGGCCTCGCGGCAGGGGGCGGAAGCGGTGGCAGCGGAAGCCAGCGGCCGGAAACCCAGCCGCCGCGTAAGGGGAGTTAAGAATTTGGACAAATTGGACCAGCCGCGGGGGGGAGGCAGAAATTTGTATCTGGCGGGGATTCCCGTCTGGTTGAAGATTGGTCACGAGCTTTGCCGCTGGAGATCTCAGGTTGCCCCGGAGGGGGGAGCCGGGCAGTTGGGTAATCTGGTGTGGGCGGGAGCAAAAGCGAACCAGGATCGGGACCATGCTCGACCAACACTCGGACCCTACCCACCTTCCCGAGGTCGGTGGCCCAGCACTCATCGAGGGTGAAATGCGACAGACCAGGTCTCGGTGGATGGGATTGGAGATGTGGCAACGTAGAGTTGGTGTGAAAGGGTGTTTTGCCACGGTTGTTTGGCACCTGCTACTGATCGCAGGGAGCGGCCTCTCTGAGGGATCGCCCGAACTGATTGCGCAGCAGATCCAGAAGGTCTCTTCCGACCCGTGCACCGGGTGTCGCATCGAGCGACAGGTTGTGTTGACGCTGTCGGGCCATGACGAGCCGCTCATTGGACCGTACACAATCGTAGCCCGGGAGAGTCGCGGACGCTGGTTGCTGGGGACCATGGACAGGTCACCCGGATACGTCTCAGTCTACGATCACCAGGGTGCCCTTCACCATCGCTTTGGCCGACTTGGTGAGGGTCCTGGCGAGCAGAGGGGTGTGCACGCCTTTGTCGTAACGCGCGGTGACACCATTCACCTATTCGACAATGGCCTGCGACGATACAACGTCTTCTCCCCATCCTACCAGTATGTCCGCTCTGCACCACTTCCAGGCCAGGTGTTTGGCGCCGCCGAACTGCCAGATGGCTCACTGGTACTGAATGCGGACTTTCCTAGGCCGAGTACCGTGGGATATCCCCTGCACCGAATCGATGCACGCGGGGTGGTCCGTGAGTCCTTCGGCGTGGACGTACCGGTGTATCGCAATGACAACTTGCACATCGTGAACCGGGCGATCGCCTCGGATGGGAGCGGTCGCGTCTGGGCGATTCCAAGGCTCCGCTACGAGCCAACCCTTTGGTCCACCAGTGGGAAGATGGTCGAACTGCATCGGCGCGCTGCCTGGTTCCCCGCCCAGGTTGCGGTGCAGTCACCTGGACGCGAGCGGGCACCGACGCCGTGGGTGACCAACGCTTGGCATGACGGCGTGGAGCACCTGTGGATCCTGCTCCATGTTCCGGATGCCAACTGGCGGCCGCCCCGGCCGGGATCGATCCCATCGGGGGAACGTATCGCGCCGATTGATCTTGACCGTGAATACGACACGATTCTCGAGGTCATCAATACCACAACTGGACAGCTGCTCGTGACGCAGCGGTATGATGCCTTGGTCAAGAACCTCCTGCCTGGCGGCTACGCCGTCCACTATCGGGAAGACGCCCGGGGGGAACCGTTTCTGGATATCTGGCAGTTCAGGTTGGTCACCCCTACCAGGAGGTAAAACATGCGGCTTTTCCCGTTCTCCCTTGGTTTGCCTGTCGTCGCTGTTTGCCTTCTCCCTGCCTCAGAGTTTGCCATGTCTGGTGCCACGGGCACCAGCTATGACCATGCGCTAACCGCCCTCAGTGTCGAATCGCCTTTGTCCCTGAGAGCGGGGTGCATCGGCTGCGCCCTTTGTGGCTCACAGCCGGGAGGACCGCACGAACTCGTCAGCACAGGGAGGCTCATGGTGTTCCCGGGTAATGAGCATTTTGGGCAATGTGTTCCTGACGACTGCATGGAATTTCACTGCTTTGATTACGAATGCGGCGGTGAGGAGTGGGACGACGAAAATCTGCTCTTGGCACTTGCCACAGGGCAAGACATGCTAGCGATTGCCGATGCACTGGGTCGGTTCCCCAACGCCCTGAAGTTCCACGCGCCTCGCGGATCGCTACACTTGTACAACTGTCAAGGAGATATTGCCGCGAGCATCCCCTTGCGACCTGATCTTGCCATCGTACTCGAAGCACTGGTCAAGCAGTAAAGTTGCGACACTTCCCATCCCGAAGCCACCCGGGGTGGATTGACTGCAGCGGCGTCCAATTGGGCGCCGCTGCTGCGTTCTCATCGTGAGGTCGGTGCGTGGCGCTTGCGGCTTCAGCCGCCACCACGTCGCCAACATAATGACGATTCTGCCAAGCGTGGTCACTGGAGCGACTTGAAGACTTGACTCATCGTGCCTCGTCACCTGTCCCTTGTCTCCGCAGATGCGTCAATCCGCCAACCAACCCTCAGAACAACATCAACCCCACCGACAGCACCGTTGTCCGGTTGCGCACCGGAGTGTTTCCCTCACGATTCACCTGCCGCTGCCCGTCGGTGCGCCGCAGGTCGAGACGGATCGTCAGCCCCTCCAGGAAAACATCCAGCCCCACCCCAGCAGTCAGCCCCAGGTCCAGACTGGTGATCAGGTCTCGGCAGTCGGGTCGCGCGCCGCCGGGGCTGTCCACCACCTCCACCTCGCACCCCACCAGCGGCTCCAGGCTCCCTCCCGCAAACGCCCGGAAACCCACCACCTCCGCAATCCTCGGCGAGTGGAGCACCGCAAAGACCGGCACCTCCATGTAGGTCAGGTCCAGGTCGAAGAGGATCGGCTCGCCTGCCACCTCTCCGGTCGAACGCCCGCCCTTGACGGCCAGGTTCAGCTCGCCCTGGAGTGCCAACGGCCCGAAGACATGGCGAGTCGCCATGAACCCGAAGAAGATGCCCCCCTTGCTCTCGTCCAACCGGGCCCCACCCACCGTCAGCTCAGCAATGCCCCGCCCGAACTGGGTGCCGATTTCCAGCCCCTGCCGGCGAGGTTGGGCCGAGGCGGTGTCCGCGGCGGCCACGACAAGGCCGCCGAGGAGCAAGAGTGCAAGGATTTGGCGCATTCCTGATGCTCCAGTGTTACGTGGTTGACCCAATGCGGGCGAGGCAGGCCTCGCCCCTACGGGTGACCCGACGGTGCTGTTCGTCCCGACAGCCCTGTCCGCCTGTCCGCCCGTCCGCCTGCCCGCTTGCCCGTCTATATATACAGCATTCCCCCCCGTTCCCGCGTAAGTTGGGAAGGGGGTCGGGGGCCGGTCTCCCCCCGCCCGACAGTCCGCAACCGCCAACCGCATTCGGGGCGCCTGCGCTCCCCGCCGGGGTCTTTCGTGGCATCGGTTCTCGAGTCCGTCTTCACTTTCCTCTTCAAGTACCCGCTGCGGGTCTTCCAACGCGGGGATGTCGTCGTGTCCCCCGTCGTGCCGCCAGCGATCCTGGCGCTCGGGCTGGTAGCGGCTCTCGTGGTGGTGGTGTTCGCTACTCGCCACCTCAGGCCCGGCGGCGGCACCGGCCGCCTCCCGCTCGGTGCCCTCCGCGGGCTGATCTTTCTCCTCCTGGCCGCCTGCCTGCTCCGCCCGTCGCTGGTACTCTCGAGCTCCGTGCCCCAACGCAACGTCCTGGCCATCCTGCTGGACGATTCACGCAGCATGCAGCTCGCCGATCTCGACAGCGAGCGGCGCCTGGATGCCATGCGCCGCGTGCTGGGCGACTCCACCGACCTGGCCGAACAACTCTCGGAGCGTTTCGTGCTGAGGTACTTCCGCTTTGCAGCCGATGCCGCACCGCTGGCCGGCACCGCCTCACTGCAGGCACAGGGCACTCGCACCAACCTGGCCGCGGCGCTGGAGGGAGCCCGCCAGGAACTGGCGGATATGCCGGTGGCCGGAATCGTGATGGTCACCGACGGCGCCGACAACAGCACCGCCGATCTCGCCACCCCGCTGCTTGGCCTCCAGGCCCGGCGGATTCCGGTGTACACCGTGGGCGTGGGCCGCGAGCGCTTTGCGCGGGACCTGGCCATCGAACGCCTGGCGCTGCCCGCCACGGCGCTGGTTGGCGCCACGACGCTGGCGGAAGTCTCCCTCAGGATTCGCGGGGTGGGGGGCGAGACGACCACCCTCACCGTCGAGGCCGACGGGCGGCTCGTGGCCACCGAGGAAGTGAGCCTCCCCGCTCGCGCCGAGGCCGTGCAGGTTCCGGTACGGATTCCGGCGCTGGGGGTGGGTTCGCACCGCATCACCGTGAAGGCCTCAATCCTGCGCAATGAGGTCGTCACCGAGAACAACGAGGCGCAGGGCGTGCTCCGGGTGCGGCGCGGCCCCGAGAAAATCCTCTTTCTGGAAGGCGAGCCGCGGCCGGAGTTTGCCTTTACCCGCCGCGCCGCCAGCGCCGACAGCGCGCTGCAGCTCGTGGCGCTGCTCCGCTCGGCTCCCGGCAAGTATCTCCGGCTCGGTGTGGACGATTCACTCGAGCTGGTGGCCGGCTTCCCGACCACCCGCGAGGAACTGTTTCAGTACCGTGCCCTCGTGCTCGGCAGCATCGAAGCCTCCTACTTCACCGGCGACCAGCTCCGGATGATCGCCGACTTCGTTTCCCGGCGCGGCGGCGGCTTGCTGGCCCTCGGCGGTCGCGATGCCCTGGGTGAGGGCGGGTTTGCGGGGACGCCGGTGTCGGAAGTGCTGCCGGTGAGCCTGCTCTCCAGCGCCCAGCGCCTGGCCGACAGCCAGGTGGTGGCGCTGCAGGTGCGCCTGACTTCGGCCGGGCGCTCGCACGCGGTGACCCAGCTAAACGCCGCGCCCGAGGCGAGTGCCGCCCGGTGGGATTCCCTCCCGATGCTCACCGCCGTCAACCAGCTCGGCGAACTTCGCCCCGGCGCCACGATGCTGCTGGCGGGGCGCGACCTCTCCGGTGCCGCCGGCGAACGCCCGGTACTGGCCTTTCAACGCTTTGGCCGCGGTTTGGCGGCGGTCTTCGGGGTGCAGGATTCCTGGCACTGGAAGATGGATGTTTCGATTCCGGTGGAAGACCAGACCCACCATGCCTTCTGGCAGCAGCTGCTGCGCTGGCTTCTGGACGAGGTGCCCGACCGCGTGGAGCTGACCGCGGTGCCGGATCGGATCGGGCCGGGAGAACCAGTGACGGTGCAAGCCCGGGTGGTGGACGAGACGTTCCTGGATGTGAATGACGCGGTGGTCGTGGCGCGGGTCTTCCCGCCGTCCGGGCAGATGTTCGAGGTGCCGCTGGAGTGGACGCTGCGTGAGGATGGCAATTACCAGGGGCAGTTCGTGGCCACCGAACCGGGGATGTATCAGCTCGCGGCCCTGGCGGTTCGCGGCGCCGACAGCACCCGCTCGCCGGATGCCGCGCTGCTGGCCGACACGCAGGGCGCCGATGTGGAGCGCGCCGAGCTCCGGACTCCACTGCTGCGCCGCATCGCGGAACAGACCGGGGGCCGGTACTACCCGCTGAGCGACGCGGCGCGGCTGGCCGACGACGTGATCTACACCGAGAGCGGCATCACCGTGCGCGAGGCGCGCGATCTCTGGGACATGCCCATCGTGTTCATTCTCTTGGTGACCCTGCTGGGCGGCGAATGGGCGCTACGGCGCCGGAAGGGGCTGGCATGAATCGGATCGCCCTTCTTGGCCTCGTTGCGCTGTGCGCGGCGCCGGTCGCCGCCCAGAATGCCCCGGCGCATGTCCTGCTGATAACCGGGCTGGGAGGGCAGGCGGCGTACTCGCAGTCGTTCCATGACGCGGCTGTGCAGATCTACGATGCGGCCGGCCAGTGGGGCGTGCCCGACTCGAACCGTGTCTGGCTGGGGGAAGACACCGCGCGCGACCGCCGCCGGATCAAGGCACGCGCCACCACCCAGGCGGTGGGCGCGGAGTTTGTGGCGCTGGCCCGCCGCATCCGCCCCGGCGAGGTGGTGCTGGTGGTGCTGATCGGGCACGGCAGCGGGCAAGGCCCTGAATCGCGGGTGAACCTGCCGGGCCCCGACCCCACGGCGCGCGACTATTCCGCCTGGCTGCTGCCGCTCGCCGAGGCGACCGTGGTGTTCGTGAATGCCTCGAGCGCCAGCGGCGATTTCCTGCCAGTCCTCTCCGGTCGCAACCGGATCATCATCACAGCCACACGGAGCTCCACCGAGCGCAACGAGTCGGTGTTCCACACCCACTTTGCACGCGGGCTCTCCACCGCCGAGGCGGATGCAGACAAGGACGGCAGGATTACGGTGCTCGAGGCGTACAGCTATGCCCGCAACGCCGTGCGCCAAGCGTATGAGTCCACCAATCGGATGCTGACGGAGCGCGCCCAGCTCGATGACGTCGGTGACGGCCGCGGTGCCGAGGATCCCGCCGCCACCGAGGGCGCGGCGGGCGGCCTGGCGCGGCAGGTGGCGTTCGGTGGCGCGCCGGCCAGCACTGACCCGCGCGTGGTGGCCCTGGCTGCCGAGCGCCGGGAGCTGGAAGCCCAGGTGGCGGCATTGCGCACCCGCCGCGCCAGCATGACCGACACAGCTTACGAAAACGAACTGGAGCGGCTCCTGCTGCTGATTGCCGAGAAGACCCAAGCGATTCGTGCCATTGAAGCGGGGCGGCGGCCGTGAGGCGCGCCCGGGTGGTGATGCTGCTGGGGCTCGCGCTGGCCTGTGCCGGCGCGGCCCAGCAGGACGTCGGCACGCCGGCACAGCGTGTGGCAGCGCTGGTGGAGTCTGGGCGGCTGGGCGACGCTGAGCGCCTGGCCCGCGGCGCCGGTGATTCCCTGACTGTGACCCTCGGCGAGATTCTGGTGATGCGTGGCCGCCTGGCCGAGGCGGAATCGCTGTTCACGGCAGCAGTGGCGGCGCAGCAGCCAGGCTTCCGGCGTGCGGTGGCTTCCCTGGCCGAACTGGCGTTGCGCCGTGGTGACAGGAGCCAGGCGCTGCGCCGCGCCGCGCTGTTGGCAGATGAGTATGCATTGGTCGGCGCCCGGTGGGATGCCAGCGACAAGGTGGCCGCGGGACGTGCGTACGTGGTGCTCGGCACCGAGTCGGCCGCGGCCACCCGGGCGGCGCTCGGCGCCTTCGAGGCCGCCGCCGCGCTGGACGCCGCCAATGTGGAGGCGCGCCTCCGCGCCGCCGACCTGCTGCTGGACCGGTACAACGCCCCAGATGCCCGGCAGTCCTACCAGGAAGTCCTCGCGATCGTGCCCGATCACTCGCGCGCACTGCTCGGCCTGGCTCGGGTGATGGCGTTCGAGGGCAGCGGGGCCGCGCTGGACTCGGCGCGGCGCAGCCTGCGCGGCAATCCGTCACTGGTGGAAGGGCACCTGGTCATGGCGCGCCTCCACCTGGAGGCGGAAGCCTACGACTCGGCGTCGGCTGCCGCTGGCCGAGCCCTGGCAGTGGACTCGACCGCGCTGCAGGCCTGGGCGGTGCTCGGTTCGGTGGCGTGGCTGGCTGGGGATTCGACCGCGTGGCAGCGCGCACGCACCGAAGCCCGGCGCATTCACCCACGCCCCGCCGACTTCTACTCCGAACTGGCTGACGCGGCCGCCCGGCATCGTCGCTACGCCCAGGCCGTCACGATGGGCAGCGAGGCGGTACGCCACGATTCACTCTCGGCACGCGCGCATGGGGTGCTCGGCACCAACCAGCTCCGCGTTGGCGCCATCGAGGCTGGGCGGGCCTCTCTGGAGCGGGCGTTTGCTCTCGACCCGTTCCACATCTGGCACAAGAACACTCTCGACCTGCTCGATAACCTCAGCGGCTTCACCACCATTCGCACCGCACGGTTTGAATTCGTGGCGCCTGCGGAGGAGGCGGAACTCCTGGCGCTCTACCTGGGGCCCTTGATGGAGGAGGCCTACGATTCGCTGGCGCGCCGCTACAACTATCGCCCGCCGACGCCGGTGCGGATGGAGCTCTACCGCCACCACGCCGACTTCTCGGTGCGTACGGTGGGCCTGGCGGGGCTCGGCGCGCTGGGCGTCAGCTTCGGCACCGTGCTGGCCATGGATGCGCCCTCGGCGCGGAGTCCCGGGGATTTCAACTGGGGTTCGACGGCCTGGCATGAGCTGGCGCACACCTTCACGCTCGGGCTGTCGAATCACCGCGTGCCACGCTGGTACTCCGAGGGGCTGTCGGTGCTGGAGGAGCGCCGGGCGCGGCTGGGGTGGGGGGCAGACGTTTCCCCGGAGTTCCTGGCGACCTTCAAGGCGGGCCGGATCCTGCCGGTCAGCCGGATCAATGAGGGGTTCGTGCGGCCGCGGCATCCCGCCGAGATCGGGTTCAGCTACTATCAGGCCTCGCTGGTGTGCGAGCTGATTGAACAGGAGCACGGCGAGGCCGCGCTCCGCGAGCTCCTGGTGGCCTATGGCGATGGATTGGACACCGAGGCCGCGTTCCAGCGGGTGCTTGGTGTTACTCCCGAGGCATTCGATGCCAGCTTTGAATCGTGGATGCGCGAGAAGTTCCGGGTGGCCCTCGCGGGCATGGACTCATGGGATGGCGAGGCGCCGGTATCCGGCGGCTTTTTCTCGGCGCTGGTCAGCGGCCGGCAGCTTTTGGCTGCGGGCCGGGTGGACGATGCCCGCCGCGAGCTGGAGCGGGCGCGGGATCTGTTCCCCGAGTTTGCGGGGCAGGGCGGCCCCCGGTGGGACCTGGCCCGGCTGCACCAGCAGCGCGGCGACACCCGGGCAGCTCTCGCGGAGCTCTCGCGCATCACTATACATGACGAGACGGCGCTGGCGGCCAACACCCTGGAGGCGGAACTCCGGCAGGCGGGTGGCGATCTGGCAGGCGCCGCCGCGGCCCTCGAGAGAAGCATCTGGATTACCCCGTACGACCAGGCGGTGCATCTGCAGCTGGCGGAGGTGAGTACGGACCTTGGCAACCATTCTCGCGCGGTGCAGCAGCGCCGGGCGGTCATGCAACTGCGCCCGGCCGACCGGCTGGAGGCACGCTACCAGCTGGCGCGGGCACTGTTCCGCGCCGGGCAGGTGGCGGAGGCCCGTCGCGAGGTGCTGGGGATCCTGGAGCAGGCGCCGGGGTTTGAGAAGGCTCAGGTGCTGCTGCTGGAGCTGCGGCGCGGCACCGGGGGAGGGGGCTCCTGATGCGCTGGTACCATGGTGCGGCGATGCTGGCGCTGTTGGGTGCGGTACCGCTGCTGCTTAACGGGCAGGAGGGCCGCGGCGGGCGCAACGATGGCGGCATGATGGAGCCGCTGCCGAACGTGGCCTACGACGGCCGCTTCACCTTCGCCCGGATCCGGTACAACGCGGCCTCGGAATTCGGCTTCCGCCGCCGGAATCCGGAGTGGGCGCACGACTATCCACGCGCGGAGTTCAACTTCACCAAGATCCTGGGTGAGGTGAGCAACATCCGCACCCGTCTGGACGGCAGTGTGGTGCTGACACTCGACGACCCGGAGTTGTTCAAGTTTCCGGTGAGCTACCTGGCGGAGCCCGGGTACTGGCGGCCGAGCGACGAGGAGGTGCAGGGGCTTCGGAACTACCTGCTGAAGGGCGGCTTCCTGATCCTGGACGATTTCGACGGCCGCGACTGGGTCAACATGGAAGCCCAGATGCGCCGGGTGGTGCCCGAGGCCCGGCTCCTTCGTGTACCGCCGGAGCACCCGGTCTTTGATTCGTTCTATCATATCACCGACTTTTCGGGGTATCTCCATCCCTACTCCTACAATCCTTCGGAGTTCTGGGGCGTCTTCCAGGACAACGACCCGAACGGGCGCCTCCTGGTGGCCATCAACTATATGGCGGACATCGCCGAGTACTGGGAGTTCTCGGATATCGGGTTCTTCCCGATCGACCTGTCGAACGAATCGTTCAAGCTGGGCGTCAATTACATGATCTACGCGCTGACCCGCTGACTGAAAGGAACCGCGTGACTGCCACTTCTTCCCCGACCGCGCTGGACCAGCTGGACGACGCCGCGCTCGCCGAGCGCCTGCACCAGGCCGGTGGCCGCATTGCCAGCGAACTCCGCAAGGTGATCGTGGGCCAGGATGCCGTGGTCGAGCAGGCGCTGATCGCCCTGTTTGCCGGTGGCAACTGCCTGCTGGTGGGCGTGCCGGGGCTGGCCAAGACCCTGCTGATCCATTCGCTGGCGCGGGCGCTGGACCTGACGTTCAGCCGGATCCAGTTCACGCCGGACCTGATGCCCTCCGATGTGACCGGCACCGACATGATCCAGGAGGATCCCGAGACGGGTCGGCGGCGCCTGATCTTCATGCCCGGGCCGATCTTTGCCCACGTGGTCCTGGCCGACGAGATCAATCGGACCCCGCCCAAGACCCAGGCCGCGCTGCTCGAGGCGATGCAGGAGCGCCGGGTGACGGTGCAAGGCAAGACCTATCCGCTCGACCCGCCGTTCTTCGTGTTCGCCACGCAGAACCCCATCGAGCTGGAGGGCACCTACCCGCTCCCGGAAGCCCAGCTCGACCGCTTCATGTTCGAAGTGGTGCTGGACTACCTCCCCGAGGAGGACGAGGTTGCCGTGGTGCGCGCCACCACGTCGGTGGCGCCGGACGAGATCAATCCCGTGGTAAGTCGCGAGGAGATCCTGGCCTTCCAGCAGGTAGTGCGCCGGGTGCCGGTGTCCGATGTGGTCGTGCGCTACGCCGTGAAGCTGGTGCGGCAGTCGCGTCCCGGTGATGGATCGCCTGCGTTCGTCAATCAGTGGACCGCCTACGGCGCCTCCGTCCGCGCCGCGCAGGCGCTGGTGCTCGGCGGCAAGGCGCGCGCGCTGCTGCAGGGGCGCAGTCACGTCACCTTCGACGACATCCGCGCACTGGCACGGCCGGTCTTCCGTCACCGCATACTGCGGAACTTCCAGGCACAGTCGGAGCGGATTACCACGGACAGTCTCGTGGACCAGCTCCTCGACGCGATTCCCCTGCCGAAGTCGGGGCTCTGAGGCACCAATGACCGCGCCCGTCCACTTCCTCGACCCGAAAATGCTGGCCGGCATCGGCGACCTTGCCCTGCTGGCCCGCACGGTGGTGGACGGGTTCCTCCATGGCATGCACCGCTCTCGGCGGATGGGGCTCTCCCTCGATTTCGCCGAGCACCGGCCCTACCAGCCCGGTGACGACCTGCGCCGGATTGACTGGCGGGTGTTCGGCCGAACTGACCGCTTCTACATGAAGACCTACGAGGCCGATACCAACACCGACGCGATCTTCGCGCTCGATGCCTCGGCTTCGATGGACTTCGGCAGCGGGCCGCTGACCAAGTTCGACTACGGCCGCATCCTGGTGGCCTGCCTGGCCTGGCTCAGCCAGCGCCAGGGTGACCGCGTCGGGCTGGTGACGCTGTCACAGGAATTGGTGGACATCGTCCCGCCCTCAACGCGGCACCTCCAACTGTTGCTGCACACCCTTGGCCGCGCCAAGGCTGCCGGGGAGGGACGGCTGCCCGAGACGCTGGAGCGGGTTACCCGCATGCGCACCCGGGCCGGGATCGTGGTGCTCGTCTCGGACTGCTACGAGGATCCCGTCACATTGCGGAAGTCGCTGGGCAACCTGCGCGCGCGCGGCCAGGACGTGGTCGTCTTCCACCTGCGCGATGCCGCCGAGCGGGACCTGCCGTACGACATGCCGGCCACATTCGAGGATGCGGAAACCGGCGCCAGGCTGCCGCTGCGGCCCGAGGAGCTGCGCGAGAAGTACCAGCAGCTGGTGGAGTCCCATCGCGCCGAGCTCAAGAAGGGGATGGCACAGGGCAACCTGGAGTACGTCCCGATTGACACCGACCAGCCGCTGGACGTGGCGCTGCGGCGCTACCTCGACTTCCGCCTGATGGGCACCCAGGCCCGCTGATGCCGCTGAGCTTCCTGGTTCCCGCCTTCCTGGCCGGCCTCGCGGCGCTGGCAATCCCGGTGGTGATGCACCTTCGCCACCGCGACAAGGAACAGCCGTTCCGGTTCCCGTCGCTGATGTTCCTGGCGCGGATCCCGATTCGCACGGCGCACCGGCGGCGGATTACCGACTGGCCGCTGCTGCTGCTGCGCGCCCTGGCGGTAATCCTGGTGGTGATGGCATTCTCACGGCCGGTGGTGGACCGCGCCGCCGCGGCCGCCGCGGCGATGGAAGTGCGCACGGTGGTGCTGGCGCTGGATCAATCGCTCAGCATGGGCCACAGCGCCGTCTGGTCCGCCGCGCTCGACAGCGCCCGCGCGGTCATTGGTCAGCTCGGTGGTGATGACCGTGTGGCGGTGGTCTTTTTTGACGAGGAGGCCACCATTCAGCAGCCGCTGAGCGGCGACCATGCCGCCGCGCTCGCGGTACTGGAGACGGCGCAGCCGTCGGCCCGTGGCACCCGCTACGCGGCGGCCCTGCGCGCCGGCCGCCAGCTCCTCATCGCCGACCAGGCGCCGCGCGGCGAGATCCTGGTCGTCACCGATCTCCAGCGCAGTGGGGTGTCAGGGCTGGCGGGGCTGGCGCTGCCGGAAGGGATCGTGGTGCGCGCCGTCTCCGTGGCCCCGGAAGATCGTGGCAACACGGCCATCACCGGGGTGGATGTCCAACGCATTCCCGGCGAGGGTCGCGGCCGGATGGTCGTGGCCGCACGCGTTACCACCCGCGGCCTCGACGCGCCGCGAATGCTGCGGCTCGACCTCACCGTCAACAACCGACCCGCCGCCTCGCGCACATTGAACGTGGCCGCCGACGGCGCCATCCCGGTGTCGTTCGAGGCCGTGGACATCCCCTCCGGCCCCGGCCGGGTCACGGTCACCGCCGAACCCGATCAGCTCCCCGCCGATGATGTCTTTCACGCGCTCGTTCCGGCCGAGGAAGCCGAGCGCATCCTGCTCGTCTCACCGGGTGACGCCGCCGCCGATGAAACGCTGTTCCTGGAGCGGGCGCTGGGCATTGGCCGTGAACCGGCGTTTCGGGTGGAACGCCGCCTGGCCGGAATGCTGGCGAGTGGCATTCTCGAGGGCGCGTCGCTGGTGGTCCTGTATGATGTGCGGGTACCCCCCCCGCCCGCCGGTGAGGCGCTGGCGGAATGGGTGCGGGGAGGCGGCGGCCTGATCGTGGCTGCTGGCGCGCGGCTGAGTGCTCGGCCCCTCGAGGATGAGTTCCTGCCCGGTGCCCTGCGGGGTCCGGTGGACCGGCTCGCGGATCGCGGCGGAGTCTTCGGCGACGTGGCCACCGATCATCCGGTGTTTGCGCCGTTTCGCGCCGCGTCGGCCGGTGCGCTGGGGGCCGTGCGCTTCCTCCGATACCCACGGGTGGAACCGGCGGAGGGCGCGGAGGTCCTGGCCCGGTTTGACGATGGCCTGCCGGCCGTAATCGAGCGCCGCGAGGGGGAAGGGCGCGTCATTCTGGTGGCCGCGCCACTGGATACCCGGGCAGGCGACTTTCCCCTCCAGTCGGCCTACCTTCCATTCCTGAGGCGCTTGGCTCTGCACGCGTCCGGCCATGCCCCGGCGCCACTCTGGCGCAGCACCGGCGAGGCCTGGGGTATTCCGGCCACCGTGCAGGAACCGGTAATCGAAGCGCCCTCCGGGGAGTTGATCCGGCCCGGCTCGGCGGAGGGCGCCGCGGCGCTGACCCTGGTGGAGACGGGGCTCTACCGGGCGTACTCCGGTCGGGTGGCCGGGGAACCCCTGCTGCAGGTGATGGTGAACCCGCCGCCGCAGGAGTCCGACCTGACCCCGATGGATCCGCGCGAACTACTGCTAGGCGTGGGACAGGAAGCCACCGCGGCCGGCTTTGGCCCCCCGCCCACGATGACCGAAGTGGAAGGCCGCCAGCGCCTGTGGCGCACACTGTTGCTGGTGGTGGCGGCCCTGCTGATACTGGAAACACTGCTGGCCAGCCGGGGGTGGCGTGGAGCCGCCAGCCGGCTCGCGGCAACCCCGGCGGAGAGGAGCACGACATGACGCCGATCGAACAGGAACACGCGGAGCGCGACGAGGCGCTGCGCCAGGCGGTGACCACCCTCCGGCGTCACTGGAAGCGACGGGTGATGCTTGAGGGTGCCGCCATCGTGGCCATTACCGTCGTCGGTGCGATTCTTGTCGGCGCCCTGATCAGTGCGCTGCTCGGCCCGGGCTCGACCACCGCGACCGTGGTACGCGTGGTGGGCTACCTGCTGATCGGCGCCGCCGCGGTGCGGTTCCTGTTCCTCCCCGCCATCCGTCAGGTGAACAGCGCTCGCTTGGCACTGTATGTCGAGGAACAGGCACCTGAGCTCCGTCAGACCCTATTGTCCGCCGTGGACGCGCTCGAATCACCCGCGGCAGAGCGATCCTCACCCGCACTGGCCGCGCGGGTCATCCGGCAGGCCACCGAAGCGCTGGACCGACTCGAGCGTGGCGCCCTCCTCGAACGTCCGCGGGCCCGGCGCGCCACGGCGGGCCTGGCCGGAGCCGCCGCCGTGGGCGCGCTCTTGATCGCCTTCGGTCCGTCGGCCGTGAAGGATGTGGCCCGGGTGCTGTTCGTGCCGTGGTCCGAAGCCGAGGCGGCGCCGGTGCTGGCCGTTTCCGTGAGCCCCGGCAATATCAGTATCCCCCGCGGCGCCTCCCTCGACATCCGCGCGGAGCTGCTCGGTTTCAACTCGGCGCATGCTGAGCTGGTCATGCGGCCTGACAGTACCGATGCCGACTGGATCCGTGTCCCGATGCTGCGCGATTCCACCGAGACCGCGTTCACCGTGCGGGTGTTCGACCTGGTGGAGCCCTCCAGCTACTTCGTGGAATCCGAGGGGGTCACCTCGCCTACCTTCAAGATCACCGTCACCAACCTTCCTGCCGTGCAGCAGGTGGGGCTGGAGCTGCAGTTCCCGAATTACACCGGGCTGCCGGCGGAAATCATCGAAGATGGCGGCGACGTGGCGGCCGTCGTGGGCACCAACGTCATCGTGCGTGCCATGGTCACGATGCCGGTGACCGGTGGGCAGCTCCGCTTCGATGATGGTACGACCACGCCCTTGGAAGTGATGGAAGACGGTCGGGTCACCGCCTCCTTCCGCCTGCAGCGTGACGGCTACTACCGGGTGGACCTCGTGGCCCCGGACGGCGCAATGGTGCCGGGTACCGTCAATTACACCGTGGAGGCGCTGGAGGACCTGCCCCCGGTCGTGCGCATTGACGATCCGGGTCGCGACACCAAGCCGAACCTGTTGGAAGAGGTCACGATCTCGGTCCGCGCTGACGATGACTACGGTGTCGCGAAGCTGGAGCTGCGCTACACCGTCAACGGCGGTGAGGAACAGCGGCTGACGATGGCGGAGAATGTCCGCCGCGCTACCGTGGACCTCCGCGCCGCGCACACCCTCTTCCTGGAGGAACTGTCGCTGCAGCCGGGGGACCTCGTCTCCTACCACGCGGTGGCCACCGACGGTGGCGGCAACACCGCGTCAAGCGACATCTACTTCCTGGAGATCCGTCCGTTCGGGCGCGACTACCGCCAGGCGGAGCAGGGTGGCGGCGGCGGAGGGGGCGGCGGCGGTGCCTCGATGGACGGGCTCTCCGCCCGTCAGCGCGAGGTCGTGGCCGGCACCTTCAACTGGGTGCGCGACAGCGCCCGCACCAGCGAGCGCGAACGCCGCGAGAACCTGACCACCCTGGCCATCATGCAGGGGCGCCTGAAGGAGGAGGTTCAGACCCTGGCCCAGCGGATCGCCGAGCGCAACGTGGCCAGCGTGGACACCACCTTCAACATGATCAAGGCCGAGCTGGACACCGCCGCCCTCGACATGCAGGCCGCCGAGGAGGCACTCGGTCTGGGCCGCGCCAACGATGCCCTGCCACCGGAACAGCGGGCACTGCAGCGGGTGCAACGCGCCGAGGCAGCCTACCGCGAGGTCCAAGTGGAGATGGGTGGTGGTGGCGGGGGTGGCGG
>JBHEPH010000024.1:0-11463 GCA_046260395.1 Gemmatimonadales bacterium
GCTGATCGTGGTGGTGATCATCGGGATCCTGGTGGCTCTTGCCACCCCCAGGATCCGGCGCGCGATGCTGCGCAACGAGGTGATCAGCGCCCGGAACGCCATGGCCAACATGTACACCACCGCGCGGCTGTCCGCCCTGCAGAACAATCGGTCGGTGCTGTTCCAACGGAACGGCAACGTGGTTCTGATCACGGCCAGCCCAAGGCTGGTGGCCGTCGGTGGGAGCACCATCGATACGGTCGGGGCTGTCGTGGACCTGAACGGCAAGCATGGCGTGACCGTCTCCGGGGCGACCACCTCCATCGCCGTCAACCCCAAGGGCCTGGGCGGCCAGGCGTTCACATGGACCGTCCAGCGCGCCGAGTTCGCGGACACGCTTCAAGTCTCCGCTTTCGGGAGGATCCTGAATTGACCTCCAATGAGCGCGGCTTCTCCATCGTGGAAGTGCTGGTGGCATCACTGGCGGCGCAGCAGCAATTGGAGCGACTGCGGCAGGTCGCCAACTCGACCACCCCCAAGTGCACGGCGCTCGCCAACGGCAGTGCCACCGGACCCGCCACCGGCACGACCACGGCGTGGACGGTGTCGGGCAGCGGCGACAGCCGCACCGTCGCGGTGACCGTGACCTACCGGATTTCCCGCGGCACGCGCACTGAGACCGTCCGCGCCATCCTGGGGTGTCTCTGATGCGTCGCCTGACTCGCCGCGGCTTCACCCTCGTGGAGCTGCTCATCGCGATCGTGATCTTCGGGATCGTGAGCACGGCAATCTACGGACTGCTGGTCCGCACCCAGCGGCTTTCGCGCACCCAGGCGGAGCGCTCGATCATGCAGTCGAACATCCGCACTGGAATCGGGCTGGTGACCTCGGAACTGCGGGAACTGAACGCCAACGCCCTCCTGGCCGACATCTACGCGATGTCTGCCACGGCCATCGAGTACAAGGGGATGCGGGGCCTGGGATTCGTCTGCGATATCGACGCTGGCTACGTCCGGGTACCGCGCGCCGTCTGGGTGGGTTTCCGGGATCCGGTGGCGACCCGCGACCGGGTGATGCTCTTCGTGGAGAATGACCCCGACCTGGCGTCGGATGACGGGTGGATCGAGCGCGCCATTACCGGCGTCACCAGCGAGAGCTGTTCCGCCGGGGGCGCCGGGGTCAGATTGGACATCGCCGCCAGCATCCCGACGGACACCCTGGCGATGATGACCCTCGGCAGCCCGGTGCGCACGTTCGAACGGATGCAGATTGGCCAGATGACCAGCGACGGCGAAACATGGCTCGGCGCACGGTCAATCAGCGGGGGCGAAACCACGCTGCAGCCCGTGCTCGGACCGCTGACCCCCAGTGGCGTCACCTTCAGCTACTGGACCCAAGTCGCCGGTACCAGCGTAGAGGCGCTCCTCCCCTTGCAGGTTCGCACCATCAGGCTGGTGCTCCGCGGCATTACGGAGAATATCGTGGCCGCCGGCGCGGGTACCGTGGCCTGGCAGCGCGCCAGCGACAGCCTGGTCACCGATATCCGGTTGCGCAATGCCCCGTAGCTCACTTTCGAGGATCCGATCCATGACACCGACTCCCACCCGCCCCTCGCTGCGCCACGACGAGCGCGGCATTGCCTTGGCCATCGCGATTTTCGCGCTGGTGATCATCGCCACCCTGGTGACGGGCGTGTTCTTCATGGCGCGCCTCGAGCAGCGCAGCGGCAACAGCGCGCTATGGTCCACCCAGGCCGCCGAGGCGGCGGATGCAGGGCTCAACGCGACCCTGGCCAACTGGCCCAGTGCGGTGAACACCCTGGCGGCCGGCACCACCCAGGCGCTCGCCACCCAGACCATGGGCGGCAACATCCGCTACACGGCCTCCGTGTACAAGGTCTCGGACCAGATCTTCCTGGTCCAGTCCCGCGGAGAGCGGACCGACGCTGGCGGCGGTGTCCTGGCGGGCACCAGCGTCGGGCGGGTCGTTCGGCTCGTCATTCCAAACATCGAGATCAACGCCGCCCTGACCGCCAACGGGCCAGTTACCCAGGGCGGCAGCTCGGAGATCGACGGCAATGACAACATCCCCGACGACTGGGCCGCGTGCACGCCGACCACGGCGGTGGCCGGGCTCCGGACCAGTTACACCCACACGGTCAACGGCGCGGCGACGACCCTCGAGGGGGATCCCCCGAAGGTGGAGAATGACACCTCGGTAACCAGCGCAAAGATCACCGATGCCTTCTGGGAATTCGCGGCGCTGGCAGATCACGTCTACACCGGCAACTGGCCGCCCAGTCAGGGAATCCTGCCCGTCCTGGATGGTGACGGCAACTGCACCACGACATTCGACAACTGGGGTGAGCCGTGGCGCTCGCCCAAGACAGGCACGGTAACGGCCTGCATTGACCGCGCACCCATCGTTCACGTCACCGGCGATTTCAAGGTCACCGCCGGCGGCGGCGGACGCAGGGGTCAGGGTGTTCTGCTCGTAGAGGGCGACTTCTCGATCGCCGGCAACTTTGAATTCACCGGCATCCTGATCGTACTCGGATCGGTCGACATGAAGGGGACTGGCAACAAGATTACCGGCGCCGTGCTGACGAACTCGACGAGCGGTGCCAGCGTCGGTGAGGAATCGACGATTGCGGGTAACCCGAACGTCCTGTATTCGTCATGCGCCATCTCTGCGGTCCTCGCCAGTGGCGCCCGCGCCCGCCCCCTCGCCGAGCGGAGCTGGGTGCAGTTGTACTAGGGCGTGAGCAGTAAGCGGTAAGCAGTGAGCAGGAAACGAAAGGGCGGCCGCGGATGATCCGGGCCGCCCTCGTCGTTTGCACCAGTCTCCAATAGTCCGGCATCGACCCTGTTCCCTGTTCCCCGTTCCCTGCTGTCCCCTGCTCCCTGCTTACCGCTCACTGCTTACTGCGCCAATACCTCGCCAACCCATACCAGCTGTCCCGCACCCCGCCAAAGCCGATCCGCGCCACCTGATCCTCCCCCAGCTCCTCCGCGAAGTCCGCCACCACCGACACGCGAAACTGCTCGGCCCGCTCGGCGTCATCGCCCGGTGTCTCCAGCGACAACCGCACCCGTTCCGCCCACTCCTCGAGCAAGCCCAGATGCCGGTCGAGATGGGTGGCCGGATCATCGCCCGGCCCGAAGTGGGTGTGGAAGAGACGGGCCGGCCGCCACTTGCGGATCGTGGCGTGTGTCTCCCGCCAGGCCTCGAGATCAATGTCTGGCGGCGGCGTCACCGGCATCAGGAACCGTCCGCCCACCAGCAGGAGACCGGCGGCGTCCCCCACGAAGGCAAAGCCGCTGGCCTGGTCCAGGTAGCTGACGTGGTGCACGGCATGGCCGGGAGTATAGGCCACCCGCACCGGACGGGCGCCGAGTGTGAGCTGTTCGCCGCCCGCCAGGGCGGTAATCTGTCCGGCGGGCACCGCGGCCACTTCGCCCCACATCTCCGCCATCCGATCACCGTAGAGGCGCGTGGCGCTCTCCAGCAGGCGGGTCGGGTCGGCCAGGTGCTTCGCACCGCGCTCGTGCACGAGCACCTGGATGGCGGGGTTCTCCCGCACGAGAGTGCCCGTCCCGCCGGCGTGGTCCAGGTGAATATGGGTCAGCAGGATCCGTGTGACGTCGGCCACGTCGGCACCGAGCAGGCCGAGTCCCTTCCGTAGCGCGTCCAGGGAGACGCTTGGGCCCGGATCCACCAGGGTCAGGCCATCCCCGGTGTCCACGACGCACGCGGCGATATAGCCGGGCCGTCCCCGGTACTTCACGTCCACCATGTTCACGCCGGCGGCCAGGCGTCGGTTCATCTCGACACGTCCTCAGCCCGCGAACGTCGGCGGGGTACGAGAGAACCACGGGTGCGCCTGCTCCAGTTGGCCGGCGAGGCGAAGCAGGGTCGCTTCATCGGCAGCCTGACCTACAAGATGCATGCCGACGGGAAGTCCGTCCGGCGACCAGCAGAGCGGCACCGACATCGCGGGCTGTCCCGTCACATTGAAGACCGGTGTCCAGGGAATGAATTCGAACACCTGGTCCGCTGCCTGTTGCAGCACCCCACCAAGGCGTAGCAGGCGCCCGGCACGGAGCTTCCCCAGAACCGTGAGCTGCAGGCGCTCGGCGGCCGAGGGCTGCAGCGAACCGATCGGTACTGGGGGCGAGGCGAGCGTCGGCGTCAGCAGCATGTCCCACTCCGCAAAGAACGGAGCCAGTTGCCGCGTGGTTCGCTCCATCAACCGCACCGCCTGGACGAACTCGGCGGCGGTCAACTGGTCGCCGAGCAGCGCCAGGGCCCAGGTCGTAGGTTCGAAGTCACCGACACTGGCGCGACGGCCGAGGAGCTGTTCGGCGTCGGCAATGTCACCGCGGAGTTCGCCACAGAGCATGGTCAGGAAGGCGCGTGCCAGGGCAGGTCCGTCCACCACCGGCGCGGCTTCCTCGACGGTGTGCCCCAGACTCTCCAGGAGGCGTGCGGTGTCCTCCACCGCCTGCACGCAGACGGGGTCCACCTGCTTCCCCATCATCGGCTTGGTCGTGAACGCGATGCGCAGCCGGCCGGGATCGGCCCCGACCTCGTCACGGAAGGGACGAGCGGGCGGGGGTGCCCAGTAGGGTGCCCCGAGGTCGGGGCCGTGTACCGCGTCGAGCAGGGCGGCAGTATCGCGCACCGAGCGGCTCAGGACCCCCTCGACCACCGCCCCCTGCCAGATCTCGCCGATGCCGGGGCCGGTCGGCAGCCGGCCCCGGCTGGGCTTGAGCCCGAAGAGGCCGCAGCAGCTGGCCGGGATGCGGATCGAACCACCGCCGTCTCCACCACTCGCCATCGGCACCATCCCGGATGCCACCGCCGCCGCCGACCCGCCACTGGAGCCGCCGGGGGTGCGGTCGAGGTTCCAGGGGTTCCTCGTGGGCCCGAACCGTTCGGGTTCGGTGAACGGTGTCAGGCCGAATTCGGGGGTGTTGGTCTTGCCGGTGATGATCAGGCCGGCGGCCCGGTAGCGACGGATGAGCTCGCTGTCGGCGGGAGGCCGGTAGTCCCGCAGGAACCGGGAGCCGCACCGGAACGGTTCACCGGCCACCGTCGAGATCAGGTCTTTGACGAGAAACGGAACCCCGCGGAAGGGACCCTCCGGGATGGGGGCCCCTGCCGCTGCCTTGGCCTGCTCATACATCGGGTGGATGACCGCGTTGAGGCGGGGGTTCAGCGCCTCGATGCGCGCAATCGCCGCCTCGACCAACTCGAGCGGGGAGACCTGTCCTTCGCGAACCAGTTGGGCGAGTCCCAGCGCATCATGGCTGGCGTACTCGGGAAAATCCGGCATTCCGGCTCCAGTAGATATGCCTGAAATCTAGTGGAGGGGAACAGGGAACAGGGAACAGGGGACAGGGAACGGGGCGGACAGGCGGACAGGCTTGACCGCCCTGTCCGACTTGTTTGTCCGTCTATCTCCCCGCCACCCCCTGCAGCACCCGGTAGAGGAACTCGGTGGCCCAGCCGATCGACGGGAGCGGGATGCGCTCGTTGTCGCCGTGCATCCGGAGCTCGTCATCCATCATTAGGGGAAACGGGAGGATTCCGTAGGTGGGGATCCCCTGGGCACGGAGGACCGCGCCGTCGGTGGCACCGGTGCTGAGGAACGGGATGACGACCGCACCGGGCGCCATCGCCAGAGCAGATGACTCCATCGCCTGATAGAGTGCGGTAGTTACCGATGAAGGTGAGGGCGCCGGCTCGACATCCCGATCGAGCGAGAGTGTCACCTGCGGCTCCGCCGCCACCCGACGGATCTCCTCCAGCAGGGCGGGAACATCCTCGCCCGGGAGGACGCGCAGGTTGAAGGTGGCCGATCCGTCGGAGGGGATGACATTGGAGCGAATCCCGCCGCTGAGGAGGGTCAGCGAGAGCCCGGCCCGGAGGACAGCGTTGTGGAGGGGTTCGCGGGAGAGCACCGCGGCGGCCTCGTCCACAGCTTCCGCCGACGCTCCGCCTCGGCCCACGATTTCCATCGCCGCCCGCATGGCGGGATCCGGTTCGATTGTCGCCAACCGGGCGAAATAGAGCCGAGTGATATCGTTTAGCCGTACGGGGGCTCGCCACTCGTGCAGCCGAGCGGCTGCCCGCGCCAGCGCCGGAAGGGCATTGTCCGGAATCGGCACGGAACCATGCCCGCTCGGCCCCTGCGCATCCAGGCGCAGGTTGTAGGGAATCTTTTCGGCGGTCTGGATGTTCACCGTGCGCAGTCGGTTTCCTTCCCCCCGGATGCGCCCTCCCTCGTTCAGCGCAAACTCCGCATTGCCCAACAGCTCGCGGTGCACCTCCACGATCCGGTCAATTCCGATCGGCGGCCCGCCCTCCTCGCCCGCTGTGGCCACGAAGATGATGTCGCGAGTCAGGCGTCCCCGGTCCCGGGCAAGGATCACCATAGCGGTCGCGGCCGCCGCGAGCATCCCCTTGTCGTCCATCGTGCCGCGCCCGTAGAGGTACCCGTCCCGAATCGTCGGCTCCAGCGGTGGCGACAGCCACTTGGTGGAGTCCGCGCCGACCACATCCATGTGGCCCATCACGATGATCGGGCGGCCCGTGGGCCGGGTGGCGCGCAGGCGTGCGATGAAGTTGGCGCGGCCATCCCCGACCTCAAGGACATGGCGTTCGATGCCGGGCACGGTCGCGAAGAGCGAGTCAAACCAGCGGGCCGTCAACAGCTCGTTGCCGGGCGGGTTGCGGGTATCCAGCCGGACCAGGGCCTGAAGCCGATCGAGTGTGGCGGCAGCCGCTGCGGTACGGTCATATCCTCGCGGCGCTGGCGCGGTAATGTCCCACGGGGTCTGGGCGGCCATTGGTGTCGCAGCGAGGAGTACCACGCAGAAAACGGATACCAATTGCGTTGAAATGGTTACCGGGGTGCGGGCGGTGTGTGTCATGTTGGGAATGATAGGCGATCTCGGCGTGACATATCCACCCCGACCGTTGAGGGGACCGATGGAAACGCACTGGGGCAGGTACCGCATCCGTTCATCCAGAAGGCGCGGATGGGACTATGGCGCGCCGGCATGGTACTTCGTCACGATCTGTGTCCAGGATCGGGTCCCGTGCCTGGCCACGATAGGGGATGGCAGGATGACTCTGACACCGTCGGGCGATGCCGTGGCAGGATGCTGGGAGGCGCTCGCCCGGATTCGGCCAGAGGTCGTGCTCGGTGAGTGGGTCGTCATGCCGGAGCACTTCCACGCCCTGATCCGGCCCAACGCCCCGCCACCAGCTGACCACGCCGGCCCGGGTATGCCACGTGACCTGGTTCCAGCCTGGCGGCCCGGCACCTTGGGGGTGATCATCAATCAGTTCAAGCGGGCGGTCACGCTCGAGCTCAAACGCCAGGGCATCGCCTGGCCCGGGTGGCAGCCTCGCTATCATGATCGAATCGTGCGGGATGCGGAGGCGTTGCACGCCATTCACCGTTATATCGTCATGAACCCGGTGCGGTATCGCCCCGGACCGACCTGGGGTCCGTCCGATGCGGGGCCGCATGGCGGCCCCGCCGATGGGGCATGACGCGATGGCGGGGGGGGGCGCGACGCGGGGATCGTGGTGACGCGGATATCGTAGAGACGCGCTGATAGGGCGTCTCTACACCGGGCGCCTCTACGCGGGATCGTGCCACCACGATCCATTCCCACGCCCCGATCCGGGTCACGACGCGGAAAACGTAGAGACGCCCTACTAGGGCGTCTCTACGGGGGTCGCGGGGCGACGATCCGATCCCACGCGACGATGGTGGCCCCCACCCCGCGCGGGGCCGCATGGCGGCCCCGCCGATGGGGCATGACGCGATGGCGGGGGGGGCGCGACCCGGGCGGCGATCGCGCGGGACGACGATCCAATCCCACGCCATCATTTCTCCACCGGCAACCCCGCCGTGACCCACGCCGCGTACCCCCCGGCGAGGTTGGCCACCCGGTCGCGGCCGCGAGCCTTGAGCAGGCTCGCGGCGATGGCTGAGCGGCCGCCGCCCTGGCATTGCAGCACCACCTCGCGATCGGCGGGGATCTCGCCCAGGCGCTCCTCCAGTTCCGGCAGCGGGATGTGCACCGCCCCAGGCAAGTGGCCCGCGTCCCATTCCGACTCGGCGCGCACGTCCACGATGAACGGTTCACGTCCGCTGGCAACCACTTCGCGGGGCGACAGGTGCGGAATCGTGCCCGTCGGCTCGCCCTCCGCCGCCCAGAGCGTCACCGCCTCGGCCCCCAAGTACCCCGCCACCCGGTCCAGCCCGATCAGCACCAGGTTCCGAACCGCGGCCTCGACCGATGCCGAGCTGGCGTCCGGCATGATCAGGTAGAGGTCACGATCGTACGGCAGCAGCGACCCCGCCCAGGTCGTGAAGCTCTTGTTGAGCGGAATATTCAGTGTCCCCGGGACGTGCTCAGCCGCGAACGCCGAGGCAGGCCGGGTATCCACCACGACCGCCCCCGCGTCCAGGAGCGCACGAAGGCGCGATTCCCCCACCCGCTCCGGCGACGGCAGGCTGCCAAGCAGCGCTGGGCCCTCGCGGTTCAGGCGCTTCATCAGGCCGAAATAGCGTGGCGGCTCAGGCTGGCCCGCCAGCACCATCGCGACAAATTCCGCCTCGTTCGCCGCCCCGAACGCCCAGTTGTACCGCCGTTCGTACCCGAGCGTGGATTGCGGCACCGCACTGAGCCCCTTGCCGCAGGCGGAGCCGGCGCCGTGCCCCGGCCAGATCTGGACGTGGTCGGGGTGCGCCTTGAACGCCTCGAGACTCTGCCACAAGTCGCGCGCGGCACTGTCGCTGGCGCCCGCCACCTTGGCGGCCTTTTCCAGCAGGTCCGGGCGACCGACGTCACCCACGAAGACGAAGTCACCGGTGCAGGCGCCCATCGGCTCGGTGGCCACCGCACCATCGGTGATTAGGAATGTGAGGTGCTCAGGGGTGTGGCCGGGAGTGTGGACGGCGCGCAGGGCGACGTTGCCCACCCGGATGTGATCGCCATGGCGGAGGAGCGTCACCATGGGGTCGGAGGCAAAGGCGTATTGCCAGTCAGGAGTGCCGCAGGCCGACAAATACATCCGGGCGTCCGTCCGCGCAGCGAGTTCCCGCGTCCCGGAGAGGTAGTCGGCATGAATGTGCGTCTCCGTCACCCCGACAATGCGCACCCCTTCGGATTCGGCGGCGGCCACGTACTGGTCCACCAGGCGGTTGGGATCCACCACCACCGCTTCGCCGCTCCCGGCACAGCCAACCAGATAGCTCGCCTGGGCGAGGGTCTCATCGTAGAATCGCCTGAAGATCATCGTCGCTTCCTCCGTCAGCGCCCAAAGCCGAGTACCACAACGCCCATCACCAGCAGAAACAGCGCGAATCCGCGGCGCAGCGCCTGCTGCGAGAGGTGGCGGACCAGCCTGGCGCCGGCCAGGACTCCCACGAAGGCCAGCGCGGTGAACAGGACGATCGCCACCCAATCAAGTTCGACTGCACCCGCGTACCGCGCGAATCCGGAGGCGGCGCTCAGGGTGATCAGCACCAGCGAGGTGGCCACCGCCACCTTCATCTCCAGTCCGGCCAGCAGGACCAGCGCCGGGACGTAGAGGAACCCGCCGCCAATCCCGATCAGCCCGGTCAGCAGGCCGACGATCCCACCGAGCAAGCCGACCATGGTGAGGGGGCGCGGTGGGGGCGCGTCCGTCGAGGCGCCGCCCCGGATCCACAGTCCCTGTCCGAACCACATGGAGACGGCGGCCACGATCATGATCACCGCGAAGATCGTTAACTGCAACCGGGCCGAGACCAGCAGGCCGAGCTGCGCGCCCCCCACCGCGCCGACGACCGCGGAGGGACCGAAGGCCAGGGCGGCGCGCCAGTGCACCATGCCTGCCCGGGCGTGCCCCGCCACCCCGACCAGGCTGGTGAGGCCCACCACCACGAGGCTCATCGGGATCGCGGTCTTGACCGGATAGCCGAGGACATAGATCAGGACCGGCACGGTCAGGATCGAGCCGCCGCCCCCCAGCAGGCCCAGGGAGAGGCCGATCACGACGGCGAGGGCGTAGCCGAGGACGGTCAGGGCCGCCTCGAGGCCAAGAACTTGTCAACCATACGGTTGTATAGTAATATTCGGGGAACTGGAGGTGGACCCGATGGCTCGACTCACTCCCTCAATGCTCGACGCGGTCGCGGAACGGTTCCGGATCCTCGGCGAGCCGATGCGCCTCAAGATACTGCACGCCCTGCGGGAGGGGGAGCGCACGGTCAACGACCTGGTCGAGGTCACCGGCGGCGGACAGGCCAACGTCTCCAAGCACCTCCAGCTGCTGCACCAGCAGGGGTTCGTCCGCCGGCGCAAGGTGGGCACGAGCACCCGCTACGCCATCCAGGATCCGGAGGTCTTCCAGCTCTGCGACCTGGTCTGCGGCAGCGTCGAGGAGGAGCTGGAGCGCCGCCGGCAGGCGCTCCGGGCCGCCCCGCGGCGCTCCTCAGCGCGTCGCTGACTTCGGCCGGCAGCCGAACAGCCCCACCCGGCCCAGGATCCGCTCCAGCGGGCAGAAGCCCGTCAGGCTGGACTGGAAGAGGTTGAACCCCACGAAGGCGGTGAAGTACAGCCACCGCGGATCCACCCAGACGGCCAGCGCCACTGACAGCATCACGAACACGCCGGCAATCCGCCGGATCACCAATTCATTGCACATGGGCGTACCTGCTCCGTTTCCTTGATGGTGATTCATGGGGCATTCCGGAGGAATGCCCTTACCGAAACTGTTCCACCGGCAGCACCACAACGTGCAGCCGCTGACCTTCCGGGAGACCCTGGGAAACGGTCCCCAGCTCCTGCGTCACCGTGTCGGCACACGACCCGGACATCACGCTCATGAACAGCGTGCTCCGGCCCGGCCAGGCCCGGGAGCCCTCCCGCCGCCCCGTCGCGCCCACCCCGCGCACCTCGCCGAACTCGGTGTACCCCCCCACCGGATGGGCATCGAGAACCGCCTGCACCCGGTCCGGTTCCGGGCCGCTGTAGATGATCACCAGCATCTTCATGTCGTCCATCGTGTCCTCCCGTATCTGTGAGCCAGCGGGCATTCCGGAGGAATGCCCGTACCCGAGGATCTGTGAACCCAGCCGGCCTCCTGTCCCGCGGGCGAGGCAGGCCTCGCCCCTACGCCCCTGATGCTTCTCGCTTCTCCCTTCTCCCTTCCAGCTCCCAGTACAGCAGCGGCACCACCACCATCGTGAGCGCCGTCGCCACCACCGCACCGAACATCAGCGCCACCGCCAGCCCCTGAAAGATCGGGTCGAGCACCATCACCAGCCCGCCCACGACCACCGCGGCCGCCGTGAGCGCGATCGGCCGGAACCGCACCGCGCCCGCCTCGACCAGCGCATGGCGCAGCGGGCGCCCGCGCTCCTGGGCCAGCTGCACGAAGTCCACCAGCAGGATCGAGTTGCGCACGATGATC
>JBHEPH010000024.1:11473-39404 GCA_046260395.1 Gemmatimonadales bacterium
CGATGATCCCCGCCAACGCGATCATCCCGATCATCGAGGTCGCGGTGAAGAACGCTCCCGTGATCGCATGCCCCGGCAGGATCCCGATCAGGGTGAGCGGAATCGGCGCCATGATCACCAGCGGCACGCTGAACGACTGGAACCAGCCCACCACCAGCACGTAGATCAGCACCAGCACGATGGCGAAGGCGAAGCCGAGATCACGGAAGACCTCGATGGTGATCTGCCACTCGCCGTCCCACTTCATGGCCAGCTCGTCCAGCCGCTCGGGCTGGACCGCGTTGTACCGCGCGATCTCCGCCCCGTTCACCCGCACCGTGTCCAGCGTGCGGTTCATGGCCAGGATAGCGTACACCGGCGACTCGACCTCGTCGGCCACGTCCGCCGTGACGTAAATGACCGGCCGCAGGTTCTTGCGATGGCGGGAGAGCTCCCGGACCGTCGTATCCACCGTCACGAACCGCCCCAACGGCTGCGGCCCCATCGCGGTGGCCACCGGCACGCTGAGCAGCGCTTCGACACTGCTCCGGCCCTCCAGCGCCAGCCGCGGAACAATGGCCCGCGGCTCCCGGGCCGTCGGGGCAGCCACCAGCCCGGCCGGCATCCCCGACAGCGCCAGCGCCAGCGTCTGGGACAGCTGGTCCACGTTCGCCCCCGCCTCCGCGGCACGCACCCGATCCACCCGCAGGCGCACCCGCTCCTGCGGCGCTTCCACGGTCCAGTCCACATCCACGACACCTGGGGTGGCCTCCATCACCGCCTTGACGCGCCGGGCCGCTTCCAACCGGAGTGAATCGGTCGGTCCGTAGATCTCCGCCACCAGCGTCGACAGCACCGGCGGCCCGGGTGGGATCTCGGCGATCTTCGCGCTGGCACCGTAGCGCCGCGCGATTGAGTCGATCGCGGGACGGACCGCCACCGCAATGGCGTGACTCTGCCGCGAGCGGTCGCCCTTCGCGCTCAGGTTCACCTGCACATCCACCACGCTCGGCCCCTGGCGCAGGAAGTAGTGCCGGACCAGGCCGTTGAAGTTGAACGGCGCCGAAGTGCCGGCGTACACCTGCACATGCTGCACCTCGGGCACCATCCGCAGCCGTCCCGCCACTTCCTGGCCCAGCCCGTTGGCGGACTCCAGTGTGGTCCCCTCCGGCAGGTCAAGGATCACCTGGAACTCGCTCTTGTTGTCGAAGGGCAGCATCTTGACCTGCACCAGCCGGACGGCCACGAGCCCGGCCGAGAGGACCAGCAGGAGTGCCACACCCGCGTAGACGAGGTGGCGCCGCCTCGGAATGTCGAGGAGCGACGACATCAGCCGCGCATAGAACTTCCCGAACCCGCGCGACGTTTCGGCCCCTTCGGCCCCTTCCCCGCCGGTATGCGCGGCCGGCACGTGCCCCTTCAGGAGGCGCAGTGCCAGCCACGGTGTGACAACAAAGGCGACGCCGAGCGAGGCCAGCATCGCCGCCGAGGCGCCGATCGGGATCGGCCGCATGTACGGGCCCATGAGCCCCGAGACAAATGCCATCGGCAGGATCGCCGCAATGACGGTGAAGGTGGCCAGGATGGTCGGGTTGCCCACCTCGTCCACGCCCTCGATCGCGGCCTCATCCGCCGAGCGGCCGCCCATCTGGAGATGGCGATAGATATTCTCGACCACGACGATGGCGTCGTCCACCAGGATGCCGATCGAGAAGATCAGTGCGAACAGGGTGATCCGATTGAGCGTGTAGCCGAAGGCGTAATAGACGAACAGGGTCAGGGCGAGGGTGACCGGTACCGCCACCAGCACCACCACGGCCTCGCGCCAGCCCAGGAAGAGGAAGATCAGCGCGGTCACCGACAGGGTGGCCAGCAGGAGGTGGAAGATCAGCTCATTGGCCTTTTCGGTGGCGGTCTCCCCATAGTCGCGGGTGACCTCCACCTCCACGCCGGCGGGGAGCAGGCGGGCTCTGGCCTCCTCGACCTGGGCGATGGCGGCATGGGTCACGACCGCCGCGTTGGCGCCGGGCCGCTTGGCCACCGCGATGGTGACAGCATGCCGCGTGGCACCCTCCGCGGGCCGGTGGCTCACGTAGGTGGTCCGCTCGCCGTAGTCATCGCGCACCCCGGCCACGTCGCGCAGGTAGACCGGACGTCCGCCACGCACACCGACCACCACGCTGCCGACATCCGCCGCAGTCTCCAGCGGTGAGCCCACCGTCACCAGCATCACCGCATTGCCGGAGGCGAACTCGCCTGCTGGCAGGCGCGTATTGGCGCCCTGCAGTGCCTGGAACACCTCGGGCGGGCTGATCCCGCTCGCCGCCAGGCGGTCGGGCTGCAGTGTTACCCGGAACTGCCTGGGCTGGCCGCCCACCACGAAGGTCTCCGACACATCGGGGATGGTGCGGAGTTCGTCTTCGAGATGGGTGGCCATCTGGCGCAGCTCGTCGGAGCCATAGCGATCGGAATGCAGCGTCAGGGTGAGCACCGGCACGTCATCAATGGCATGCGGCTTTACCAGCGGCGGCAGCGCCCCCGGAGGTGCCGCATCCATGCCCGCGAACAGCTTGGCATGCACCGCCGCCACGCTGCGGACCTGGTCCTCGCCCACCTTGAAGCGGACGGTGACCATCGTCATGCTCTCGGCGGCCATCGCGTACACGTACTCGACCCCCGGGATCTCCCACATGCGCCGTTCGACCTGCCGCGTGAGGAGGTTCTCCACCTCCTCCGGCGAGGCGCCCGGCATCGCCACGAAGACGTCGATCATCGGCACCGAGATCTGCGGCTCTTCCTCGCGCGGCGTCGCGATGATGGCCAGGAGGCCCACCACCAGCGACGCAATCGTCACCAGCGGCGTCAGCTTGGAGCGCAGGAAGGCCTGCGCCACCCGCCCGGCGATGCCCATGTCAGGCTCCGCCCGGGGCCGCGCCCCGCATCAGCACACGGTCACCGGCCGCGACGCCGGAGAGCACCTCGACCAGCCCGCCCGCCAGCGGGCGGCCCAACCGCACCCAGCGCCGCTCGGCGGCCCCGGCCACCACCACATCAACGCCGACCAGGTCGCCCTCCCGGATGACGGCGGCCTCGGGGATCACCAGCCCCTGCCGCGTGCCCTGCGGCAGGAGCACAGTGGCAGCGGAACCGCTGGTGAAGGCACCCTCGCGGTTGGCTACGAGAACGTTGACCTGCGCCATGTTGCCTGCCTGGGCCCGAACGACGCCCTCGACTTCGCCAGTGACCGCACGCCCCTCCACCATCACCTCAACCGCGGTGCCGCGCCTCAGACCCCGCACCTGATCCGGCGCCGCGGTCACCTGTACCCGCAGACGCGAGGCATCCTCCACCAGGACCAGCGGCGCGCCCGGTGCAGCCATGGCACCGGGATCCACGAACCGCCTGACCACCACGCCGCCAAACGGCGCCGAGATCTCCGCGTACGACCGGTGAGCCGCCACTTCGGCGGCCGCCGCGCGCGCGGTGCGAACCGCCGCCTGGGTGCGGGCCAGCCCCGTCTCCGCCTGGTCGAGCTGCACCCGAGTGGCCGCACTGTCGTTGTACAGGGAACGGATCCGCCGCTCCATCGCCTCGGCCTCGCGATGCATCGCCTCCGCCTCGGCCAGACCGGCCTCCACCTGTGCCGCCTTGGCGTCGAGGTCACGCGTGTCGAGCCGGACCAGGATCTGGCCGGCGGCCACGCGGTCGCCCTCGCGAACGGTCACGCTGGCCACGGTCGCCATCAAGCGGGTGGAGAGGGTGGCCTGCTGCAGCGGTTCCGCGGTGCCCGCGGCCTCGATCACCGACGGCAGCAGGGTGTCCACCACCGCGACCTGTGTTCCGGTGGCGGGAGCACCGACGGATCGCTCGGTCTCGGGCTCGCCCCCGCACGCCGCCAGGAGCATCACGCCGGCCAGCACCGCCGGCAGGATCATCGTGTGTTTCATGAATCTCGTCTCCGTGCTCAGCGCCCGAGGGCGATCAGGACATCAAGGGAAAGACCGAGCGCCTGCTGGCGCTCCGCCGCTGCAACAATCACCTGGTAGACCGCCGCCGCATGAGCCAGCCGAGCGCCCGTCTCGGCGGCGGCGGCCCCCAGCAGTTCCGTGATCGTGGCCAGCCCGCCGGCATAGCTGCGGCTCACGAGGCGATGGGCCTCCTCAGACTGGGCCACGGCCTCGCTGGAGATGGCCAGCCGCTCACGCGCCACGGCCAGGGCATTGCCGCGTTCGGCTGCCTCAAGACTTGCCTTGGCCACCGAGGCCTCCGCGCCTGCCGCGGCCATCTCCGCGCGGCCGCGCGCGGCCCGCGAGGCGGCGAGTTCGGCACCACCAGAGAATGGCGACCACGACGCCATGACACCGACCGTCCACGACTCCTGGCCGGAGTACACGGCAGCGGCGGTATTCCAGTCGTAGCGGGCAAAGCCATTGAGCCGCGGCAGCATCGCGGCCCGGGTGCGGCGCAGGTCGGCGCGCGCCGCCTGCTCACCCAGCCGGGCAGCCTCCACGTCGGCACGGATGAGCGGATCACCTTCCATGGTCTCAACGTCGGCCAACACGTCCGCCAACAGCTGTGCATCGGGGAGCGCCACGGGAATACGGAGCGTGGTGTCATCGGGAGTGCCGAGCACCATTGCCAGCTGTCGAGTGGCCAGGGCCAGGTCACCCCGGGCGGCGATCAGGTCGGCTCGGACCTCGCCGGACTTGACCTGGGCGAGGAGGAGGTCGGCCCGGGTGACCATCCCCTGCTCGAGCATCAGGCCGGCCTGGCGGACGTGGCTTTCGGCCGCTGCCAAGGCCGCTGCCAGGGTCGTCACCTTCTCTCGGGCGAGTACGCCGCCGAACCAGGCGCGGAAGACGTTGACGCGTGTGCTGGTGGCCGCCCACCGCTCCGAGGCGGCGGCGGCCTGCACGGCGGCGCTCCCCGCTCCGCGCCCTGCCCAAGCATCAAGGTTGAGGAGCGGCTGCTCCAGCACGAGGGCGGAGCCGACGTTTGTCGTGGCCGGCGGGTTGTTGAGCCGGGCGGGATCGAACGCCGCTGGGGTCACAGCGCGCTGGCGGAGGGTGAAGCCGAAGGCGTTGAGCGGGTCGGTGGTCCGCATCCAACCCGCCTCGACCCGCACGGTGGGCAGGATTCCCCGCCAGGCGCCCCCGGCCTCACCCTGGCGGACGCGGCGTTCGGCGGTGGCCATCCGGTTGGCAAAGCCCTGCTGATCGGCGCGGTGAAGCGCCTCCTCAAGGGTCACAGGCCCCTGCGCCGACCCCTTTCCGGGGGCCATCGCGGCCAGGACCATCGCCAGCAGCGTCAAGCGACGAAGCATCAGTTCTTGGCTCCTGTTGAGTAACTCTATAACTATACAGTAATATTAAGGACCCGTCAAGGGGTCGATGTCGTGATCCGGCGGGTTGATGCGACCGGGTGGCGACCGCAGCAGCACGGCGGAACCGCCCCCCCAACATCCCACCGCCCGGGTGCGTATAGATTAAGATCTCCCCCAGCCTCCGGGCTGCCCCTCCGCACCCCCACGTCCGAGGGCTTCAGGCCGTGCAACGACGCGATTTTCTCCTCTACAGCGGGGCCGCCGCCGGCACCCTGGCGCTGCCCCATGATCTCTTCGCCCGCCCCTGGTCCGGCAGCCTCACCCCCATCCTGACCGAAGACCGCAAGGCCCTGGCCGACGCGGCGCTGAACACCGCCCGTGGGGCTGGCGCCAGCTACGCGGACGTCCGGATCGGCCGCTACCTCCGCCAGATGGTCGCCGCCCGCGAGCGGATCGTCATCGGCACCATGAGCACCGAGTCGTTTGGCGCCGGGGTCCGGGTCATTGCCAACGGTACCTGGGGCTTCGCCGCCACCAACGATGTCACCACCGACGGGATCGCCGCCGCCGCCCGGCGTGCGGTCGCAATTGCCAAGGCCAACAGCGTCCTCCAGACCGAGCCGGTCCGCCTGGCCCCGGTCACCCCAGCCGGCGAGATCTACTGGCAGACCCCCATCCAAACCAACGCCTTCGAGGTCCCGATCCAGGAGAAGGTGGACCTCCTCCTCGCGGTGGGCGACACCGCCCTGACCGCGGGCGCCACCTTCGTCAACGCCAACATCGCCTGCGTCAACGAGCAGAAATACTTCGCCAGCACCGACGGCAGCTATATCGACCAGGATGTCCACCGGATCTCACCCACCTTCGGCGTGACCGTGGTGGACCGCGCCAGCGGCCAGGTCTCCACCCGAAACTCGATGAGCTCGCCGGTGGGCATGGGCTGGGAGTACCTGTCGGCCCGGCCCTCCGGCAAGGTTTCGCTGCCGGTGGGCACGTTGTACGGCAGCAGCTATGACATGCTCGAGGATGTTCGCCTCGCCGCCGAGCAGGCCCGCGAAAAGCTCTCCGCCAAGTCGGTGGAGGCGGGCCAGTGGGACCTGGTGCTCGACCCCTCGCACATGTGGCTGACCATCCACGAATCGGTCGGGCACCCGCTGGAGCTGGACCGGGTGCTGGGCTACGAAGCCAACTACGCCGGCACCAGCTTCGCCACCCTCGACAAGTGGGAGAGCAAGTCCTTCCAGTACGGTTCGCCGATGGTCAATTTCTTCGCCGACAAGACCCAGGTCGGCTCGCTCGGCGCCGTCGGCTACGACGACGAGGGCGTCAAGTGCAAGCGCTGGGACCTGGTCAAGGACGGCATCCTGGTGAACTACCAGGCCATCCGCGACCAGGTGCACATTATCGGGGAGGACGAGTCCCACGGCTGCTGCTACGCCGACAGCTGGAACTCGGTCCAGTTCCAGCGGATGCCGAATGTCTCGCTGGCCCCGGGCAACGCGCCCCTCACCCCGGCGCAGATGATCGCCGGCGTCGAGAAGGGGATCTATATCCTCGGCGACGGCAGCTACTCCATTGACCAGCAGCGCTACAACTTCCAGTTCGGCGGCCAGCTCTTCTACGAGATCCGCAACGGCCAGATCACCGGCATGCTGAAGGACGTCTCCTACCAGTCCAACACCCAGGAGTTCTGGAACTCGGTGACCGCGCTGTGCGATGCGCGCGACTACCGGCTGGGCGGGTCATTCAGCGACGGCAAGGGCCAACCCGGCCAGTCCAGCGCCGTCTCCCATGGCTCGCCGACCACCCGCGTCAACGGCGTCAACGTGCTGAACACCGCGCGCCGCATCTGATTCCTCCATCACCCCACCGGAGCCGAGTGAGCGATGATGTCCGACATGACTGAACAGCAGGCCCGCGCCCTCCTGGAGAAGGTGCTGGGGATGTCCCGCGCCGACACCTGCCAGGTGAACATCGGCGGCGGCAACAATGGCAACATCCGCTACGCCCGCAACACCGTCAGCACCGCGGGCGCCACCACCAACGCATCCATCGCCGTGACCAGCAGCTTCGGCCGGCGGACCGGCAGCGCCACCGGCAACGAGTTCGACGACGCGGCACTCGAGCGGGTCGTGCGGCGCGCCGAGGAGCTGGCGCGCCTGGCCCCCGAGAGCCCCGAGTGGATCGAGCCGGTCGGGCCGCAGACCTACCTGCGCACCCCGGGGTACCACGCCTCCACCGCCGGCATCACCCCGGAGTTCCGGGCCCAGGTGGCGGCCGACAGCATCCTGCCCGCGAAGAGCCGCGATTGCGTGGCGGCCGGCTTCCTCTCCGACAGCGCCGGGTGGAACGCCACGATGAACTCGAAGGGCAATTTCCTCTACGACCGGCGTACCGGGGTGGACTTCTCCCTGACCGTCCGGACCAACGATGAGCAAGGCTCGGGGTACGTCACCCGCGACTACAACGACGTCAGCCAGTTCAACTCCGCCGCCACCGCCGGCATTGCGATCGAGAAGGCGGTGGCCTCGCGGGTCACCCGCGCCATCGAGCCGGGCCGCTACACCGTCATCCTGGAACCGACCGCCGTCTCCGATTTTCTGGGCAACATCCTGGGTGGCTTCAACGCCCGGGCGGCCATGGAGGGACGCAGCTGGCTCTCCCGTCCCGGCGGCCAGACCCGGCTCGGCGAGAAGGTCGTGGACGAGCGGGTCACGCTCTACACCGACCCGATGCACCCGGATGTCCCCACCGCCCCCGCCGGCGGCGACGGCCTGCCCCGGCGCCGCATGAACTTCATCGAGAATGGCGTGGTGTCCGCGCTGAACTACGACCGCGTCTGGGCAGAGCGGCAGGGCGTGGAGCCGGTGCCGAACCCCGGCAACCTGATCATGACCGGCGGCACCGGCAGCGTCGAGGACCTGATCCGCGACACCGCCCGCGGAGTGCTCGTCACGCGGTTCTGGTATATCCGCACGGTGGACCCGCAGACCCTGCTGGTGACGGGCCTGACCCGCGACGGCACCTTCTACATCGAGAACGGGCGGATCCAGTACGCCATCAAGAACTTCCGGTTCAACGAGTCGCCGATCATCATGCTCAACAACATCGACGCGATGGGCACCCCGGTACGCCAGAACGGCCGGCTCCTGCCGCCGATCCGGGCCCGGGACTTCACCTTCACCAGCCTGTCGGACGCCGTGTGACGGACAGGCGGACAGGCGGACGGGCGGACGGGTGAGCACTTGCGCGGGCCCGGCCCTTCCCCCGCTCACCGGTTCACGTCGCGCTCGCCTGACCGCCTGACCGCCCACCCGCCGGACCGCCATGCGCCGCCGCCACTTCGTCTCCGCCCTCGCCGCCTCCGCCCTGACGCCCTGGGCGGAGGCGCGCGCGTTGGCCCTCGGGCGCGTCCGCGCCGACTTCACCTTCACGCGGCTGATGTACAAGTCGGGGAACTGGGACGTGGACCAGCGGATGCCCGCCAACCTGCTGAACTCCCTCATCGAGTACACCACCGTGCCGGTCAACCCGACCGAGCGGGTCGTGCCGCTCGCCACCGGCGAGGTCTTCGACTCGCGCTTCGCCTACATGGCCGGGCACCGGCTGGTGGAGTTCGACGCGCGCGAACGGCGGGTCTTCGAGCAGTTCACCCGGAACGGCGGGTTCGTCTTTGCCGATGACTGCAACCACGACATCGACGGGCTGTTCGCGCGCTCGTTCGAGGCCGAGATGGCCCGGCTCTTCGGCGCCGACGCGCTCCAGAAGATTCCCAACAACCACCCGATCTACTCGGCATTCTTCCGCTACCCCGACGGGCCGCCCGCCACCAGCCTGGAGCTCAACGGCTGGGGCGACGACCTGGTGCACGACTACCTCAAGGCGATCGTGCTCGACGGGCGGATCGCCGTGCTCTACAGCAACAAGGACTACGGCTGCGAATGGGACTACGACTTCCGCAACAAGCGGTTCTACCGCGAGGACAACACCCGCTTCGGCGTGAACATCATCGTCCACGCCATGACTGCCTGAGGCGCCCGTGACCGCCACCATCACCGAGCAGGAGGTCGAGCAGCTCCTGGCCCGCCTCGACACCCTGCGCGCCGAGATTGCCCGCGTCATCGTGGGCCAGAAGGACGCGGTGGACGAGCTGCTGACCGCCTTCCTGGCCGGCGGGCATGCGCTGCTGGAGGGCGTGCCCGGCCTGGCCAAGACGCTGATGATCCGCACCCTGGCCGATGCGGTCCACCTGAGCTTCCGCCGGATCCAGTTCACCCCGGACCTGATGCCCACCGACATCGTCGGCACCGAGGTGCTCGAGGAGGACCACACCACCGGCAAGCGGTTCTTCAAGTTCAACAAGGGACCGGTGTTCGCCAACATCGTGCTGGCCGACGAGATCAACCGCACCCCGCCCAAGACGCAAGCCGCCCTGCTCGAGGCGATGCAGGAGACCGAAGTCACCTACGGCGGCACCACCTACCGGCTCGACCGGCCGTTCTTCGTGCTGGCCACCCAGAACCCGATCGAGCAGACCGGCACCTATCCCCTGCCGGAGGCGCAGCTCGACCGGTTCCTGCTCTACATTCGGATCGGCTACCCGGGCGCGGAGGACGAGCGCCAGATCCTGGCCAGCACCACTGGCGCCGCGCGGCCCACCGCCGAGCCCGTCATCACCGGTGAGGAGATCCTCCGCGCCCAGGCGCTGACCCGCGAGGTCCTGATCAGTGACGATCTCCTCACCTGGGTCACGGCACTGGTCCGCGCCACACGGCCGGGCCCCGGCGCCAACGACTACGTGACGGAGTGGGTGCGCTGGGGTGCCGGGCCACGCGCGGGACAGGCGCTGGTCCTGAGCGCCAAGGCCAGGGCCCTGCTCCACCGCCGCTTCGCGGTGACGATGGAGGACCTGCGCGCCGTGGCGTTCCCGGTGCTGCGGCACCGGATCCTGGTGAGCTTCCGCGCCGAGGCGGAGGGAATTGATGCCGACGCGGTGACACGGCACCTCTTGCGCGCCACGCCCGAGCCGCGGAGCCCGCTGGCATGAGCGCCTCGGTCGGCGGGTACCGCTTCGCCGACCCGCGGGCGCTGGCCGCGCTCCGGGACCTCTCCCTCGCCGCTCGCACCGTCGTGGATGGCCTCATGCTCGGCGTGCACACCAGCCACCGGGCCGGCGCCGGGCTCGAGTTCAGCCAGTTCCGCAGCTACCAGCCCGGCGACGACCTGCGCCGCGTGGACTGGAAGCTCTACGCTCGTTCCGACCGGTTCTTCATCCGGGAGTCCGAGGCCGAAACCAGCATGGCGGTCCGGCTGCTGCTGGATGCCACCGGTTCCATGGCCCTGTCCTCCGCCCTCGGGGTCAGCACCTTCGACTATGCCCGCTTCCTGGCGGCCGCCCTGGCCCTGCTGGCCCAGCGCCAGGGCGATGCTTTCGGCCTCTACGCGCTGAACAACCGCTCGCTTGACGTCCTGCAACCGCGCCGGGAGCACCAGCACCTGCACCGCGTGCTCCATGCCCTGGAGCGCCTCGAGCCCGCGGGCGCCTGGCCGGAATGGGCCCGGGTGGAGGCCGCGCTCTCGGCCGATCCACACCGGGACATTGTCGTCCTGCTGAGCGACCTGCACGAGCGCGCCGACGAGGTCCAGCGCGCCGCGCAGCGCCTGGCGGCCAACCGCCATGAGGTGATGGTCCTCCACCTCGAGAGCCCGGACGAAGTCGAGTTTCCGTGGCGGGGCAGTGTCACCTTCGAGGAGCTGGAAACCGGCCAGCGGATCAACCTTGACGCAGGTGCTGCGCGTGGCCGGTACCTGACCCAGCGCGCGGACTCGAGCCAAGTGCTGCAGCGCACGCTGGAGGAACGGCAGATCAGCTACCACCGGATCCGCACCGATGAGCCGCTCGATGTGGTGCTGCGCCGGGTCCTCCACCCCCGCGCGCGGGGCTGAGCCGCCCCCTCGATGTTGAGTCTCCTCTCCCCGCTCTGGCTTGCCGGGCTCGTTGCCCTCGCGGTCCCGCTCGCCCTGCACCTCTGGAACCGGCGTCCCACCATGGTGGTCAAGATCGGTTCACTCCGCGATCTGGCCGGCCCTCCCGGTCCACGAGCGCTGGGGCGTCACCTGGAGGACATCCCCCTTCTCCTGCTCCGCCTGGCCGTCCTGACCGCCGTCGTTCTGGGCCTGGCTGGGCTGGCCGTGCGGAGGGCAGCGACCGGCACGGGTGGCGTGAGCGTCCTGCTGGTTGACCCGCTCCTCCTGGACGATTCACTCGCCGTGTTCTCGGACCCCGTGGTGGACAGCCTGCGCCGGGCCGGAGTGCCGATTCATCTGCTCGCCAAGGGCTTCCCGGAGATCGGTGTGTCCGTGCTGGATGGGTTTCGAGGAGGGGACTGGGCGCTGTTGGGGCAACTCGACGACAGCCTTCCGCCCGGGAGCCATGTGACGGTAGTGGCGGCGATGACTGCGGGACAGTTCGGCCCGGGACGGCCGAGCCTGCGGTCACGCTATGACTTTCGTCCGATACGTTCGATGACACCCAACCGCCTGGCCGATCGGCCAGTAGATACCACAACGGTAGAAGTTATTGTGGGACAAGGATATGAGGCAGATGCAGAGCTCGTCTCCGCTGCTTGGTCAGCCGCAATTGAGGCTTACACCGGAGTCCCGCCTCGGCTGGTCGAGAGTATCCCCGATGGGAGCAAAGGCCAGCCAAGTGCTGACATTTTTATTTGGCTGGCCGACCAGTCAGTATCGCAACCTATCCTTGACCGCTGCACCAGTGGCGCGACCCTGATCGAGTTCCTCGCCGGCGAACCACACGAGGTGCAGGATCCCGAGATCGCCAGTGGCCCCACCAGCGGAGCGCCGACAGCTCTGTTCAGTGAAGTGGTCTGGCTCCGCTCCGGCGCACCCGAGGGAACCCCAATCCTCACCGACGGTAGTGGCCAACCACTGCTCACCGTCTCCCCGCTCGGCGCGGGGCAGCATTACCGTGTGGCCACCCGGCTTGGCGGTGACTGGTCCACCCTTGGCCTGGGGGCAGACCTCCCGGAACTCGCCCTCCTGATCCTGCGGGGGCCACGGACCGGCGTCGAAACCGCCCCGGTCTACCCTGGTCAGGCCGGCATCCGCCTCAGGGCAACCGACCACGCGGCCACGGGTGGTTGGCAGCGTCTCACATCCTGGGCGGTGCTGCTGGCCGCCCTGCTCCTGACCGCCGAACGCATGGTCGTCCATGCTCGGTGGCAGGCGGAGGCCGCGTGACCCCGATCGATGCCACCTGGCTGGCGAACGCCGCTCGGCGCCTGCGGTGGCGGCACGATCTGGCCGTGGTCGCGGCCTCCCTGGCGGCAGCGTTCCTGACGGGTGCGATCGCGCTCCGGCTCGGGCAATCGGTGGGTGCCGCCCTCGCTGCCGGCCTGGGGATTGGCCTGCTGGTCGGGTTCATTGCCCTGCCCCGTCACCGAGCCGCCATCACACACCTGGCCCTGGCCCGACACATCAACCGGACCGCGCCAGCGGCCGAAGAGAGCGCGGAGCTGTTGCTCGCCTCCACCGATTCCCTTCCCCGCCTGGCGCAACTGCAGCAGCGCCGCGTCGCGGACAAGCTGCGTGCGCTGGAAGCCGCGCCGCCTCTCCCAGGTGGGGTTTATTACGGCACGCTGCGCGCGGCGCTCTGGATGACCGCGGGCGCCGCATTGGTCATCGCCGTCCCAGCCGCGGGGAACGACACCGACCGGTTTGCGCCGAACGACGAGGATGCCAGGGTGGAACTGGCGGTCGCAGGCAGGATGGCCGTTCGCCTCGAAGCCGTGACCATCCGCCCCCCCGCGTACACCGGGCGCGCTACCCGCCGCACCGACTCATGGGAGCTCGAGGTGGAAGAGGGCGCGACGGTGCACTGGACCTTTGCCGCCAGCCAGCCCGTTGCCGGCGGCCGGCTGGTCACGGCGGCGGGTGACACGGCGGCTGTTACGGTCGCGGGAGACCGGCTTTCTGTCAGCCTGCCAGCCACCCGGTCCACCCTCTACCGTCTGCACCTCGACGGGGTAACGGGCGAGTCCGCGGGCTTCGAGGACCACCGCCTGCTGGTGCAGCCGGACGCCCCGCCGGTGCTGACCATCATTCACCCCGACCAGCGCACCATGATCCAGCCGGGTGATGCCCTGCGGCTGGACGTCGAGGTCCTGGCCCGCGACGACCACGGCGTGGATTCGATCGCCATTGTCGCGACGGTCTCCAAGGGCCAGGGGGAAGGGGTCAAGTTTCGGGAACAGCGCCTGGGCTTCACGTCGCGTCAGCAACGCGACAACCGCGGCCTCCTGCTCCGTCGCACCCTGGATCTTGCGGCACTGGGCCTGGAGCCCGGCGATGAGCTCTACTTCCATATCACCGCCACCGACCATCGCACCCCCACTCCCAATGCGAGCCGTTCCGAGACGGTCTTCGTGACGCTGGTGGACAGCACGCGCGCCGGCATCGGCCCGGGCACCGGCGTGGCACTGGACGTAGCGCCTGACTACTTCCGCAGCCAGCGCCAGCTCATCATCGACACCGAGAAGCTCCTGGCCGACCAGCGCCGCCTGGCGCAGGGCACCTTCATGGGCCGTTCCAACGGGCTCGGCATTGACCAGGGACTGCTCCGGCTCCGCTATGGCCAGTTCATGGGTGACGAGTTTGAGGGTGAAATGCCGGCGAGCGGCCGGGAAGCCCACGCCGATGACCACGAGGCGGATGCCGCCGCACCCGCACGGCCGACGCCAGGGCAGGTCGCCATACCCGGAGGGGCGCCGGCCGACCTCATCGCCGAGCTTACCCACGACCACGATGATCCCGAGAACGCCACTCTCCTGGCGCCGCAGGTCAAGTCGATGCTGCGCGACGCCATCACCGCGATGTGGTCCGCCGAGCTGCACTTGCGGCTCGGTGAACCGCGGAAGTCATTGCCGTTCCAGCATCGCGCGCTCGAATTGCTGCAGCAGATCCGGCAGGACGCCCGAGCCTACGTGCAGCGGGTCGGGTTCGATCCCCCGCCCCTCGAGCCTGACCGGAAGCGGCTGACCGGCAATCAGGAGGAGATCCGCGCACCGGTGCTCGAGCGCGCCAGGACCTGGCGCGACGAGGAACCGGTACTGCGCGACGGGCTTCAGCGGCTGCAGCGGTTGCGGGCCGGCGGACGCCCTGCCCCCGGGGACGCATCCCAGCTTGAGGTGCTCGGCCAGGCGCTGGCACAGCGCGCGGTGGAGGATGCGGCGTGGCTGCTTGAACCGCTCCGCGCCCTGCGCGAGGGGATCGCCTCGCTCACGAGTGACGGTGCGGGATGCCGGGAGTGCCTGGCGCTGGCCGAGCGGGGCGTGCTCCGCGCCCTGGGTGAGCGCCCGCCCGCGGCCGCCGCCACCCGGCGGCCCGCGGTTGGACTGGCGGAACGCTATCGTCAGCTGCTCCAGACACCGCGATGATGGTCTGGGCGGCTGCGGCAGCGCTCGGTCTCGGGCTGGCCGCGCTGGAGGCGCGCCGCGCCGACCGCCGCCACCTCGGGGTGCGGATGGTCGCAGTGCTGGTGGCAGTGGCCTCGCTCGCGGCGCTGGTTCGGCCACCCAGCCTGCCCTCGCTGGCACCCCGCACCGATGTGGTGCTGCTGGTGACGCCGGGAGCGAACGAGACCGCCGTGGCTCGCCTTCGCGATTCCCTGCCCGGGGTCCCGATGTACCGCTGGCCTGACTCGATCGCCGACCTCGCCGATCTGCGCCTGCACCTGCCCGACCTCCACCGCCTGCACGTCGCCGGTTGGGGGCTCCGGGAGGCATTCTGGATCGGGCACGACGACATGGATGTCAGCTTCCATCCCGCCCCGCCACCCTACGGCATCAGCCACGTGGCATGGCCTGCGGTGGTTCGCCTGGGAGATGCCATCCCCTTCGTGGCCAGGCTCAACGCGCCGACGGACGAGGGCGCCATCTGGCTGGAGCGTCCCAATGGCACGGTGGACTCCCTGCCGCTCAGTGGGCTCGCCGGTCCGGTCGCCCGATTCCAGGCCACCGCGAATGCCGCAGGCGAGTGGGCCTACGTCCTCGGCATGCCCGGAATACCGGCGGAGACCCTCCACGTGGCCGTGCGTCCGGCCAAGCCGCCGGCAGTCCTGATCCTCGAGGGCTCGCCCGCGTTTGAGACAACCTTCCTGCGCCGCTGGCTTGCCGAGCAGGGGGCGACGGTGGCCGTGCGCAGCCGCCTGAGCCGTGACCAGTTCCGGACCGAACGGATCAACCTCCCCGGCGTGGCCCTGGGCACCATCACGGAGACGCTCCTCAACCGTTTCGACATCGTGATGCTGGATGGCAGCACGCTTCAGGCGCTGTCGGGCGCAGAGCGTGGCGCCCTGGATCGCGCCATTCGCGAGGGTGGACTGGGCCTGCTGGTGGCACCGGACAGCCTGGCGCGTCGCGATGCGCAGCGATTTCCCTTCCGTCTCACCTCGACGGGCGACCTCGACATCCGGATGGTACGACCCCAGTGGAGGGGGCAGCGCGGCGGGACCAGCGTGCCAGTACCGGCCATGGCGGAGGAGATCGTGGCCGCGGCCGGGGTGCGCCCGCTGATGCGGGACCCGGCGGGGCGCGTCGTGGCGGCCACCGCAGCCTACGGCGCAGGGATGGTGGGCACCTCGATGATATTGGCGCCATCGCGCTGGCTGCTCGAGGAGGAGCCGGCGGCGTTCGCGGGATACTGGCAGGCAATGATCGCGGCGCTGGCGCGCAACCGCAGCGACCAGTGGGCGCTGGCCGCGGATGGCCCCCCGGCTGTGGACCTGGCGCTCTCCCTGGTCCTGGTCACCAGCGATTCACAGCCTCGTGCAACGGTGACCCGGCCCGACGGCCTGGTGGATAGTCTTGGGCTGGCCCGTGATCCCGCCGAGCCCCAGCGCTGGTGGGGCCGCTATTGGCCGATGGAGGCAGGCTGGCACCACGCAACGAACGGGGATGGCGAGCCGTATCCTTTTCATGTGTCCGTGCTGCGGGACACGGCCCGCGAAGCGGCCGCCCGTCTGATGGCGACGGCCCGTCGCGCTGGCGCCTCACCCGTGGATTCAGAGGGATTCCAGGAGCCCGCGCGGCGCCCCCTCCCTCCGCTGCTGCCGTTTCTGGCGCTGGTCGTGGCCACGGGGGTATTGTGGGGGGAGGGGCGGCTGGGAGTGAGAAGCAAGAAGCAAGAAGTGAGCAGTGAGCAGTGAGCAGTGAGCGGTGAACAGCAAGAAGTGGTGAGACTTGGACCACTTCTACCTTCTCGCTTCTCACTTCTCCCTCTGACCGCCGATGTTCACCCATCCACCTGCAGGCAGGACATCCATGCATCGCCGAGACTTCCTGGGATATTCCTCGCTGGCCGCCGGGCTGCTGGTGCTTCCTTCGGGCACGCGAGTCTGGAATGGCGCGCTCAGCCGCATCCCCACCGCCGACAAGAAGGCGCTGGTGGATGTGGCGCTCAACATGGCCACCAGCCGCGGCGCCACCTATGCCGATGTCCGGATCGGTCGCTACCTGAACCAGTCGGTGAGTACCCGGGAGCGTCGGGTGCTCGGGATCTCGCACAGCGAGTCGTACGGGGTGGGTGTACGGGTCATCGCCAACGGCACCTGGGGGTTCTCCGCCACCAACGACGTCACCCCGGACGGGGTGGCCCGGGCCGCGGAGCGGGCAGTCGCGATTGCGCGCGCCAATGCCATCCTGCAGACCGAGCCGGTGCAGCTGGCGCCGGTGGCATCGTATGGCGAGGTGAGCTGGCGCACGCCGATCCAGGTCAACGCCATGGAGGTGCCGATCCAGGAGAAGGTGGACTTGCTGATGGCCGTCAACGAGGCGGCGCTCTCGGGTGGCGCGACTTTTATCAACTCCGCACTGTCGGCGGTCAACGAGCAGAAGTACTTCGGCAGCACCGACGGCACGTATGCCGATCAGGACATCCACCGGATCTGGCCGACCTTCACGGTGACCGTTACCGACCGCCAGAGCGGCCGCTACCAGACCCGCGACGCGCTCAGTGCCCCGTCCGGATTGGGCTACGAGTATCTCCAGCCCGGGTCCGGCCGGCCCGGCACCACGGCGCTCTACGGCAACCGCTATGACATGGTGGAGGATGCCACGCTTGCCGCCCAGCAGGCGCGCGAGAAATTCTCGGCGCGTTCGGTGGAGCCGGGCCAGTGGGACCTGATCCTCGACCCGACCCACCTCTTCCTGACCATCCATGAGTCGGTCGGTCACCCGCTGGAGCTGGACCGCGTGCTGGGCTATGAGGCCAACTACGCCGGGACCAGCTTCGCCACACTCGACAAGTGGCGGAGCGGCACCTTCAACTTCGGCAACGAGAAGGTCAACTTTTTCGCCGACAAGACGCAGGACGGCTCGCTTGGCGCCTGCGGCTGGGATGACGAGGGCGTCAAGACCAGGCAGTGGGACCTGGTGAAGGACGGGATCCTCGTGAACTACCAGGCGATCCGGGACCAGGCGCACATCATCGGCGAGGAGGAGTCGCACGGCTGCTGCTACGCCGACTCCTGGGAGTCGGTTCAGTTTCAGCGGATGCCGAATGTGTCGCTGGCACCGGGCACTACCCCGATGAGTCAGGCCGACCTGATCGCCGGGGTGGAGAAGGGGGTCCTGATCTACGGCCGCGGATCGTACTCGATCGACCAGCAGCGCTACAACTTCCAGTTCGGCGGTCAGCTCTTCTACGAGATCCGCAACGGGCAGGTGGTCGGCATGCTGGAGGATGTGGCGTACCAGTCCAACACCCAGGAGTTCTGGAACTCGGTGGCAGCCCTCGGGGATGCGCGGGACTACCGGCTTGGCGGCTCCTTCCGCGACGGCAAGGGACAGCCGGGACAGATCAGCGCAGTGTCGCACGGATGCCCCACTACCCACTTTGCGGGGGTGAATGTCATCAACACCGGGCGGACGCTGGGCTGATCAATGCTGGGATTTCGGTCCTTACGCCAGTCGCCGGGCCCGGCGATTGTCACGACGGCCCGGAGCTTGCTCTTCCGCGGGTGCAGCCCACACCTTTCGCTGCATGATCCGGCTGCTCTCCAGGGAATTCGCCTGGCAGCCACCCTCTGACGATGGAGCTTGACCGTGGCCAATCAGGTTGTCGCCCATTTCCTGGACGGACGACTCGTGAAGGGCACCAGCCTCGACGTGGTGCCCGGCAAACCCGACTGCCATATCCGCACCACTGACCAGGGAATGGTCGAGGTGAAGCTGGCCGACCTCAAGGCGCTTTTTTTCGTGAAGTCCCTCGCGGGGGACTCGACCCACGAATACGCCATCGAGGCGTCGGCCGGCGACCCGCGGCTGGCCGGCTCGAAGCGCATCTCATTGACCTTCAAGGACGGCGAGCGACTCGAGGCGCTCTGCAATCGCTTTCCACCCCTCGGCAAGCACTTCTTCGTGCTGCCCGTGGATTCAGCCGGCAATACCATCCGGGTGCTGGTGAATCGAGAGGCGGTGGTGGAGATGGACGGGGGATAGAAGTAAGAAGTAAGCAGTGAGAAGTGAGAAGTGAGAGGGCGGAAGCGAGAAGTTTTCTCCTGCTCCCTGTTCCCTGTTCCCTGTTCCCTGCTCCCTGCTCCCTGCTTACTGCTCACTCCTCACTGCCCCCGGCCGGAAACACCCCCGTCACCTTCGGCAGGTGCAGCCGCCCCATCGTGATGCGCACCAGATACCGTGGGGCTTCCCCGCCCCGGCTCTCCGGGGCGAGACGGTCCAGCGCCGGCAGCAGCGACTTCGGCACATGCAGGGTGTTGGGCATCAAGCTGCGCAGGTCCGCCGTCCAGGAGGGCAGCGAGTCACCCTCCGGCCGTGGGCTGGCGTAGAGGCCCACCACGCCCCGCATGACCAGGTGAGTGGTCCGGTCGCCGGATTCTCGATACAGCGCTTCGGGATCGGTGCCGACCGCCACCGGCACCAGCCGGCTCAGGAAGGTCTCTCCGGGTTCCGTCATGCCCTCCGTGTCGTCCGCCATCCGAAGCAGTACCCAGACCGGCCGCCGCAGTGGAGGCCGCCGCAGCGTCAGGAACTCCTCCTCGCCAGAGAACTGCCTTGGCCTGAACCCGATTGCCACCAGCCGCGTCGAGTCGGCCCAGCGCGCGCCGGGCTCGTTGCCACCGAAATGGCGGTACTGGAGCTGCAGCCACACCGATCGATCGGTTTCGTTGCCGCGATCCAGCCACACCTCGCGCTCGGTGAGGTCCACCACCGACGCAGGTTCACCGCGCCCATTCCAGTACCAGATGCCGAGCGCGACGAGGTTGGTCGCCAGCACCAGGAGGATCGCCGCGAGCCAGCTGGGGCGCCCGGTCATTCCAGCCCCATCGCCAGGTCACGCAGCCGCTTGAGGCCGGCAATGGACGCGAGCGCCAGGGCGCCGAGCACCAGGAAGAAGAGCCACGTCGGCATCAGTTGCCACCACCAGTCCGCCGCCTTGACCAGCATCAGCAGCAGCGTGAGAGCGGTGCCGGCATTCGTCGTGTGCCGCCATCCGCGCCGCACGCCCACCACAAGCGCCCCGATCGCCAGGGTGAACCCGGCCAGGGTATAGGCAATCTCCCCTCCCCGCCGCCCGAAGGGCAGCAGGCTGAGGGAGCCGTCCACGCTGATGACCGCCGCCACGAGCCCGACCACCAAAAGACCAACCACGCGATACGCCTCGCTGAATCCGGGCTGCCGGTCATGAGGCAGGACGGAGGGAAGGACCAGCACCATCAACGCCGGCACCAGGATCGTCTCCGGCAGCCTCGGGAAATCGGTGTACCATCCTCCCGTCAGCGAATAGAGGGAGCTCGCCACCCAATACACGGAGGCAAGCAGGCCGGCAGCCAGCACGATGCGATTGCCGAACCGGTACGCCAGTACCAGGGTGAACAACGCGAACGCCAGCACCGGGTGCGGTGTATCGGGAAGATTCAGGGTCCGCTGCAGCACCACGAGGTTGACGAAGAACCCGGCCGAGGCCACGACGGCGAAGAGGTGTCCGAGGTACACTGTCCGCTCGCGACGGACCGCAAACTCGGCGGTGAGCAACGGCAGCAGCGGTGCAGCCATCCCGAGGGCCAGTTGCCCGGCAGTCGGGAGCCCACCCCAGAACTGGAGCACGAAGAACACCACCGCGGCGGTGAGCGCCGCGGCCCCGATCAAGGTGGCCAGCCGCAGGCCGAGGGAGAGCTGCTGGAGCGATTCGGAGGTGTCGGCGCCCTGTTCCCGGGCCAGGTGGGTCAGGAGATCCCGGTGATACGCCTCAATGGCGCTGCGCGGCCCCTCGGCCAGGGTCGCGACTCCCGCAGCGTCCAGCGCCGCCAGTTCCGCCTGGAAGGCGCGGATCTGGTCAGCGCGGTCTTGGGGGCTCAGCGAGGGATCCGGCATCCGGGTAAGATGGGGGACGGGTGTGACAGGGGGAAGGTGTCAGCGGCTCACGCCGCAAACTCCGCCACCCGCTCCGCGGCACGGGCCGCGATCCGCGCGAAGTCGGGGTTGCTCCGAAGCGGCGCCAGGAACGGGCAGTATGACACGATGTATTCGTGCGGGTAGAAGCCACGCTCGATGCCCTGCTCCAGCAGGCGGAGCCCGGACGTGATATCGCCCGCCATCGCGTAGCTCTCGCTCAGGTGAAAGGTGATGTGCCCATCGAAGCTCATCTCCCCAATCGTCGCCAGGATCTCCAGTGCCTCCGCCTGCCGCCCGTCGAGCGCCTCGCACAACGCCGCCAGCTGGACGGTGTAGGGCATCGTCGGAACCCGGGCGCGCATCCACGCCGCGCGATCCCTGGCCTTGTCCCGCTGTCCGAGCAGGGCATAAGTGTAGCCCAGCGACCAGTGGATGATCGGGTTTTCGGGGTCGAGCACCAGCCCGTGCTCGTGTTCACGAAGCCCCTCGGCCGGCCGACCCGCGAACCAGTGCGACGAGTTGAACAGCACACCAGCCATTGACGACAGCGGGTCGATCTCCAGGAACCGTCGTCCCGCGGCGAGGCCTGCCTCGATCTGACCTGCCGCGGTGAGGGCGATGCCCAGGAAGAAGAGGGCGTCGGCGTCGCTCGGATCCCGCTCCAGCGCCTGGCTCAGGTACCGCACCGTCTCGGGCATCAGGCCACGCTCATAGCTGACGAAACCGAGCAGCGAAAAGCCGTAAGCAGACCCCGGGGCGAGCTGGATCAGCTCCCGCGCCTCCGCCTCGGCCCTGGACAGGTGATTCTCATCCGTGCTCATCCCGGCCCGCAGCTGGCTGACCCAGAGGAGTCCTCGCAGCGCGCGGAGCGGCAGCGACGGGCCCTCGATCGCCATGGCCAGCTCGATCAGGCTGTCTACCTGGTCCACCGAGGACCCGTACCGCCGCACCAGCGCCTGGGCGCGGAGGTACAACTCGAAGGCCCGGGCGTCCTTGATCGGCCGGTCGGCCAGCCGGTCGCTCTCCGATGCCGACAGGGTCACGCGAAGGGCACCCACGATGGCGCGGGAAACCCGCTCCTGGAGATCAAACACGTCGTCCATCGTGCCGCTGTACTTCTCCGCCCAGACCTGCTGGTCGGTGGTGGTGTCGGTGAGCTGGGCGGTGATGCGCAGGGCGTTGCCTGCCTTCCGGGCCCCGCCGGTCAGGACGTAGCGAACGCCGAGTGTCCGGCCGATCTCGCGCATCCCCTGGGTGGTGCCCTTGAGCTGCTGGGCGGACGCGCGGGAGATCACTCGCAGCGCCTTGACCGCGGCCAGATCGGTGATGAGTTCCTCAGTGAGCCCGTCGCTGAAGTATTCGTTGTCGGGGTCGGGGCTCAGGTTGGCGAAGGGCAACACGACAATGGACCGGTCCGACACTTGGGGTGCCAGCGGCGCGGTCACCGACGGTGGCGTAGTGGTGATCGCCTCCGCGAAAGCCCGCACAGTCGCGAACCTCTCGCCGGGCTCGCGCGCCAACGCCTTGGCCACCGCGGCGTCACAGCCGGCTGGCGTGTCGGCCCGCCGCGACGAGCAGCGCGGCGCATCCTGGGTGAACCGCTTGACCAGGATCGCCTCGAAGGTGGGCCCGCTGAAGGGCGCCTCGCCGGTGAGCAGCTCGTACAGGATGGACCCGAGGCCGTACACGTCGGATGGGGGCCCGAGCTCGCGTTCGCCGGTGGCCTGTTCGGGGCTCATGTACGCCGGCGTGCCGAGCGACGTGCCTGTCTGCGTGAGGCGGGCATGCTCCGAGGTGCCGATCGTGCTGCCGGCGATGCCGAAGTCGGCCAGCAGGGCGTGGCCGCGGCTCAGCATGATGTTTTCGGGCTTCAGGTCGCGGTGCAGGACTCCGGCGCTGTGGGCGTATTCGAGGGCATCGGCCACCTCGCGGATCAGGCGGATCGCTTCCTCGATGGGCAGCGGCCCCTCGCGCTCCAGACGGGCGCGCAGCGACTCGCCATCAATGAGCGGCATCACGAAGAACAAGTAGGGGCCGGACTTGTCCGGCCCGTACACGGAACCCGAATCGAACACCGGCACGATATGCGGGTGGGTGAGGTTGGCCGTGGTGGTGATTTCGCGGAGGAACCGCTCCTTGCCCACCGCCGCCGAGTGCTCGGCGTGGAGCACTTTCACCGCCACGGGGCGGTGGTGCTTGAGGTCGTGGGCCAGGTAGACAGTCGCCATGCCACCGGCGCCGAGCTCGCGCTCGAGGCGGTAGCGGTCGGACAGGGCGGTGGTGAGTGACGCGCTGATCTCGGGCAGGATGGGCCTCGTCAGGACGATCCGGGAGTGTGGTCGGGGAGCGGCGTGGAAGTTACCCGCCTCCCCTGTCGGGCGCCAATCATCGTGTCCGGTCCAGGATCAGGGATGGGCGGCTCGAGGAGGCTTTTCTTTTCAGGCACTTGCCTTGCAGTCATTATGCAGTCATTGTACAGTCATGCGAACCCGTACTCTTACCGTTCGCGGCATCCCGGACGCCTCCCTGAAGCGCCTGCGCGCCCGCGCCACGGCCAACCGTCGCAGCCTCAATGGCGAGCTGCTCGAGATCCTGGACGCCGCGGCGGCGGCGGAGGCGCCCCGCCTCTCCCACGCGGCTCGCGCGGTCCGCGAACCAGCCACCGAGCCCTATCAGGCCCTCGGCTCGCCGCAGGCGCCGCTGCTCACATCCATTGATCGCAAGGCGCTCGCCGCCATCTGCCGCCGCTACCACATTCGGTGGCTGGCGGTCTTCGGCTCGCACGCCCACGGGAGGGCGCGTCCCGACAGTGACGTGGATGTCGTGGTGGACTTTGCCCCGGGGAAAACGCCGGGGTTCGGGATGGTGCGGGTGGCGGAGGCGTTGCGGCCGGTCTTCGGCGGCCGGCACGTGGATCTGGTCACCCGGCGGGGGCTGTCACCCAGGCTCCGCGAAGGCATCCTCAAATCGGCGCAAGCACTGCATGCCGCGGAGTGATCGCCTGACCCTGGAGCAGATGCTCGACACCGCGCGGCGCATCCGGGCGCTGGCGCGGGAGCGCTCTCGCGAGGCCTTCGAGGCTGACGATGTCGTCCACCTCGCGTTGCTGCACCTGATCCAGCGGCTGGGCGAGGCCGCCAGTCGCCTCTCGGCGGAGTTCCGCGCCGACCACGAGGAGTTTCCCTGGACCGAGATGATCGGGATGCGCAACCGGACCGTGCACGGCTATGACGACGTGGACTCCGACATCGTGTGGCGGGTGGCGACCGAGGATATCGAGCCGGTGATCGCCGGCCTGGAGCGCGCGCTGGCGGGCGGAGGGACATCACGCTCGACGCGGTAGCGGTGGAGGATCTCCTGCAGGACCTCCGCGTCAATCCTCGCCTCGACCGCTCCACTCGCCACCTGCTCGAGCAGCGCCACGCTCGGCGCCTCACCGAACCAAGGTCACCGTGACAAGGCCGGCGTGGTGGCCGGCGGGCGCCGGTGGCGGGTGGCCTGCTCGTAGGCGTATCCGTACCCGAGGAGCGCCGCCTCCGTGAACGGCCGCCCGAGGAACTCGAGCCCCACCGGCAGGGCGTCGCTGGTAAAGCCTGCCGGGACGGTGAGCGCCGGAAACCCAATGGTCGGGCTGAGGCCCCTGTTGTCACCCCGGCCATAGGCGTCCACCGGCCGCGGATTGGTGAGGACATCGGCAGCGATCGGCGTCGGCGGCGCATCATAGGTGGCGTAGACGATCGCATCGAGCCGGGCATCGGCCATCGCCTTGAGCACCGCCGTGCGCAACCCGGCGCGCTGCTGCAATACCGTCAGGTAGCCGGGGTCGCTGGTCCGCCGGCCGACCAGGTTGATCAACCCCCGCGCGCGCCACGGGTTCACCGTGCCGGCCAGGAGGATCTCCTTGAGCGTCTTGACCGGAGCGTTCGCGTGCCCGGACAGGTAGTCATCGGTCGCCTGTTCGGTCTCGAAGTCGTTGCTCATGCGGCGGTCGGCCAGGGTGGGGATCACGAACGAATCCACCACCTCGGCGCCCTGCGCCCGCAGGTCCCGGATCGCCTGGTCCATCACGCTCCGCACCTTGGCGTATTCCTCCGCCACGTGCCGACTGGCCGAGTCGGAGATGACCGCGGAATCGCGAGACGCGGGGGTGTTGCGGTCCACGCGCAGCACGCCGATCCGGACCCCGCGCAGGGCGTCCGCGCGGAGCCCGGTCACGTAGCTGGCCGGCATCCGGCCCACCGTCTCGGCGGTGATCGGGTCGTTCGGATCGTAGCCGGCGATGACGTCGAGGACCCGCGCGGCGTCGGCCACGGAGCGGGTCATCGGCCCCATCGTGTCCTGGGTCGGCGTGGCGGGCATCATGCCATGTCGGCTGACGAGCGGCAGGGTCGGCCGCAAGCCGACCAGGTTGCTCACGGCCGCGGGTCCGCGAATCGAGCCGCCGGTGTCCTCGCCGATGCCGACCAGCCCGAAGTTGGCCGCCACGCCGGAGGCCGAGCCGCCGGACGATCCGCTGGGGTTCCGGGTGGGATCGTAGGCGTTGCGGACGATGCCGAATCCCGACCCGACGTAGCGGGCGGCAAACTCACCCATCGTGGTCTTGGCCAGGATGATGGCGCCGGCGGCCTCCAGGCGCTGCACGATGGTCGCGTCACGCTGGGGAACGAAGCCCTGGAACACCGCCGAGCCATACGTGGTCGGCATGTCGCGGGTCTCGACCTGGTCCTTGAGCAGGACGGGCACGCAATGGAGCGGCCCCAGCGGCCGGCCGGCGCGCTGCGCCGCATCCAGCGAATCGGCCTCGGCGAGCGCGCGCTCGTTGACATGCTGGATGGCGTTGAGGACGGGGCCCGCCTGGTCATAGGCCGCGATGCGGGCCAGGTACTGCTCCACCAGGGCGCGACAGGTCGTGCGGCCCGATTGAAGGGCCGCCTGCGCGCTCGCGATGGTTGCCTCCATCACGTCGAATTGCTGGGCGTCGGCCGGGGTGGCCGAGAGAAGCGCGGCGAGCAGGAGGGCCGCATGACGCGGCCTGGGCTTCGGCATCAGGTCATCCTTGAGTGGAGTTCTGTGCGCCGCCAGCCACGGGGAACCGCTCCCGGCGGCGGTCTTCGCCAAGGGCGGCGGCGAGGCGCTCGGCGGTTGCGCTCACCGTTTCGCGCTCGCCTTCAGTTCCGCGAACCAGTGCTGGGCCTGAATCACCGTCGGGGCACTGGCGCTTCCGGCCAGCAATCGCGGCCGGGCCATGACCAGGCTCCGGCCATCCGGCGAGACGGCAAACCAATTGTGAAACAAGTCAACCTTGAAACCGCCGACGTCAAAGAGCGGCTGCAGGCGGACCACCTCAAAGGCGGCAGCGGTCCGCACCTCGGCGACGACGAGGCGGTTCCCGCCGCCCAGAAAAAACAGCTCGCGGCCATCCGGGGACCAGGCCGGGGACATCCCGCCGCCGTTGGAGACCTGCCAGCGTCCCCCCGAGGTGCCGGGAAAGGGGCGCACGTAGACCTCGTTGGCGCCGGATTCGTTGGAGATGTACGCCAACCAGCGACCATCCGGCGAGAGGGCAGGGTGCATCTCGGTGAACCTCGAGGCCACCAGCGGCACCTCGGTGGTGTCCCCGTTGGTACGCACACCGATCAGGTCGCCCGCGCCGGGGGTGCCGTTGTCGGTGCGGAGCACCAGCCACTGGCCGTCGGGGGACCAGACGACTTCCTGGATCGCCCGGTCCGGCTGGGCGAGGAGCCGCTCCGATCCGCTGCCATCGGCGGCGATGCCATACACGCTGCCGCCGTTCAGCGAGTCACGGATGAAGGCGACCAGGCGCTCGTCGGGCGACCAGGCCGGGCGGCGGTCCTGTCCACCGAAGGTGAGCCGCGAGAAGATGCCGCCATCGAGTTGCTTGAGGTGGATCGAGAGTCCGCCGCCCGTGGTGCCGGTCCCGACGGCCATCCGGCGACCATCCGAGGCCAGAGCGAAGGAGTTGAAGGGACCCGACCAGCTGCTGTCCATGCGCGTGGCCGCCCCTTGCCGGTCCACGCGCACGAACTCGTCATGGCCGGTCCCTGCAGCACCCCGCACAAAGAGGAGCGTGCCGCTCCGCGACACGGAGAGCAGGGGCACCGACTGGAAGACATTGTAGATGGTGGCGCCGTCGAGCACCGCCGTGGCGGGACCGGTGATCGCCAATTCGTCGAGGTCGAAGGGTGCCACCATCGCGGTAAAGTCGGTTCGGACGTAGAGCAGGTAGCCGCTCGGGAGGTACCATCCCTTCAGGACATCCGGGAGGAGCCGCGTCAGCGTGCCGTTTCGGAGGCTGATCACGCCCAGTTCGGCGGTGGTGCAGTTCGACGTGCACAGCGCCGTCAGCACGCCGCGCGCGTCGGGGAGCGCCGTGGTGTTGACCAGGCCATACCCGAGCATCGCCGTGTCGGCGAAGGCGACGGTGTACCCGCCACCCGTGGCGCTGACGCGGCGCATGGCGGAACCCGAGGGTGACGGATAGACGATGGTGTTGTCGTCGAGCCACGCGATGCTGTACTCCTGGGATGGCGCCGAGTCGGCGAGCGTCATTGAGGCGCCACCGTCGAGCCGGACCTTTTTGAGCTGGCGATCCGCGGTGAACGCGATCCACTCGCCGTCGGGCGAGAAGGCCGCGGCCGCACCGCGTTCGGTGCCCGGGATCGGCGTGGCTTCCAGGCGGCCAGCGCGTTTCAGGAAGATCGGACTGTTCTGCATGGTCTTCCGGAACAGGATATTCTGGCCATCCGGTGAAATGGTGATCAGCGACCCCGGGAAGTCCACCTCAAGCGAGTCGCTCAGCACGATCGCCTGCCAATTGGGTGTTGGCGCTGCTGTCGGTCGCAGCCAAGCCGCAGCGGCGGCGGCGAGCGCCAGCACTGTCACCCCGGCCATCAGCAGGGTGGCGCGGTTGCTGCGCGGGGTTGGGGCGATTGCGCGGGTCCGGAAGCGCGCGGGAGTGGCACCGCTCGAGTTCCCAAGCGCCGCCGCAAACTCCGCCGCCGTGGCAAACCGATCCGCCGGCAGCTTGGCCAGCGCCGTGAGCACCGCCTCCTCCACCCCATCCGGCACCGTATCGCGCACCCGGCCCGGCGGCACCGGCTTCTCAGTCAGCACCTTGGCCACGATCGCCTGGGCTGTGCTCCCCGTGAACGGCGGATCCCCCACCAGCATCTCGTAGGTC
>JBHEPH010000025.1:0-350 GCA_046260395.1 Gemmatimonadales bacterium
GCGCAGAACCTCTCGGCCCGTCGCGAGGTCACCCCCGTCACCGAGGCCAACTACCGGCTCGGCGCCCGCTTTGCCCCGCCCAAGATGAGCCGCCTGGTCAATACCACCTCGGTCAATCCGCGCTGGATCCAGGGCTCCGAGCGGTTCTGGTACGAGTACACCACCGCGGCCGGCAAGATGTTCCAGCTGGTGGACCCGGTGGCCGGTACCAGGCGGCTGCTTTTTGACAACGACCGGCTCGCCGCCGAGCTGACCCGGATCACCCGGGACCCGTACGACGGCCAGAACCTGCCGATCCGCGCCATCCGGTTTGTGAGCCCGACCATTCTCCATTTCGAGGTGGAGTCCTC
>JBHEPH010000025.1:360-7875 GCA_046260395.1 Gemmatimonadales bacterium
GGCGAGGCCCAAGAAGAAGGTCTTCCACTTCAGCTACAACGTGACCACGCAGCAGCTCACCGAGCTCACCGAGCGCGAGGAGCCGGCCAACCACCCGTCCTGGGCCAACGTCTCGCCCGATGGGGAGACGATCGTCTTTGCCCGCAATCACAACCTGCGGATGATGAGCCGGGCGTCGTACCAGGAGATCCTCGCCGCCCGCCGGGGCAAGACCGGCGCCGCCGCCGACAGTGCCGACTGGAAGGTGGAGGTCGAGGAGATCGAGCTGACCACCGACGGCGAGGAGGACTACAGTTACGCCACCGGGGATTTCGGGATGGTGGACGAGGAGAAGGTGAAGGCGAAGGACCGCCGCAAGCGCGCCAACGTCGTCTGGGCGCACAACTCGCAGCGCTTCAGCCTGATTCGCTCCGACCAACGCACCAGCCTGGACCTCTGGGTGATCCACTCCACCGGCAACAAGCGTCCGCAGCTCGAGAGCTACAAGTACGACATGCCCGGCGAGACCACTGTGGCCCAGCAGGAAGTGCTGGTGTACGACCTTCCCGCGCGCCGCATGGTGAAGGTCCAGGCCGATCAGTTCAAGGACCAGCGGCTGGGGCTCTTCACCGCGCGACGGTTCAACTACCCCGACGCCAACGAGCCCAACCGCGCACTCTGGCTGTCGCCGTCGCCGGATGAGGTCTGGTTCTGGCGCCGCAGCCGCGACCAGCACAAGGTGGATGTGGTCGTGACCAATGCCACCACGGGCGCCGTGCGCGTGGTCATCGAGGAGCGGCTCAACACCTATGTGGAGCACCAGCGCCTGGAGCTGCTCGGCAATGGCGACCTGCTCTGGTGGTCGGAGCGCGATGGCTGGGCCCACATCTACCGGTTCGGCAACGATGGCACCCTCAGGAACCGCCTGACCGAGGGCCCGTGGCACGTCAGCGGCATCGAAGGGATCGATGAGACTCGCGGAGTGGTCTACCTGACCGGCAACGCCCGGGAATCCAGCGAAGATCCGTACTATCAGCACACTTACCGCGTGGGGCTGGATGGCCGAGGGCTGACGCTGCTCAACCCGGGGGACTTCGACCATCGCACCGCGCTGGGCGAATCCAACCGCTTTGCGGTCCACAACTTCTCACGGGTGGATGCCGCACCCCGCTCGGCCGTGATTGACGTGACGACGGGACGAAAGGTGCTGGACCTGGAAGTGGCTGACTTCTCGAGGCTGATGGAGGCAGGGTACCGGTTCCCCGAGCCGTTCACCGTCAAGGCGGCCGACGGCGTCACCGATCTCCATGGCGTCATCTACAAGCCGTTCGATTTCGACTCGACCAGGCAGTACCCGATCGTGACGTACGTCTACCCGGGCCCGCAGACCGAGTCAGTGGCGAAGTCCTTCACCACTTCGGCCACTGAAGTGGGGCTGGCGCAGTTCGGAATGATCGTGATCACCATCGGCAACCGCGGCGGCCACCCGGATCGCTCCAAGTGGTACCACAATTTCGGCTACGGCAACCTGCGCGACTACGGCCTGGCTGACAAGAAGGCCGCCATCGAGCAGCTCGCCGACCGGCATGAGTTCATTGACATCAGCCGGGTCGGGATCTACGGCCACTCGGGTGGCGGATTCATGTCCACCGCCGCGATGCTGGTCTATCCGGATTTCTTCAAGGTGGCGGTGTCGTCGGCGGGGAACCACGAGAACAACATCTACAATGCCAACTGGTCGGAGAAGCACCACGGCATCAAAGAGGTGACCAAAGGCGACAGCACCAGCTACGAGTACAGCATCGCCACCAACTCGCAGCTGGCCCGCAACCTCAAGGGCCGGCTGCTGCTGACCACCGGCGACATTGACAACAACGTCCACCCGGCCGCCACCTACCGGATGGCCGAGTCGCTGATCCGGGCCAACAAGCGCTTTGACTTCTTCGTCTTCCCCGGCCAGCGCCACGGCTTCGGGAACATGAGTGATTACTGGTACTGGCTGCGGGCCGAGTATTTCGTGACCCACCTGATCGGTGATTCACGGTGGAATGCGAACATCACGGAGCTGGATGTGGAGAGGGAGCAGGCCAGCCGGCCGTAGGGGGAACGGGGAACGGGGAATGGGGGACAGGGCGCCGGCCTGACATCGGAGTCATCCCGAGACCCCCGCGTGAGCGGGGGTGAGGGATCTTGCCAGCCGTTCTGGTGGCTCGTGCGAATCACCAGGGGGCACGGGCAAGATCCCTCCCCGGCGCCGAGGGCATTCCGGAGGAATGCCCCTACCGGCGCCTCGCTCGGGATGACTCCGCTTGCAGAACCGTTCCCCGTTCCCTGTTCCCCGCTCACTGCTCACTGCTCACTGTGCGGGCTCCATCCGCAACACCCGTCCATCCCCCTCATCGGTGATCAGGTAGAGAAACCCATCCGGCCCCTGCTTGATCTGCCGCACCCGGGAGCGGATGTCCTCGAGCATCACCTCCTGGTGGGTGATCCTGGTGCCGTCGAGCACCAGCCGGCGGATGTGCTGGCCGGCCAGTGCCCCGACAAAGAGATTGCCGCGCCAGTTGGGGAAGCGGTCGCCGGTGTAGAAGGTCATTCCGGACACGGCGATCGAGGGCACCCAGTAGGTCAGTGGCTGCTCCATCCCTGCCCGGGCCGTGTCGTCGGTGATGATGTTGCCGTTGTAGTTGATCCCGTAGGTGATGGCCGGCCAGCCGTAATTGCGCCCCGCCTCGATCAGGTTCACCTCGTCACCGCCGCGCGGGCCGTGTTCGTTCTCCCAGAGCGCACCGGTGGTGGGGTGGATCGCCATCCCCTGCGGGCTGCGGATGCCGTACGCGAAGATTTCCGGCAGGAAGCCCTCGCGCGCTACGAACGGATTGTCCGGGGGCACACGGCCGTCGTCGTGCAGGCGGATGATGGTGCCCTGGTGGTTGGTCGGATCCTGCGCCGCCTGCATGATGCCGCGGTCGCCGATCCCAATGAAGACATGCCCGCGGCCATCAAAGACAATCCGCGACCCGAAGTGCGCCCCGGTGGTGGTGACGGCGTTCGCCACGAAGAGCTCCTCGAAGCCTGCCAGGCTGTTCCCCTCCAGCCGGCCTCGGCCGAGGGCGGTGGTGGCCCCCTCGCCCGCGGGCTTCGACCAGGTCAGGTAGACCATCTGGTTCTGGGCAAAGTCCGGGTGGAGCTCCACATCCAGCATCCCCCCCTGACCGCTCGCCCAGACCTCCGGGGTGCCAGCGACCACCTGCTTGCTGCCGTCGGCGCTGACCAGCTGGAGCCGGCCCGCTCGCTCGGTGACCAGCATCCGGCCGTCGGGCAGGAAGGCAATCCCCCACGGGTTTTCGAGCCCGCTGGCCACCGTGGTGACCCGGAAGGTATGCTCCTCGGAGGTACGGCCCTGGGCATCTACCTGGGCGCAGGCCAGGACTGCCAGGGAGCCGAGGGTCAGGACGGCCCGGGCCCAGGGGGAGCGGTGGCGGGGCGGGGTGTTGCGCATCTGGTGACCTCAAGATCGTGGGAAACGGCCAGGAAATGGCCCAAAAGCATGGAGACGACTGCCGGGACGGGACAGACACTGCCTCTTTTCCACCCTTGACGCAACCCCTTGTGCCATGGCACTTTCCCGGCCGCTGGCGCCGTAGCCAAGTGGTAAGGCAGAGGTCTGCAAAACCTCCATGCACCGGTTCGACTCCGGTCGGCGCCTCTCTCTTTTCCCTCGACTCTTCCGGGAGTCCCCATGGTTCGCCTCCCCTGTGTCCTCTCGGCGGCCGCTCTGGCCGTCCTGGTATCCGTCCCATCCGCCGGTGCCCAGACCCCGGGCGAGAGGATCGCGCGGCCCAACAACGGCCCCGACCCGCTCCCGATGGGCGCCACCCAGCCGCTTCGGCCCACCCGCCTGGTCATCCGCAACGCCACCGTCATCTCCGGCCGCGGCAGCCCCACGAACAATCGGGCGATGCCCCCCGAGGGGCCGGTGGACCTGGTCATCGAGAACGGCCGGATCGTCAATATCGTGCTGATGGACCCGGTGAACCGCGCCGGCCACGGCCCCAACTTCCAGCGTCCCACCGGGGACCTGGTCATCGACGCCACCGGGTTGACGGTGATCCCTGGCCTGGTGGAGATGCACACCCACCTCCGCCCCCCCGGTGACGACTACGGCGCGCAAAGCCTCGACTACGCCTACCGGCTCTATCTCGGCCATGGCATCACCACGGTTCGCGACGCAGGCACCGGAGCCGGGCTGGCTCGGATGACCGAACAGCGCCGGCTCTCCGAGCGGAACGAGATCGTGGCGCCGCGCCTGGTGCTCTGCCAACGCTGGCCGCTGCCGCTGCGCGCCTGGGATGCCGGTCACACCCCCGAGGCGGCGCGAGCCATGGTTCGGGAGTTCCAGCGCCTCGGTGCCGACTGCGTCAAGATTTCCAAGAGCCCCGGTCACTACCCCGACGTCATGGCGGCAGCCACCGCCGAGGCGACGGCGCTGGGGATGCACGTGATGGTGGACCTGAAGGTGTCGGAGAGTGATGCTCTCGTGGCCTCGAACGCCGGGGTGCGGAGCGTGGAGCACTGGTATGGCGTGCCCGACGCGGCGCTCACCGGCACCCAGAGCTTTCCCCCGGACTACAACTACTGGGACGAGCTGGACCGCTTTCGCTGGGCCGGGCACCTCTGGGCCGAGGCGAACAGGCGCCCGGAGCGGCTGAGCGCAGTCATCGATCGATTGATTGCCAACGGGACCAACTGGAATCCGACGATGGTGGTCTACGAGGGCAATCGCGATGTCTGGCGTGAGCAGGGCGCCCCGTTCCGCCAGACACTGATGCATCCGCACGAGGCGTCGGCCGGCCCGGACAGCAGCGTCCACGGCGCCTACAAGCGGGAGTGGAAGACCGCCGATGAGATTGCCTGGAAGCAGAACTTCCGGATCTGGATGGACTGGATCAAGGTCTATCATGAGCGCGGTGGGCTGCTCACGGCCGGTAGTGATGAGGGGGGCATCGGCGGGATCGCCATGATCCGGGAGCTGGAGCTGCTCCAGGAGGCGGGGATCCACCCGCTCGACGTGATCCGCGTGGCCACGACCAACGCCGCCCAGGCGCTCGGCTGGGAGAACCACTGTGGCATCCGAGTGGGTTGCACGGCCGACCTGGCCATCATCAACGGCAATCCGGTGGACAACTTCAAGGTGATGTACGGCCGGGGCTACGGGCTCCACGGCCTGGTGCCTCGCGACACCCAGTGGGCCAGGGGCGGGGTGACCTGGACGATCAAGGGTGGGGTGGTTTTCGACGCCCAGGCGCTGCTTCGCGAGGTGGAGGGGTATGTGGTGGCGGAGCGGACCCGGATGGGGCCCGGGCACTAGCCGGGCGGGCGCCAACGGGCTGTCATCCCCAACGCCCCCGGTTACGCATTCCTAGATCTTCCTGTAGCTTGTTGCGGTTCCTTTTCAGCAATCCCTTCTCGCTTTGCGGAGCGTGCGTGCAACTCCACACCAAGATCCTCCTTGGCCTGGCCATCGGTGCGTCCCTCGGCGTTGCCAGCAACATCTTCTTTACCAACGCGCCCGAGCTGATCTGGATCGTGGACAACGTGGCCAACCCCGTGGGCCAGATCTTCCTGCGGATGCTGTTCATGATTGTGGTGCCCCTGATCCTGTCCTCGGTGGCGCTCGGCGTGGCCTCACTGGGAGACCTCCGGCGGGTCGGGCGGATTGGCGGCAAGAGCATGGGGCTCTTCCTGCTCACCACCTCGATCGCCGCGGCGATCGGCCTGACCCTGGTGAATATTGTGGCGCCGGGTGAGTCGCTGGATCCAGTGATTCAAGCTCAGCTCATGGAACAGTATTCAGGTGCGGCCGCGGAGCGGGTGGGAACCGGGGCGGTGTTTGGCATCCAGACCTTTATCAACATCGTCCCCCGCAACCCGATCGACTCGATGGCGCGTGGCGACATGATTGGGCTGATCTTCTTTTCGATCATCATCGGCATTGCCCTGACCCAGATCCGGCCCGAGCGGGCCAAGCCCCTCCTGGACGTGCTCGAGTCGATCGTGGATGTCGTCACCAAGATCATCGGGTATGCGATGAAGCTGGCGCCCTACGGCGTGGCCGGGCTGATCTTTGCGGTGACCGCGCGGTTCGGTGGGGAGGTGCTCCAGTCGCTGGCCCAGTACGTCGGGGTGGTGCTGCTCGGCTTGACGATTCAGCTGATGCTGGTCACGGGGGTCCTGGCCAAAGTGCTCGCCGGGGTTCCCTACGGGCAGTTCTTCCGCAAATCCAAGGCGTTGATGGTCACGGCGTTCTCGACGTCCAGCTCCAACGCCACGCTGCCCACCAATATTCGCACCGCCGAGGAGGAGTTCGGGGTGCCCAAGGAGATTGCCTCGTTCGTGCTGCCGCTGGGTGCCACGATGAACATGAACGGCACCGCGCTCTTCGAGGGGATCACCGTGCTGTTCCTGGCCCAGGTGTTCGGGGTGGACCTGAGCCTGACCAGTCAAATCATCGTGATCGTGATGTCGGTGATCACCGCGGTGGGCGCCGCCGGCGTGCCGGGTGGCTCGATCCCGCTGCTGGTGCTGATCCTGGAGATGGTGGGTGTGCCGGGTGAGGGGATCGCGCTGATCCTTGGCGTGGACCGGATCCTGGACATGAGCCGCACGGTGCCCAACGTCATGGGCGACCTGAACACCGCGCTGATCGTGACGAAGTCGGAGGGGATTCCGCTCAGGACGACGTAGGGGGGGCGCCTGGAGGGGCGCGCCTGGAGGGGCGCGCCTGTAGGGGCGCGCCTCAGGCGCGCCCCTCCCCCTCCGCTTCCGGCACCCTGAGCTGCCCCTCCTTCGACGCCACGATGCTCGCCACCGTGGTGTCACCCGTCACGTTGGTCATCGTCCGTACCATGTCCAGAAGGCGGTCCACACCCAGGATCAACGCGATGCCCGCACTGGGGACGCTGATCGCCTCCAGAATGATCACCAGCATGATGATCCCGGCACCCGGCACCGCCGCCGTGCCGATGCTGGCCAGCACCGCCGTCAGCACGATGGTGAGCTGGCCGGCAATTCCGATCTCCATTCCCAGCGTCTGCGCGATGAACACCGCCGCCACCGCCTGGTAGAGCGCGGTGCCATCCATGTTGATCGTGGCGCCGAGCGGCAGCACGAATGACGACACCTCTTCCGACACGCCCAGCCGCGTCTTGGCCACCTTCATCGTGACCGGCAGGGTGGCGCCGCTGGAGCTGGTGGAAAAGGCCAGCAACTGCACCGGCAGCATCTCGCGGAAGAAGTGCCGGATCGGCATGCCGCTGAACAACCGCAGCATGGTCGGATAGACGACCAGCCCCATGATGGCCAGGCCCAGCAGCACCGCGATCATGTAGTAGCCAAGGGCGCCGAGCAGGGTCAGGATCTCACCGAGGTTGTCGCCAGCCACGGAGGTGATGGTGGCGGCCATCAGGGCAAAGACGCCCACCGGCGCCGTCACCATGATCATCTCCACCGTCCGGATCACCACCGCCTGCAGCC
>JBHEPH010000025.1:7885-38370 GCA_046260395.1 Gemmatimonadales bacterium
GGATCAGGGCAATCCCGATGATCAGCGCCACGAACACCACCTGCAGCATCCGGGCGTTGTTCCCGAAGGCGGCCATGGCATTCTCGGGGACGATGTCCACCAGGATCTGCAACGGGGGTCGGGCCTGGGCCTGCTCAGCGGCTTCGGTGCCGGTGGTGGCCTGGGCGGCGTAGGTCTCCTGCAGCTCGACGCGCATCGCCTCCGGCACCGAATTGCCGGGACGGAGGGTATTGACCACCACCAGCCCGATCGTCACCGCCAGGGTGGTCGTGGCGATGTAGATGGCAATCGTCCGGCCGCCGATCCGCGACAGTTTCTTGACGTCGCTCAGGCTGGCCACCCCGGCAATCAGCGAGGTCAGCACCAGCGGCACGGCGATGAGCTTGAGGGCGTTCAGGAAGATGGTGCCGAAGGGGGCAATCCAGTTGGCGGTAAAGGCGCCCCACCCCTGCGCGGCGGCAAGGATCCCGAAGAGGAGCCCGGCCACGAGTCCGGTGACGATCTGCCAGTGCAGCTTGCGGTACCAGGGCATCAGTCTGCCTTTCCCGAGGTCAGCTCACCAGCGCGGTCGCCTTGGCCTCGATGCCGGTGAGCAGTGAGTGGTAACTGGCCGCGAACTTGGCCACGCCGTCGTCTTCGAGGAACTTGGTGACCTCGACCATCGAGATCCCCGCCTGGTCCAGCGCTTCCAGCACCTCGGCCGGGTCCTCGTCATGGATCCTGGGCGACGGCACGCCGTGGTCGCGATAGGCGCGAAAGGTGTCAGGCGGGAGCGTGTTGACCGTGTCCGGCGCGATCAACGCCTCAACGTAATACACATCGGGCAGCGCCGGGTCCTTGGTGCTGGTGCTGGCCCAGAGCGGCCGCTGCACCCTGGCGCCGTGCGCCAGCAGCGCCTCCCAGCGCGCACCCTTGAATCCCTCCTCGAAGGTCAGGTACGCCGCGCGGGCATTGGCGATGGCCGCCTTGCTGCGCAGCTCCTGCCGTCCCATCGCATCCAGCATCGGGTCAATCCGGGTATCCACCCGGCTCACGAAGAAGCTCGCCACTGACGCAATCGAGTCAATCTGCCCGCCGAGCCCGACCCGCGTCTCGAGGCCGTTGAGGTAGGCGTTGATGACCGCCTTGTGCCGTTCCACCGAGAAGAGCAGCGTGACGTTCACGTTGATCCCCGCCGCAATGCACGCCTCGATGGCGGGCAGCCCTGCCTCGGTGCCGGGAATCTTGATCATCGCGTTGGGCCGCTGCAGTGAGGCCCACAGCCGCTTTGCCTCGGCGATCGTGCCGGCGGTGTCGTGCGCCAGCGTCGGGGAAACCTCCAGCGAGACCAGACCGTCCTGGCCGGTCGTCTGCAGGTTCACCATCGTGAACGCATCGCACGCGGCCTGCACGTCTGCCACCGCCAGTGCCTCGAAAATCTCGGCCGGGCTCTTCCCCTCGCCCGCCAGGCGGCGGATATCGTCGTCGTAGTCGCTGCTGCCGGCAATCGCCTTCTCGAAGATCGTCGGGTTGGACGTCATGCCCATCAGGCCGTCTTCCGCGATCAGGCGCGCCAGTTCGCCCGAGGCCATCAGCTCGCGGGTGATGAAATCGTACCAGGGGCTCTGGCCCAGCTGGCCCAGGCGGACGAGGGGATTGCCGCTCATGATTGCCTCCCAAGTACCCGGCGCACCGCGGCCGCGGCGTTGGCCGGCGTGAACCCGAACTCCTCGAACAGTCGCTCACCCGGCGCGGAGGCCCCGAAATGATCCAGCGCTACCGCCTCGCCCCGGTCGCCGATCCAGCGCTCCCAGCCGAAGCTCGATGCCGCCTCCACTGACACCCGCGCACGGAGTGCCGCCGGCAGCACCGATTCGCGATACTCCGCCGGCTGCGACGAGAACAGCTCCCAGCTCGGCAGGGAAACCACCCGGCACTTGATCCCGTCCGCAAGCAGCGCCTTGGCGGCGTCCAGTGCGACGTTCACCTCGGAGCCGGTGGCGACCAGGATCGCTTCCGCGTCTTCCGGTGGGTCGAACAGGATGTACCCGCCGCGAGCGGTGCCGCCGGCTGTGGCCGCCGCAATCATCGGCAACTTCTGGCGGGTCAGGATCAACGCGGTGGGCCCATCCGTGCGCTTGATGGCCGTCTTCCACGCCTCGCGCGTTTCGTGCGCATCGGCGGGGCGGAGGGTCACCAGGCCGGGAATGCCGCGAAGCATTGCCAGGTGTTCGATCGGCTGGTGGGTGGGGCCATCCTCGCCCACGCCGATGGAGTCGTGGGTAAAGATGTACGTCACCGGCAGCCCCATCAGCGCCGCCAGCCGGATGCTCGGCTTCATGTAGTCGGCAAAAACGAGGAAGGTGCTGCCGTACGGCCGGATACCGCCGTGCGCCGCCATCCCGTTCATCACCGAGCCCATCGCGTGCTCGCGGATCCCCCAGGCAATGCTGCGGCCGTTCTCCGTGGCCGTCACCCGGCCGCCCTGCTTGAGCGCCACGCCGGTGCTGCCGGCCAGGTCCGCCGAGCCGCCGATCAGCGTTTCGATGCGCGGCGACAGCGCGTTGAGGCACTCGGCGGAGGCTTGCCGCGTGGCCAGGCCATCCATCCCATCGAAGCTGGGGAGATCGGTATCCCAGCCGTCGGGCAGGCGGTGGTTCAGTGCGTCGTCCAGCGCCCGCGCCAGCTCCGGGTGCGCCGTGGCCCAGCCGTGGCGACGGGCCTCCCACTCCGTGAAGCGTGCTGCCCCCGCGGCGCGGAGCTCCCCCACCTGTTCCTGCACTTCGGTGGGAACGTGAAACGCCTCAGCGGGCCAGCCGAGGATGGCCTTGGTTTTGGCGATTTCCTCGGCACCGAGCGGGGCGCCGTGCGCCTCGGCGGTATTGCGCTTGGTCGGGGCGGGGTCGGCGATGATGGTGGTGAGGATGATGAGTGTCGGGCGGGCATTGTGGGCCACGGCCTCGCGGTAGGCGGCGTCGATGGCGTCGAGGTCGTTGCCATCCGGCACCCGGATGACGTGCCAGCCGTAGGCCTCGAATCGGGCGCCTACGTCCTCGCTGAAGCTCAGGTCGGTGCTGCCATCAATGGTGATCCGGTTGTCGTCATAGACCACCGTCAGCTTGCCGAGCTGCAGGTGGCCGGCCAACGAGGCGGCCTCGCTGGCGACGCCTTCCATCAGGTCGCCGTCGCTGGCAAATGCCCAGGTGTGGTGGCTGATCAGCTCGTGCCCGTCACGATTGAATCGTGCCGCCAGCAGCCGCTCGGCCAGCGCCATGCCCACGGCATTACCGACGCCCTGGCCGAGCGGGCCGGTGGTGGTCTCGACGCCGGGGGTGTGGCCGCGCTCGGGGTGGCCGGGGGTGGCGGAGTTCCACTGGCGGAAGTTCTTGATCTCCTCCAGGGAGAGGTCGTAGCCGTTCAGGTGCAGCAGGCTGTAGAGGAGCATCGAGGCGTGGCCGCAGGAGAGCACGAAGCGGTCGCGGTCGAGCCAGTCTGGGCGAGTCGGGTCGTGTTTCAGGTGGCGGGACCAGAGCACCCAGGCGGCGGGGGCCAGGGCCATCGGGGTGCCGGGGTGGCCGGAGTTGGCCTGCTGCACGGCGTCCATGGCCAGGACGCGGATGGTATTGATGCTGCGCCACTCGAGGGTGTCGAACTCCGGGACGGCGGGCGGGGCCGCGGCGGCGGTCGGCTGGCTGGTCAGGGGTCAGTCCTCAGGGCGGTGGTGACGGGGTGGGGGCGGAAAGGGGAAAGATAATCACGATCTCTGGTGGTCATTGGCACGCCGGGCAGGGCTACCCACGCGGTCGGTCCAGCGCTTAGTTCATGGCATGCCGAATCCGCCAAGTGATCGCGATACCGTCGCGAGGGCCACGATCCTGATCCGATTCGTGGTTGGGATCCCGGTCTTCCTCTCCGAGGGAATCCAGAAGTTTGTCTACCCGGCCGAGGTGGGGGCCGGCCGGTTCGAGCGGATCGGGATTCCGTATCCCGAGCTTATGGCGCCGGTCGTCGGGGTGACCGAGATCGTGTGCGGTATCCTGGTGGCGATCGGCTGGAAGACTCGCCTGGCAGTCCTGCCGCTGATCGGGGTGATGGTGGTGGCGATCATCACCACCAAGATCCCGGTGCTGCTGGGCCAGGACCTGTGGATCTTCAACGTGCGCACCCTGCCGCATTACGGCCTCCTGCCGATGCTCCACGAGGCCCGTACCGACCTGGCCATGCTGTTCTGCCTCACATTCCTCTACCTGACAAGCGGTGGCCGGTTGTCCCTCGGCGGGCGCCGGCCCAACGGGTAGGCCGGGCGTCGTTGCGTGCCCGCCTCCCCATTCACCCTTCCGCCCATCCGTCTCCCCGCCCATCCGCCTATCCGCCTATCCGCCTATCCGCCCCCCAGCTATCTTTCCGGGCTGCAGCACCGACCGTCGCCGAGGCCATTGGGGCCTGGCCTGATCCAGCATTGTGGGGTAGTGTGGCTCGAAGACAATCCCGTCGGGGTGCCAGAGACGAAAACGAGGGCGCTGCGGCCTCCTCCACCGTCCTCCGCCGTTCGTCAGGACGGTCCTACCAGGGCCACCGTGAATGGCTCCTCAGCCTCCATGGCCCGGTCTGCGCCTACTGTGGCGAGCGGACCCCGCCCGAGACGATCACCCTGGACCATGTCCGGCCCCGGCGTGGCCAGTCCGCCTACGACCGCCCCGACAACCTGGTCCTCTCGTGCCGGGACTGCAATTCCGCCAAGGCCGACATGCCGTTCCTGGCCTTCCTCCTGGCCCGCCGCTCCCGCGGGGTCTACCTGCTGCACTACGGCGAGCACCTCTCCGAGCCGATCAAGGAACTGGCGCGACAGGCCAGCGAGCGGGGGATTGAGGGGGAGTAGCGGGAACAGCACGATGGGTGGCGTGCGGGGTGGTCCGGCGCGTGGTGAGCGGGAACTGCCCGACCTCCAACCACTGACACGAATCGTCACGAGGTGAGCGGGAACCGCTCCTTCAGGCTGGTCCCGCTCACCCTGAGTGGAGAGCCGCTGCGACCGAATGTCAGGCTGTTCCCGCTTACCCGTCCAAGAAGGCCGCGGTACTCGGGATCCTAGCTGTTCCCGCCGGCAACCGCCTCCCCTACGATCCGCGCCTGCTCCGCCGCGTGCGCTTGCGGGTACCCCTCCGCGGGGCTGGCCCGCTCGGGGCGGCCGACGTAGCGGAACGGCTCGCCGTTGAGCAACCCGGCGATCCGTGGCGCGATCCAGCTCCAAGCCCCCATGTTGCGCGGCTCCTCCTGGGCCCACACCACCTCACTCAGATTCGGATAGCCCTTGAGGATCTCGGCCAGCTGATTCTCGGGGAACGAATAGAGCTGTTCGATCCGCACGATCGCCGGCCGGTCCGCTTCCAGCTTGTCGGCCTCCGCCACCAGATCGTAGTACACCTTCCCTGAACAGAGCACCAACCGGGTCACGGCGGACCGATCAGAGATGGCGGGATCATCCAGCACCGGACGGAAGGTTCCCTCGGTCAGGTCATTGAGCTTTGACGCGGCCTGCGGCAGCCGCAGCAGGCTCTTGGGCGTAAAGACCACCAATGGCCGCTGCCGCTGCCGGCGCGCCTGGCGCCGGAGCAGATGGAAGAACTGCGCCGGCGTTGTGCAGTTGGCAATCCGCATGTTCCCCTCGGCGGCGTTCTGCAGGAACCGCTCGAGTCGTGCACTGGAATGCTCCGGCCCCTGGCCCTCATAGCCATGCGGCAGCAACATCGTCAGTCGGCAGGTCACCCCCCACTTGGCCAGCCCAGCCGAGAGAAACTGGTCAATGATGACCTGGGCGCCGTTGATGAAGTCGCCGAACTGTGCCTCCCAGAGCACCATCGCCTCCGGAGCGGTCGTGCTGTAGCCGTACTCGAAGCCCAACGCCGCGAGCTCGCTGAGCGGGCTGTTGTGGAGCTCGAATGAGGCCAACGCCCCCGGCAGCTTCTGCATCGGCGAGTAGCGCTCGCCGGTCTTTGCGTCATGCAGCATCAGGTGCCGGTGGCTGAAGGTGCCCCGCGCGGTGTCCTGCCCGGTAAGCCGGATGGGGATCCCCTCGGTCAAGAGCGACGCGAATGCCAGCGCCTCGGCGTGGCCCCAGTCAATCGAGCCATCGGGCTCCAGCGCCGGAATCCGCCGCTCCAACTGCTTCTTCAGCTTCGGATTGACCGTAAAGCCCTCGGGCACCGCCAGCAATTGCTGGTTCAGCGCGGTCAGCACATCGCTGGAGACGGCCGTCTCGACTTCCTGCCAGGCCAGCACCTTCGGGCTCGGCGCCTCCGCGGGTGCTTGGGCCAGACTGGCCTTGAACCCCTGCTGGGTCTCGACCAGAAGCTGGTAGGCCGCCTCGTACCGCTGCTCCGCCTCCTCAGCAGTCAGCGTGCCGGACGCGACCAGCTCATCGGCATAGCGCTGCCGCACTGTCGGCTGGCGCTTGATGACCTCGTACATCCGCGGCTGGGTGTAGCTCGGCTCGTCGCCCTCGTTGTGGCCGTGCCGCCGGTACCCCACCAGGTCAATCAGCGCATCGCGATGAAAACGGTCACGGTACATCATCGCCAGCCGCACGGCAGCCAGGCACGCTTCGGCATCATCGGCGTTGACGTGGATGATCGGCAGGTCAAAACCCTTGGCCAGGTCGCTGGCATAGCGCGTCGAGCGGGCAGCGGCGATGCTGGTGGTAAAGCCGACCTGGTTGTTGGCGATCAGGTGGACGGTGCCGCCGGTGCTGTACCCGGCCAGCGATCCCAGGTTCAGCGTCTCCTGCACGACGCCCTGGCCGGCAAAGGCGGCATCGCCATGGATGATCACCGGCACGGCAGCGTCATGATCGAGCCGAACAGCCTGCGAGCGGCGTTGGGTCTGCCGGGCCCGGGCCTGGCCATCCACGACGGGGCCAACGAACTCCAGGTGACTCGGGTTGTGGGCCAGGGTCACCGGTACGGACTTGCCGCTCCGGGTCAGGAAGGCGCCCTCGGCGCCATGGTGGTATTTCACATCGCCGGTGCTGGCATCGTCCACGTCACCACCACCGGGCTTCTTCGAGCCTTCGAACTCCGCGAAAAGGGTGACGTACGGACGCCCCAGGGTGTGGGCCAGCACATTCAGCCGGCCGCGGTGCGCCATGCCGATCATCACCTCGCGAGTACCGTGCTCGGCCGCCAGCTCGACCAGCAGGTCCAGCATCGGGACCATGATGTCGAGGCCCTCGATGGAGAAGCGCTTCTGGCCCAGGTAGGCCTTGTGCAGGAACCGCTCGAACGCCTCCACCTGCACCAGCCGGTCCAGCAGCCAGGCCTGGTCGTCGGCCGAGAGCGGTTGGCGATGCGCGCCGGATTCGATCTGCTCCCGCAGCCAGGTCCGCTCCTCGTGGCTGGCGATGTGCTCCACCTCGTAGGCGATGTTGCCACAGTAGGTGGCCTGAAGCGCGGGGAGTGCCTCGGCGAGCGTCTCACCCGGTACGGCAATGCGAAGCAACGACGCTGGTATCCTCGCCATGACAGCGGGGTCCAGGCCGTGATGCGCCGGATCGAGCGAGGGGTCGCCCACCGGCTCTGTGCCAAGGGGGTCCAGCGTTGCGGCCAGGTGGCCGTGGGTGCGCAGATGGTCCACCAGCGACATCGCGGCTGCCACATGGGCCAGCTCGGTCAGGTCGCCCGTGGTGGCCGCCACGGCCGCTGCGGGGAACGTGGCGGTGTGGCCCTGCCCGTCGGCCTGGCCCGTGGAGCGGGGTTCCGGCGTGGGATCCGCCGGCTTGCCGATGTCGAGTGACTCGAAGACGCCGTCGTAGAAACCTTCGTTGCCCTGGAGGAGCTGGTCCACGGCGCGCAGGAACTCGCCGGACTCTGCACCCTGGATTACCCGGTGATCGTAGGTGCTGGTGATGGTCATGACCTTGCTGATGCCGAGCTCGGCGAGCCGCTCCTTGCTGAGTGGCGCAAATTCTGGCGGGAAGGTGATGGCACCGACGGCGATGATCGTACCCTGGCCCGCCATGAGCCGCGGCACCGAGGCCACCGTGCCAAGGCCGCCTGGGTTGGTGAGCGTCATGGTGGCACCGGCAAAATCATCCGGCATCAGCTTGTTGGTGCGGGCCTTCTCCACCACCTGCTCGTACGCCGCGTGGTACTCGGCGTAACTCATCGCCTCGGCGCGCTTGAGCACCGGCACCACCAGCCCGCGGCTGCCGTCCTTGCGCTCCACATCCACGGCCAGGCCAAGGCTGACGCCCTCGGGCGCGACGCGGTAGGGGGCGCCCTCCACCATGGCCAGGGAATGACCCATGACCGCGTGCTGCTTGGTGGCCTGGATGATCGCCCAGCCGATGAGGTGGGTAAACGAGATCTTCTCCGGCCGCTCGGCGCCCTTCAAGGCGGCGTTGAGGGCCGCACGCTGCCGCTCGAGGGTCTGGACCGGGAGTTCCCGGAACGAGGTGGCCGTCGGGACCGTCAGGCTCTCGTTCATGTTGGCCACGAGGCGTGCCGCCGGCCCCTTGATCAGGGTCGCGTTCTCCGGTGCAGCGGCGGTGGGCTTCTTTTCGGGAGCCGCGGCAGCCGGGGCGCCGTTGCCGCTGGGACGCGCGCCGTTGCCGGCGGCGGCGGCGGGGCGCTCGCCCACCCGGCCACTCTCGAACAGCCGGCGCCATTCGGCGGGCACCGTGGTGGGGTCGCGGAGGAAGTCTTCGTACAACGCCTGCGCAAATCCGGCGTTGGCGGTCTCAAACACGTTCGGGTCCACGGTGTCACTCCCTGCAGGAAGCCTCGCGGTGTCCGGCCCTCGAAGGCAGTCCACCCAAACCTTTCAAGATAACGCCCTCGGTCAGGTCCATCCGAACTGGTCGGCCACCGCTTCCCGGTACGCGGCGGTCTCAATCGCCCGTCGTTCCGGGGGCCATCCCAGCTCCTCCGCCATGAGCTCGGCCACCCGGGGCGCCGCCCTGACACCCCGGTCCGGGGTCTCCCACGCCAGGTGGATGCGGCGGGCCAGCACGTCTTCCACCCGCACGGCAAACTCGCGTCGAACGGCGTGAATCACCTCCGCCTCCACGGCCGGATGGTGTTCGTGAAGGGGGCTGGCGAGGGCGGGATTCTCCCGGATCAGGTTCACGATGGCTGCGGCTTCGGCACCGTAATGCCGGGCCAGGTGCTGGCCGGTCGTTGCCGCCAGCCCGGACTCCGTGGCCATTCGCGCAAACTCAGCCACGGCGGTGCTTTCGCCTCCCGGGAGCGGCTCGGCTCGGCTCCGGTGGTCGCCCACGGGTTGGCGGCCAGTCCGCCGCTTGAGCACCCGCTCCACTCGATCCACCACCTCGGCCGCCATGGCGCGCCAGGTGGTGAGCTTGCCGCCCGCGATGGTCAGCATGCCGCCCGGGCCCTCCAGGAGGCGGTGCTCCCGGCTGATCTGGGACGGGCCGGCGGCGCCCTCGGCGGCCACGAGGGGCCGGAGGGCGGCCCAGGTGGCCACCACGTCCTCCTCCGCCAGGTGCGCGTTCGGGAAGAGTGCGTTGACGGAGCGGAGGAGGTAATGGACGTCTTCCTGGGTGGTGGTCACCCGATCCGGTGAATCGCTTGTGTCAGTATCGGTCGTACCGACATAGCTGTACTCGCCCCAGGGCAGCACGAACATGACCCGGCCATCCAGCGGGCTGGTGAAGGTGATGGCGTGGCGGTGGCCCACCCGGTCCCGCGGAAAGACGATGTGGATCCCCTTGGTGGGCCGCAGGATTGGCGCGGCGCCGGGCTCTTCGAGCTGCCGGACGGCATCGGTCCAGGGGCCGGTGGCATTGACCACCGTCTTGAAGCGGATCCGGGCCATGGCACCCTCGAGCTCATCTTCGACGTCGGCCTCGGTGATCCGACCCTCTACTTGGTGCAGCCGGGTGACCGACGTCCAGGTGGCCACGGCCGCTCCCTCCCGCGCGGCGGCCCGCGCCGCCCCGATGACGAGCCGGGCATCGTCGCACTGGGCGTCGTAATACAGGGCGCCCCCGGTCAGGCCTCGCTCGCGCAGGAGGGGCTCCAGGGCCAGCAGGGCCCGCTTGCCGAGCGGTCGGTGCCGGGGCAGATTGCCACGCCACGCCAGCAGGTCATAGAGCACCATCCCGAGCGTCAGTTTCCAGCGGGGGACGCGGTCGCCGCGGTGCACGGGGAGTACGAAGGCCTGGGGTCGGACCAGGTGCGGGGCCAGGCGCAGGAGCAGGCGCCGTTCCCGGAGCGACTCGAACACGAGCCCCACCCGGCCTTGCTCCAGGTACCGCAGGCCACCGTGGATCAGCCGGCTGGAGCGGGAACTGGTGCCCCAACCAAGGTCGTGGCGATCCAGCAGCGCCACGCTGAGCCCACGCAGGGCGGCATCCCGGGCAATTCCTGCACCGTTGATGCCGCCACCAATGACGAGCAGGTCCCACTCCCGGTCCGCCAAAGCGCCGACCGGCACTCGCCGCGGAGATTGCGTGCCGTGATGCAGGAAGAGTCTCCTTCGCTGTCAGGACTGATTGGTGACCGGCCGAGCGACTGGTTTGCCTGGCACGCCGGCCGGATGACACCGGGGTGCCGGGTGCTCGACCTGGCGTGCGGCGCCGGGCGTCACAGCCTCGCGGCGGCGGCGCTCGGGGCCACCGTACTGGCCGTGGACAAGGACCCCGCCCGGTTGGCGGAGGCCCGCCGTCAGGCCCAGCGGCAGGGAGCACGCATCACCTGGCTGGAGCTCGACCTCGAACAGCCGTGGCCCGATTTCGGCTGTTTTGATGTGGTCCTGCTCTTCAATTATCTTGATCGTACCCGTATGGCCCGGGTCCTTGAGTGCGTGGCCCCCGGCGGCCTGCTCCTCATGGAGACCTTCCTCGACGCGCAGCGCACCCTGGGTTGGGGCCCCACCAGCGCCCACCACCTCCTGCGGTCCATGGAATTCCGTACCCTCGTGGACCCGCTCGAGGTCCTCCATGCCCGCGAAGTCTTCAAGCCGGTGGATGCCTCGCGGTGGGCGTGGGTGGCGAGCGCGTTGGCTCATAAGGTAAGCGAATCGTAGGGGCGAGGCCCGCCTCGCCCGCCTCCAGATTGGTAGGAATTGATGTCGGGCTTGCCTGGGACAACACGGCGCGCGGCCATCGTGGCGGGGGTGCGGACACCTTTCGCCCGGAGCGGCACGGTCTTTCGCGACGTCTCGGCGCGCGAGCTGGCGCGGCACGCCGCCCGCGAACTGCTCTATCGGACCGAGCTCGCCGGTCACGAGGTGGATGAGGTGATCGTCGGGCAGGTCGTGGCCTCGCCGCTTGCGCCCAACGTGGCGCGGGAGGTCTCGCTGCTGCCGCAGCTGCCGCGCACCATTCCCGCCTACACCCTCAACCGTGCCTGCGCCTCCGGCGCGCAGGCGGTGGTCAACGCCCACGACCAGATCATCCAGGGCCACGCCGACGTCATCATCGCCGGTGGGGTCGAATCGCTCTCGGACATTCCGATCCTGCACTCCAAGCGATTCAGCCAGACGCTGATGGCCGCCAGCAAGGCGAAGTCACTGGGCGAGCGGCTCGGTCACTTCGCCAAGGTGCGGCCACGGGACCTTGTCCCCGTGGCGCCCGCTATCGCCGAGCCGTCCACGGGCGAGACCATGGGCCAGTCGGCCGAAAAGATGGCGAAGGAGAACGGCATCAGCCGAGAGGCGCAGGACGCGCTGGCGCTGATGAGCCACCAGCGCGCCGCGGCCGCCACGGCCAGCGGGCGCCTGGGTGAGGAAATCGCCCCCTGGTTCGGGGGGCGGGGGATGGATGAGCCGATCACCACCGACAACCTGATTCGCGCTGATACGACGCTGGAGGCGCTCGCCAAGCTCAAGCCGGTCTTCGATCGCCGCTATGGCAGCGTCACTGCCGGCAACGCCTCGCCGCTCACCGACGGTGGCGCCGCGTGCCTGGTCATGGAAGAAACCAAGGCCCGCTCACTCGGCTACCGCCCCCTCGCCACGGTGCGGAGCTATGCCGTGGCGGCGGTGGACCCGGGTTGGCAGCTCCTGCAGGGCCCCGCCTGGGCGGTGCCGATGGCGCTCGACCGGGCCGGTATTTCCCTGCGTGACGTGGGCCTGCTGGAGATCCACGAGGCCTTCGCGGCCCAGGTGCTCTCGAATGTCCAGGCCTGGGAGTCGCGGGCCTGGGCCGAGAAGGTGGGCCGGTCCGCTCCGGTCGGCGAGGTGGACTGGGACCGCACCAACCTGTTCGGCGGTTCCATAGCCATCGGCCACCCGTTCGGAGCTACTGGTGTGCGGCTGGTGACGACCCTCTCCCGTGAAATGTCACGCCGCGGTGTGGAGTTCGGGTTGATCTCGATCTGCGCGCAGGGCGGGATGGGGTTTGCGATGGTGTTGGAGAACAGCGAGAAGTGAGAAGGGAGAAGCGAGAAGTCCCGAGAGCGACGATGATCGCCATCGGCCAGCCCCGCTGCTCGTCGACGCTCCTGCTTCTCGCTTCTTGCTTCTCGCTTCTCGCTGCCGAGGCCCCATGACCGCCTTCTCCACGACCGTCACCCCCTCCGGCATCGCCATCCTGACCTTCGACCTGCCGGGTGAACCGGTCAACAAGTTCAGCATCGCCACCGGTCGTGCCTTCGAGGCGGCCATGGCAGGGCTGCGCGACGACGCGACCGTGAAGGCGGTGGTGTTCATCTCGGGCAAACCCGACAGTTTCATCGCCGGTGCGGACATTGAGGAGTTCGTCCGTCTGCGCACGGCCGAGGAGGCCACCGCGCTGACGCGCGACGGGCAGGAGATGGTCAATCGCCTCGAGGCGTTCCCCAAGCCGGTGGTGGTGGCGATCCACGGCGCCTGCGTCGGCCTGGGACTCGAGCTCGCCCTGGCCTGCACCTGGCGGGTGGCCACCGATCACCCGAAGACCGTCCTTGGCCTGCCCGAAGTGCAGATCGGCATCCTCCCCGGCGCGGGGGGCTGCCAACGGTTGCCACGCCTGATCGGACTGCGCGCGGCCCTCGACATCATCCTGGCCGGCAAGAGCGAGCGCGCCGCCAAGGCGTTCAAGCTCGGCATGGTGGATGAACTGGTGCCGCCGGCGATCCTGCAGGAGACTGCCGTTCGCGCCGCCGAGCGGATCGTGCGGGATGGTGTCCGCCGCCGGAAGGGCCAGAAGGGCCTGATGGCGGCGCTCCTCGACCGCAATCCACTCGGCCGCCGGATCGTGTATCGCAGTGCCAGGGCCACCGTGCTCAAGAAGACCGGCGGTCACTATCCCGCGCCGCTCGGCGCGCTGGAAGCGGTGCGAGTGGGCTTGGAGCAGGGCATGGCTGCAGGCCTGCGCGAGGAGCACGAGCGCTTCGGGCAGCTGGCGGTCAGCGACGTCTCCCGTCAGCTGGTACGGATCTTCTTCGCCACCAACGCGCTCAAGAAGGATGATGGCGTGCCGGAGGGGCGCGGCCGTGCCCGGCAGATCACCCGGCTCGGCATCGTGGGCGCCGGCTTTATGGGGAGCGGCATTGCCGGCACGGCGGTCGCCACCGCCGAGGTCGAGGTTCGCATGAAGGACGCCGATCTGTCCCGGGTGGGGAAGGGGATCAAGTCGGCCACCGACATCCTGCAGGGGCGGCTCAAGCGGCGGCAGATCACCCGTCACCAGTTTGACCGACTGGCGGCGCTGATCACCGGTGCCACCGACTTCAGCGGGTTTGCTTCCGCCGACCTCATCATCGAGGCGGTCTTCGAGGACCTGGCCGTGAAGCAGAAAGTGCTGGCGGAGTTTGAGGCGGTCATGCACCCCGAGGCGATCTTCGCCACCAACACCTCCACGATTCCGATCGGGCGCATCAGCGAACTGGCCCGGAACCCCGAGCGGGTGCTGGGCATGCACTTCTTCTCACCGGTGGACCGGATGCCGCTGCTGGAGGTCATCCCGACGGCGCAGACCAGTGCCGACGCCATCGTGACCGCCGTGCGCTTTGGCCGGAAGATGGGCAAGACCGTCATCGTGGTGCAGGACAGCCCCGGCTTCTGGGTCAACCGGATCCTGTCACCGTACATGAATGAGGCGGGGCTGCTGCTGCAGGAGGGCGTGCCGATCGAGGTGCTCGACCGGGTGATGACCCGCTGGGGGTTCCCGGTGGGGCCGGTGACATTGCTCGACGAGGTGGGCCTCGACGTCGCGGCCAAGGCCGGGGGCGTGATGTACGAGAATTTCGGCGAGCGGCTGGCGCCGTCCACCGTCATCCCGAAGCTGATTGCTGACGGGCGGCTTGGCCGCAAGGCCGGCAAGGGCTTCTACCTCTACAGCGATGGCAAGAAGACCGACCCCGACCCGGCCGCGTACCGCGTGGCCGGGGTGTCCCCCCTGGCCAGCGTGGACGAGGCGATGGTCGAACAGCGGCTGGTCTTCAGCATGCTGAATGAGGCGGCGATGGCGGTGGCCGAGGGCGTCGTCCACCAGCCGCGGGACGGCGACATCGGCGCCATCTTCGGGATCGGCTACCCGCCCTTCCGCGGCGGGCCGCTGCGCACCATCGACACGCTCGGCGCCGCGGCCGTCGTCGAGACACTCGAAGCGCTGGCCGTGGCCCACGGGCCGCGGTTTACCCCGGCCGCCGCGCTCAAGGCGATGGCCACCTCCGGTGGGCGATTCTACACCGACTGAGCCGGGTCGCCGTGCGGCCCTGGCGTTCCTTCACTGCATGGAGAGCCTGATCGACACTCCCTCCCTGGGGTTGCTCGACCCCAACGGCACGCGCGGCGGCTTCCTCCGCCGCCGCGAACACACCTATCTCGAAGCCACCGGTGACACCTGGGTCTCCCCGGACCTGATCCGCCGGCATGGCCTGCGCCACGGCGATGAAATTTGGGGCGAGGTCTCCCCGTCGAAGAAGCAGGGGCAGGGTCCGGCGCTGTCGACCATCACGAAGGTCAATGGCGTGGACCCCGCCGCGCTGCGCTCACGGCCGGAGTTCAGCCGACTCCGGGCGGTGCAGCCGAAGGAGCGGCTGACCTTGGCGACGCCGGAAAGCCGCGATCCGGTCAATGCCCCGATCCAGCGCTGCATCGACCTGCTGTGCCCCTTTGGCAAGGGGCAGCGCGCCCTGATCGTGGCGCCGGCCAAGGCGGGCAAGACCACCGTGCTGCTGGCGGTGGCGGACGGCCTTGCCCGCAACCACCCCGGCGCCTTCCTCGACATCCTCCGCGTGGACGAGCGGCCGGAGGAGGTCTCCGAGATGGAATCGGCCGGCCTGGGTGAGGTGGTGGCCTCGAGCTTTGATTTCCCGCCCGAGCGCCACGTGGCGGTGGCGGAGATGGTGCTGGAGCGCGCCCGCCGCCGGGTGGAGCAGGGCGACGACGTCGTCATCGTGCTCGATTCCCTGACCCGGCTGGCCCGGGCCTACAACGCCGTGGAGAAGGGCAACTCCCGGACGCTCTCCGGCGGGCTGGGCGCCAATTCCCTGGAAAAACCCAAGCGGTTCTTCGGCAGCGCGCGCGCGGTGGATCCGGGGCAGGGGGGCGGCTCGCTGACCATCATCGCCACCGCGCTGGTGGACACCGGGAGCAAGATGGACGAGGTGATCTTCGAGGAATTCAAGGGTACCGGCAACAGTGAGCTGGTGCTCAGCCGCGAGCTCGCCGAGCGGCGGATCTGGCCGGCGATCAACCTGCCGGCCAGTGCCACCCGCCGGGAGGAGCTGCTGCTGACGCCCGAAGAGCTGGAACGCTCGACGGCGCTGCGTCAGGCCGTGGGCCGGATGCCGCCGGTGGAGGCGATGAAGCTGGTGGGAGCGGAGCTGCGGTAGGACGGCGGCTTACGGCTGGAAACGGTAGCCCGCCTTGCGCACGGTCAGAAAATGCCGGGGTGCGGCGGGGGTCTCCTCCAGCTTGCGCCGCAGCTCTCCCATGTGAGTGTCCACGGTCCGGCTTGGTACCGGCGTCGGGTGCCTCCAGACTTCCTTGAGGAGTTCGAGTCGGGTGGCCAGCGTACCCCCGCGCCGGATCAACGCCACCATCAGCTCGAACTCGATCGGGGTCATGGGCACTTCCTGCCCCGTCCGGCGCACCGTGCGCGTGGTCATGTCCACCTCGACACCCGAGAACCGATAGGGTCCCTCCACCACCGCGGCGCCGCGGTCCTCTGCCGCGGGGTCGGTTGGCGGAACGCGACTGCGCCGCAACAGCGCCTCCACCCGGGCCAGCAATTCCGGGATCCCGAACGGCTTGGTGAGGTAGTCATCCGCGCCGTGCCGGAGCCCGCTCACCTTCTCTGCCTCGGCCCCCTTGGCGGTCAGGATCAGCACCGCAGTACGCGATCCGCTGGCGCGCAGGCGGCTGAGCACCTCCATGCCATCGAGGCCGGGCAGCATGAGATCCAGGACCACGAGATCATAGCGCTCACCGGCAAGGAGGGTCACAGCCTCCTGGCCGTCACCCACGACACGGACAGTGTAGCCCTCGAACTGCAGGTTGGCCTCCAAGCCCATGGCCAGGGTCACGTTGTCCTCGACGACCAGGATCGAGCCGTGGGCCGTCATGCCCGCTCCGCGGGCGTGGGCATCTCGGCCCGCGGCAGCGACAGCACGAACCGGGCGCCGCCGGTCGCCGCGGTTTCCAGCCGAGCGGTGCCACCCATGCGCGTCAGCGCGTCGCGCACCACGGCGAGGCCGATCCCGGCCCCGGCCACGTGGCTGTTGCGGTCTCGGTGGAGGCGCATGAAGCGCTCCCAGACCTGGCGCGCCTCCGCCGCGGGGATCCCGGGCCCCTCATCCTCCACCGCCACCTCCACCATCGCCCCGGCCAGCGCCACACTCACGCGGATGGTCTGCCCCGCGGGGCCGTACTTCAGGGCGTTGTCCAGCAGGTTGAGGACGGCATGGCGGAACAAGTCGTCGTCCACCAGGGCCACCGTCGGTTCGCCCCCTGCAAGCGCAATCGTGGTGCGGTTCACGGCGGCAAGCGGCAGGAAGCCAGCCACGATGTCCGCGAGCAGCGGCCGGAGATCCTTCGGCGCCATCCTGGCGCGTGAGGCGCCGTTGCGATCGAGGTTGGCGAAGAGCAGCACGTCATTCACGAGCCGTGTGAGCCGGTGCGATTCCTGGACGATCACGTCCTGGAAGCGCTCGCGCTCCTCGGGCGAGCGCACCCGGTTCAACTGCAGGGTCTCGGCAAACATCCGGATCTGGGCCACCGGAGTGCGCAACTCGTGGGAGACACCCGCCACGAAGTCGGCGCGCAGGCGGACCAGTTCGTATTCCCGCCGGAGTTGGAGAATCGTCAAGACCAGCAGGGCAGTGGAGACCAGCAGCAGCACCGCCAGTGTCAGGGTTCCGACACCGGATGGCATGCCGGATGCCAACACGGTGCGCCCGTCCGGCCGCAGCGCCAGGCGAAACTCCACGTCGGTCAGGTAGGGAGCGAACGGCTCCCGCACCGCCCCGGGGCCGGGCCCAGCCGCCTCGCTCCGATAGAGCACCAGCTCTCGATTGGTGGCCGCCACTTCCACCGAGACAAGCTCGCGATTGGGCCGGCCGCCGGTAATCGAGGGTGGCAGGACGGCGACCGAATCGATGATACGGTCGAAGACGGGGCGCAGCGCGGCGGCGCTCGTCACGATGCCGAGCAGGTGGGTGGTCTGGCCCTCCAGGTCGGTCAGGGTGCCGAACGCGACGATCTCCTCGGGGGCCTCGGGCGGCAGGAGGAACACCCCACCGACCGGCTCGATCGGCAGGATCTCCGTCATCCAGGCCTGAAACTGTCCGGGCAGCCAGGCCAGCAGGAGCGAGTCGGCTTCATGGCGGCCGCGCAGCGCGACCTCCCCCGTGCGCACGTCGAAGCGCACGTACGTATGCACCGGGCCTTCAATGGCTGGTGGGAGGAGGACCCCGTACGCCTTCGGCAGGTCTTCCACCGGGGGGAGTGCGTTCACCGCCGTGTGGACGCCGATGCGGTACAGGGCACTGGCGCTGCGGCGCGAGACGGTCACGAGCATGTCCCAGCGTGCCGTTCGTCCGAACTGCCAGAGGGCAACTTCGGCATACTCGGCGAGTGCGCGCGCCGTCATCGACTCGTGCACCCGCGCCGCCCGCCACCCCTGGAAGGCGAGGACGCAGGTAACCAGGAATGCCCCGGTCATCAGCACCAGGACCACTGCCGGCCCCGAAGGGAGGGACCGGAACCATTGCCGCATTCTCACCTCCCGGACGATCCCCAATCTACCACGACCATCAGCCGCCGGCGGCCTGGTCTGGTCCGGAAATGGTCAGGGTTGGCCGCCGGCGCAGGATGCAGTCGCCCGGGCCGCGCGGACCAGTGATTGCCAGAAGGCCGTGGCGTTGGACGGCGGCAGGATCAGGGTGGTGGCGAACCGATCGAGTTCCCTGGGCGGGGGCGGAACGGCCCCGCCCACGGCACAGCTGGCCCGCTCGGCGGCCGCGAAGAGGGCCTGCTGACTCTGAAGTCGCGGTACTGGCGCCTGCCACAGTGTGCCATGGGAGGGCAGAACCAGTCGCGGCCGCAGGGCCAGGATGCGGTCGAGCGCCACCCGCCATCCCGTGATGTCCGCGCCATCCAGCCACGGCCAGGCGTCTTCGACCAGGTCTCCCGCTGCCAGAGTGCGCTCCTCCGGCAGCCAGACGATGATGTCCCCCCTCGTGTGGGCGGGGCCCATCGCGAGAATCTGGACGCTGCGGGTCGTGCCGCGGATCGTAAGGCTGTCGGCCACCAGTTCGTCGGGAGGCACCAGTCTGACGTCTCGAAGCATCGCGAGCTGCGCCTGTCGCATGGACAGGCTCCGCCGCAGGCTGGTCCGCTGGGTCTCAGTCAGCGGATTGCCGCTCGGGCCATTGCCGGTCTGAAGCCATTCCTCCGCCTGGGCAATCCCGGCGGGCAGGGTGGCCAGGTCTCGCTCGACCTGCTCGCGGGTCCGGGTGGCAATGTCCTCGGGATGGGACATGTGCCCGATCAGGCGGACGTCGGGCCATGCATCGCGGTAGGCGCTGTTGCCAAGGACATGGTCGCCATGCCAGTGGGTGTTCACCACCCAGCGCACTGGGACCGCCCACCGATTGCGCAACTCACCGATCAGCGCCCGCGCCGCATCCGGCGACTGTTGGGTGTCCACGACCAGCAGTCCATCGCCGAGATCCACGACGAGTGAGTTGGCAAACGCGTAGTGCGGGGGACGTGGGACGACCTCGGCCGCCAGGACCCCAGGCGCGAGCTCCCGGAAGGTGAAGGTGGCGGGCGCTGCCGCGCCTTGTGCATCGACCCGCAACGCAGCGCCGGCGAGGATCAACGCGATCAGGACGTGCCGATGAATGGGCATGGCGTTATCGCCGCGGAGTGGGGGCCGTCCGTGGCTTCCCGTCCCCCGGGTGTGGCGCGTTGAGGGCATCAAGCACGGAGACACAGAGCAACTGCATGACGACGGTGGACACCCCGGGGTACTCCGGGAATGGACAGGACGCCAAGAGGTCTTCCGCCTCGAATGCCACGGTGAAGATCGTCAGCGCCGCCGCCATCGAGCCGATGACCGAGGGGTGGAATCCATCGGGGTTGTAGGTGGTGAGCCCCGGATCACGGGCCCACGCAGCACGCCAGGCCTCGCCCGCCGGGAGGAAGAGCCCCTCCACGGCCTCTGCCGCGTAAAAGTAGGCATCCCGGACGGCATCGAAGGCTGACAGCCGCGATACCTCGGGCCAGACCATGTAGAGGGCGGGGATACCCCCAGCCGCCCGGATCGAGGGCTCGAGCTGCCCCGCCCAGAAGGCCAGATGCTGCTGATTGGCCGGCACGGACGACGGCCCCTGCTGCATCACTACGATATCCGCCCGCTGCGCGGCGATGGTGCTCGTGATCCCGTCAGCCCAGTGATCCTCCAGGCTGTAGTTTGGTGCCGCCGCCACCCCGTAGGCAAAACTCCGTGCCGCCGCGTTGGCCAGGTGCTGCACCATTCGGGGCATGTCGTTGGTGTAGGTGAGCGAATTGCCGATGAACAGCATGCGAAGGTCGGCATCCGGGATGTCGGAGGGCTCCGAGCCGAGCAGGCAGCTGCCAAGCAGGATCGGGGCGGCGAGGGTGGTGAGGCGGCTGTGGCGCACTGGAGCCTCCTGCGAGGAGGGGTGAAGCGGTCCTCACCCGGCGACCGTGCGGCTCGTGCCGCACGCTCCCCAAAGCTCGGGATCGCCATGCCGGGGGGCAATGTGCCACGCGTCAGCGTTTTGTCAGGGTCTCGCGTACTGGCCTATATTCCCGTGTTGTACCACCCCGCAGCTGGTTCGACCTCACCCAGGAGAGCGCATGCGCAGTCTGATTCGCCTTGCCACCACCACGGCCCTGCTGTGTGGCGCCGGTACGAGCGCCGCGGCCCAGGGCTTCGGCGGGGGTGGCGGCAACGCCTTCCCCGTGGACGATCCCATCCTCCGCCAGATGTGGGCCGAGGGAATGGATCGTTCGCAGACCTGGACGCTGATGCAGGTGCTGACCGACTCGATCGGCCCGCGGCTCACCGGTTCACCCGGGATCCGCTCTGCCAACGACTGGTTGGTGGCGATGTACGGCTCCTATGGTGTCACGGCGCGCAATGAGCAGTACGGCACCTGGCGCAACTGGCGTCGGGGCGTGTCGCACATCGACCTGATGGCGCCGCGGGTCCGGTCGCTGGAGGGACAGATGCTGGCGTGGAGCCCGGGCACCCCGCGCGGCCAGCCCATCACCGCGGAAACGATCCTGCTTCCGGACTCGGCCGATTCGGCCGCGTTCCGCGCCTGGCTGCCAAATGTGCGGGGCAAGATGGTCCTCGTCAGCGGTGCCCTGGCCAGCTGTCGGCCGCTCGGCAATATCGAGGAGTTTGCGCTGCCGGCCACCCTGGAGCGGATGCGCCAGCAGCGGCAGGCCGATGCGCAGGCCTGGAACCAGCGGATCCAGCGCACGGGGCACAACGCCGTCACCTTGCCTCGGGCCCTCGAGGACGCCGGTGCGGTGGCGGTGGTGACATCGCAGTGGAGCAATGGCTGGGGCGTCAACAAGGTCTTCCAGGCGCGTACCACCCGGGTGCCGACGGTGGAGCTGAGCTGCGAGGACTACGGCCTGGTTTACCGCCTCACTGACCGCGGCCAGGGCGCCCGCCTGCGGATCACCGCGGACGCGGAGTTCGGTGGTGAGCAGCCGGTCTTCAACACGATCGCCGAGATCCGCGGCACCGAGAAGCCCAACGAGTACATCATGCTCTCGGCCCACCTCGACAGCTGGGATGGTTCCAGCGGGGCCACTGACAACGCCACCGGCACCATTGTGATGCTGGAGGCGATCCGGATCCTCCGCCAGCACTATCCGAACCCCAAGCGGACCATCCTGGTCGGTCACTGGAACGGCGAGGAACAGGGGCTCAACGGCTCGCGCGCATTCGCCGAGGACCACCCCGAGGTGGTCAATGGCCTGCATGCCCTCTTCAACCAGGACAACGGCACCGGACGGGTCGTGAACGTGAGTGCGTCAGGATTCGTGGGGGCGTCCGCCAATCTGGCCAACTACTTCGCCCGCCTGCCAAGCCAGTTGTCGAACAATGTGCGGTTGGGTTTCCCCGGGTCACCTGCCGGGGGCGGCAGTGACCACGCCTCGTTCGTCTGCCGCGGCGCGCCGGGGTTCAGCCTCAGCTCGCTGAGCTGGGACTACGGTACCTACACCTGGCACACCAATCGCGACACCTTCGACAAGGTGATCTTCGACGACGTCAAGATGAACGCCACGATGACGGCGATGCTGGTGTACCTGGCGGCGGAGGATCCCGATCCGATGCCTCGCGACCGCCGGGTGATGCCGATGAACCAGCAGGGCAACCCGACCCAGTGGCCGGCGTGTCCGGATGCGGCGAGGCGGTCACCGCAGTAGGAGCGAGAAGCGAGAAGCGAGAAGTCACAGCGTGGCGATAAGGCCACCATGTCATCCCGAGCAAAGCGAGGGATCTCAGGCTCCGGACATGCCCGGAGATCGAGATCCCTCGTTGCTTCGCGCCTCGGGATGACAACCCAGCCGTCGCCCCGTTCCCGGCCCCCTGCCCCCTGATCCCTGCCCCCTGCTCACAGCTCCCTGCTCCCTGCTCCCCGGCACCTGGTGACTGCTCACCAGCAACGGGGCCGGCCCAGGTCTGAAGCCCGCGCGCCGGGCCGAACAGGCCGACCGCCGTCAGCGCCAGCGCGATCCCCGCAAAGGCGGACAGGAGCAGCATGGCGAGATGGGGCAGGGGGCCCTTGAAGCGTCGCGAGCGTTGGACGGCTTCGGGACGGTTTCCGGTGCCGAACCGGTGTCCCAGCCCCGAACACCCCAATCCCATTTCCGGACACTGCCGCGAGCAGGCCGACTGAATAGCCATACCTAAAGTCTTTAGGGACAACAGCTTGAGGAGACTCGCACGGGGCACGAAAGTCGCTTCTGTGGAAGGCGTCAGTTTCGGAAATCGGCCAAGGACTCACACCGGGAAGCCCGTGGACATCAAGCGCGATCCACCCAAGAAGCGCGGCAAGTACCTCTGGATCGGGGGCGGCTTGCTCGCGGCGGTCGTCGCGACGGTTGCGCTCTCCAAGCTGGAGCCGGCGCCGATGTCGGTGGAGCGGGCAGGGGTGTACACCGACACGGTCCGGCGCGGCGAGATGCTGCGTGAGGTGCGCGGGCCGGGGGCGCTGGTGCCCGAGGAGATCCGCTGGATTACGGCGGTGACAGCGGGACGGGTCGAAAAGGTCCACCTGCTGCCCGGCGCCGAGGTGCAGCCCGAGACGGTGCTGTTGGAACTCACGAATCCGGATGTCCAGGTGGAGACCCTTCAGGCAGACCGGCAGCTGACCGACGCCGAGGCCAACCTGGTCCAGTTGCGCACCACCCTCGAGAACAACCGGCTCTCACAGGCCGCTGCGGTGGCGAATCTCCGGCAGGAGGCCGAAGACGCCAAGCGGCGCGCGGTGGCGGGCCGGGAATTGCTGGCCAAGAACCTGATCATCCCCTTGGACCAGGAACAGGCGGAAGGGCGGGCGGCGGCGCTGGCTGAGCAGCTGGCGATTGAGGAGTCCCGGCTCAAGCTGCTCTCGGAGACGATTGCCGGCCAGCTTGCCGTGCAGGAGGAGCAGGTGGGGCGGCTGCGGTCCATCACCGCCTTCCAGCACGAGATGGAGAACTCCATGGTGGTGCGGGCTGGCGCGCAGGGCGTGCTGCAGGAGCTGCCACTGCAGGTGGGGCAATGGGCCAATCCCGGCATGACACTGGCGCGGGTCGTTCCCACGCCGCAGCGCCTCAAGGCGGTGCTGCGGATACCGGAGACCCAGGCCCGGGACGTTACCATCGGACAGCGGGCCTCCATCGATACCCGGAACGGGATTGCCGAGGGCCGCGTGGTGCGGATCGATCCGGCCAGCGTGGCGGGCACCGTCACCGTGGACGTGGCCTTCGATGGTGAACTCCCGGCCGGCGCGCGCCCCGACCTGCAGGTAGACGGGACCATCGAGATCGAGCGACTGCCCGACGTACTGCACGTGAACCGGCCGGCCTACGGCCAGAGCAACAGCACCGTGGGGCTCTTCAAGCTGGTGGACGGTGGCAACGAGGCGATCCGCGTCTCGGTCCGGCTCGGCCAGATGTCCGTCAACTCGGTCCAGATTCTCGAGGGACTGGCGGTTGGCGATGTGGTGATTCTCTCTGAAATGTCGCGGTATGATGCCGTGGATCGTGTTCGCTTGAAATAGGGGTGAACCGGGACGGGGAGCGGCGAATCGGGGACCCGATACCTGTTCCTGATGCCCGCCACCCGACCCCCGTTCCCCCAACCACCTCACCCTCAACCCCCAGGCGCCCACCATGCCCGCTCCCGATGACCTGATCCGCCTCGAAGGCATCAAGAAGGTCTTCTACACCGACGAGCTCGAGACGCACGCGCTGGCCGACATTCACCTGGAGATTCGCAAGGGTGAGTACGTCTCCATTTCCGGGCCCTCCGGCTGCGGCAAGACCACACTGCTCTCCATCCTCGGGCTGCTCGATACGCCCACGGGCGGCGAGTATACCCTGGCCGGGGAGGCGGTGGCCAACCTGACCGCAGCGGAGCGTGCCCGGGTCCGCAATCGGCAGATCGGGTTCATCTTCCAGGCGTTCAACCTGATCGGCGACCTCACCGTCTACGAAAACGTGGAACTGCCGCTGACCTATCGAGGCATGCCCGGCACCGAGCGGTCGGAGCGCGTCATGGCGGCGCTTGAGAAGGTCGGGATGGCCCACCGCATGAAGCATTACCCTTCGCAGCTTTCCGGCGGCCAGCAGCAGCGCGTGGCGGTGGCCCGCGCCGTGGCCGGCGAGCCGGCGATCCTCCTGGCCGACGAGCCGACCGGTAACCTTGACTCGCAGAACGGCGAGGCGGTCATGGACCTGCTCAAGAGCCTCCACGACGGCGGCGCCACCATCTGCATGGTGACCCACGACAACCGCTACGCGCGGTACGCCGAGCGGGAAATCAGGCTGTTCGACGGCAAGGTGGTTGAGGAGGAGGCCCTGGCGCATTGATCACCCTGTGGCGGGACCTGCGTACCGGATGGCGCTCACTGCGCCGCACGCCGGGTGTCGAGGATGCGGTATTGGGTACCGGGTTCCGGGTATCGCAGATCGAGGGCTGACAGGGGCGGGGCGTCCGCGGACCGGCCTCCCCGTTACCTTCCACCGAATGTCGCATGGTCTTGTACGGGCGCCCGCAGGCGTGGCCGGCCGGTACCGCCTGGCACCGTGGCGTCCCCGCCCCCCAAACCCGAATCAAGAAATCCTGCCGATGATCTCCCTGCGCAGTATCGAGAAGTCCTTCGCCGCCGGCCCGACCCGCACCTGGGTGCTGCGCCGGATCGACCTGGACATCGCGGCCGGGGAGTTCGTGACCATCATGGGGCCGTCCGGGGCGGGCAAGTCCACCCTCCTGGCCATCCTGGGCATGCTCGATGCCGGATGGGACGGGGAGTACGACTTCCTGGGCCACCCGGTCCACGCCATGAAGCCGCGGGATCGCGCCGACCTGGGTCGCGCCCACATCGGCTTCGTGTTCCAGCAGTACCATCTGATCGACAGCCTCACGGTCTATGAGAACATCGAGACGCCGCTGACCTACCGCGACTTCTCGCGCGCCGAGCGGCAGTCGATGGTGGCCGACATCCTCGATCGTTTCCGGATCGTGGGGAAGAAGGACCTCTTCCCCAACCAGCTCTCTGGCGGCCAGCAGCAGCTGGTCGGCGTGGCCCGCGCGGTGGTGGCCGGGCCCAAGCTTCTCCTGGCCGACGAACCCACCGGCAACCTCCATTCTGCCCAGGCCCGCGAGATCATGGAGCTGTTCCAGCAGCTCAACCAGTCCGGCGCCACCATCATCCAGGTGACGCACAGCGAGGAGAACGCCCGGTACGGGTCACGGATCGTGCGGCTCAAGGATGGCTGGCTGGAAGGGGAGGAGCGGGTTGGGTGACGGGAATCGGATCGCAGGTCCCGGAGACCCGGTACCCGATCCCCGCCAACCGCGACGCGAGCCCCGTCACGCATGAGCTCCTCCCCTCCCACCGTCCTCATCGCCGACGACCAGCCCGACGTCCTCGAGGCGCTTCGCCTGCTCCTCAAGGCGGAGGGGTACCGCACGGTCACCGCCCACGTGCCGGAGGGCGTCGTGGCCCTCCTCGAGCGCGAGCAGGTGGACGCGGCGCTGATCGATCTCAACTACACCCGCGACACCACCTCGGGGCGCGAAGGGATGGACCTCCTCTCCCGGATCCGGGCGCTGGACCCCACCGTCCCGGTCATCGTCATGACCGCCTGGGGCAGCGTGGACAAGGCGGTGGAGGCCATGCGGCTCGGCGCCCGCGACTTCGTCGAGAAACCCTGGGACAATGCCCGCCTGCTCGCTACCCTGCGGAGCCAGGTGGAGCTGGGCCGGGCGCTTCGCGCCGCGCAGCGGCTGCACCAGGAAAACCGGATCCTGCGGCGGGACGGATTGCCCAACCTGATCGCCGAGTCGGCCGCCATGCGCCCGGTGCTCGAAATGATGGACCGGGTGGCGCCGTCCGATGCCAGCATCCTGATCACCGGCGAGCATGGCACCGGCAAGGAAGTGGCCGCGCGCTGGATTCACGCCGCTTCGAGTCGCGCGGAAAAATCCCTCGTGCTCGTCAACGTCGGGGGGCTCTCGGAGGGCGTCTTCGAGAGCGAGCTCTTCGGCCACGTCAAGGGCGCCTTCACCGACGCCAAGTCCGATCGCCCCGGTCGGTTCGAGCTGGCGGACGGCGGCACCCTCTTCCTCGATGAAATCGCCAACATCACGCTGCAGCAGCAGGCCCGGCTCCTCCGCGTCCTCCAGGCCGGAGAAGTCGAGCGGGTTGGCAGCGCCCAGACCCGCCGGGTGGATGTCCGGTTCATTGCCGCCACCAACGCCGACCTGCGCGCGGAGGTGCAGGGCGGCCGCTTCCGTGAGGACCTCCTTTTCCGGCTTAATACCATCGAGATCCGGTTGCCGCCGCTGCGCGACCGCGCCGAGGATATCCTGCCGCTGGCGCAGTATTTCCTGGCCCGTTACAACGTCCGCTACCGGAAGGACCTGGCCGGCTTCAGCGACGACGCGATCCTTGCCCTGCGCCGGTATCGCTGGCCCGGCAACGTACGCGAACTGGACCACGCCATGGAACGCGCCGTCCTCCTGGCCCGCGCCGACCTGATCGAAGCCCACGACCTCGGGCTCGGCCTGGCCGCCGGCTCGGGACCGGCCGAGCCCCAGACCCTGGACGACATGGAGAAGGAAACCATCCGCCGCGCGCTGGCGCGTTGCGATGGCAACGTCAGTCTGGCCGCCCGGGAACTGGACGTCAGCCGAAGTGCGTTGTATCGGCGAATCCAGCGCTACGGGCTGTAGCGAGGGAACCGCAAGCTCCTGTTCTTGGCGCGCTCCGCGAGTGGTAGGAGGGAACTGTCGGGTCCCGATGAGGGGTAGGGTGCTGACCGAGGTGAGCGGGAACTGCCCGGTTCCATTCGCCGGCACAGCGCCTATCGATGAGGGGGGGAAGGACCCTCCATGCTCTTCCCACTCGTCACCGCCCTGACCGGGACTGCGCAGGGAGTCTGCGGTTCCCTCTCACCAGGCTCAGGATCTCTTAGAACACGGAGTCCGACAGTTCCCGCTCACCATGCAGTGTGCCTCCCCCGCTGAGGCATCCGGACAGTTCCCCCTTACCTTCCTCCCATGCCCCTCCCCACCCTCCCGCATGACCGCCGGATCCAGTTGCTGGTCTTGCTGGCGGGGGCACCGGCCCTGGCGACGGTCACCTTCCTGCTCTGGAGGGTCCCCGCGTCAGGCCTGCTGCGCGGCACCATTCTGGGCGCCCTCCTCATCGGCTGGCTCTGGACCGCCTCCTACGCCCGGCGCCGGGTAGTCCGGCCACTCCAGGTCATCGCCAACCTGCTGGCCGGCCTGCGCGAGGGCCACTTCACGATGCGAGCCCGGAGGGAGGATGTGGAGGACGACCTGGCGGTGGTGCTCCGCGAGATCAACGCGCTCGGGGACACTCTGGAAAGCCAACGACTGGGCGCCGTGGAAGCCGACGCCCTGCTGCGCCGAGTCATGGAAGAGATTGACCTCGGCGTTTTCGCCTTCGATGCGGGCGGCGTGCTCCGGCTGGTCAACCGCACCGGCGAGCGGTTGCTGGGCCACCCCGCCGGCCAGCTGATCGGGCGGAGCGCGGAGGCGCTTGGGCTGGCGGAGTCGCTGAGCGGGCCGACCTCGCGGACCCTGGAACGGGTCTTCCCCGGCGGAAGCGCCGGCCGCTGGGAGGTGCGGCGAAGCACCTTCCGCCAGGAGGGAAGACCGCACGATCTCCTGGTGCTGGCCGACTTGAGCCGGGCGCTTCGCGAGGAGGAGCGACAGGTCTGGCAGCGCCTGGTGCGCGTGCTCAGCCACGAGATCAACAACTCGCTGGCCCCGATCAAGTCGCTGGCGGGCACGATGGGGAGCCTGCTGGCCCGCAATCCGAGGCCCGACGACCTGGAGGACGACCTGCGCTCGGGCCTGGCCGTGATCGACGCCCGTTCCGACGCCCTGGCGCGCTTCATGTCGGCCTATGCCCGGCTGGCCAGACTGCCGTCACCGACGCTGGGGGAGGTGGCGGTGTCCGATTGGGTCTCGAGGGTGGCCAGCCTGGACCACCAGGCGTCGGTGCGGGTTGAGGCGCCGGAGGCGCCGGTGGTCATTCGGGCCGACGCCGATCAGCTCGACCAGTTGCTCATCAACCTGGTCAAGAATGCGGTGGAGTCGGTGGGCGCCAGCGGGGGGGGGGTCACCATCGGTTGGGAATCGCGCGACCGCACCCTGGAGCTCTGGGTCCGCGACGAGGGCCCCGGGCTTGGCCCCACCGGCAATCTCTTCGTCCCGTTTTACACCACCAAGCCAAGTGGCTCCGGGATCGGGCTCGTCTTCAGCCGCCAGGTGGCCGAGGCACATGGTGGCACTCTGAGCCTTCAGGATCGCACCGATCGCACCGGTTGCGAGGCGCGCCTGAAGCTGCCCGGCGCAGTGATTGAGGACGTGGGAGGCAACCGATGACAGCCCGGCGGTCGCCCCGTTCCTGTTCCCCTCCTCGATTCTCCCTTCTCCCTGCTCGCTTCTCCGTGCTCCCCCTATCCTGCCTACCCTCCGGCCGCGGCCAGCGCCCGCATCAGTCCCCGGTGCTGCCGAAGCGCCACCGCCTGGCGAAGCTCGGCGCGGTCCTTTCGGGCCATGATGGTGTCCAGTCGGCGAAGCTGGGCGGCGGGCCAGCCCTTCTTGGGAGAAATCGCCGCCAGCAGGACCGCCAGTCGGCGGTCCCGCAGGCCCAGGGTACGCGCAGCTCTGGCCTGAGCGGCCGTCCGGTCCCCATCGAACTCCGTCAGGATGTACCGCGACACCGCCGCGCCAACCTGGTCCACGTCGATGGGGTCCCAGCGTTCAGTGAGGGGTGTTTCCCAGGTCATCACCGACTCCGACAGCCGCCGCAGGAGCACGGGAGCGGTCCTTGTACCGGGCGTGCGCAGCCGGCGCGCCTCGCCCCTGGCAACGGCCAGCAGTGACGGCTGCTGCGGTCGGAAACCCAGTCGCCAGTAGAACCAGAAGGCCCCCGACCGGATACCATCGGCGTTGCCCTTGCCGATCTGGAACGGCTCGACCACAAAGCACTTCAGGCCGAAGCGATGGGCGTACACGCGCAGCAGCTGGGTCAGCAGCACCGCTGACTCTCCGCCCCGAAATGGCGGCAGGACGTTGATGCCGAACCGCGCCTGCCGGCCGAGCACCCATCCGCCCCCGTAGGCGACGGGCACATGGTTCTTGAGCAGCAGGTACCCCACGTATGCTTCGAGGGCCAGCTTCCCTGGCGCCGCGCAGGGGTAGAGCGCCACCTGAATCCCCCGCCCCAGGTCGTGCAGTTCGACCTCGGCCTCGCTCGCGTGGCTGAAGGGCTCGGTCTCGCTGAGCAAGGACGCCAGCGTGCCCCGCGCCAGGTCCACCAGGGCGCGCCGATCGCCCTTCGTGAGTCGGAGGCGCCGCCCAGGCCCCTCGCGCCAGGCGTCCGCCGGTCTGGCCCGGCGGCGGAGCGCGCCGGGGTGAAACCACGGCTCGCCACGCGCGAATCGTCCGGTGGTCAGCGTTGGTGCATCGGGCGCCACCTCCCAGCGAACGAACACCCGCATCGAGGCGAAGGACGCCTCCTGCTCGGCTGGTTCCCCCGGCAACCGGTTGATCAGGTGCAGCAGGTGCCGCAGCCGTGCCGCGCGGCCGCGACCCAGGTGCCGCACCTGCCACGCCGGCCAGCGGAGTGGCTGCTCGCTGAGGACTTCCCGCTCCATCGGGTCAAGCGCGGGCTCGAGCAGCGCCATGACCTGCTCGGGATCGCCTTCGACCGATGCCAGGGTGACGGCGTCGCCGAAGCGCTCCACCAGCCAGCGTGTGATGACCAGGCTGAACGCGGCGACGACTGGGGTGCCAGCCATGCCACTGTTCTGGAGCGTGGCGCCGCGGGAGGTGATCGCGAGTTTTTGCGTTTCTGTCGCCAGCTGACGCAACTCCGCATTCGCCTGGTCCCACGCCCCTCGGTTTGCGGGGTAGGCGCAGGTGAACAGCAGGGTGTCGTGCCTGTGCCGCACGGCCGACAGTCCTAGTACCTCACCAACCGGGCATCTGGCGCCATCCCGCGCTCCACCTTCTGCGCCCGCACCATCTCCGCCACGTCGGCCAGCAGCCGCTTGGCGTCGTACACGATGCCGTCCTTGATGGTGTAGCGCACACCGCCTACCCGCTCGGGGCGGCCGGTGTCCTCGTTCAGGCGCACGTGGCCGGTGCCGTAGAGCGTCTTGAAGTTCTGCAGCGGGTTCTCGGGCAGGATCAGCAGGTCGGCCAGCATCCCGGGACGGATGATGCCGTACTCGATCGGCACCCCCTTCGGCTCGTGGATCGCCTCGGCGCCGTGCAGCGTGGCGGCGCGAACCACCTCGAGCGGATGAAACCCGGC
>JBHEPH010000026.1:0-15395 GCA_046260395.1 Gemmatimonadales bacterium
GTCCGACGCCGAGCGCGACCGCCAGATCGTGCTGGGCGCGCAGCGGGAAGTGGCGCTGGGATGGACCGCTGTGCACGATGCCCATGGCAGCCTGGAGGAGGCCGAGCGGATGCGGCGGCTCTACCGCGAAGGCCAGGTCGATCTGCGGATCTTCAAGGCCATTTCTGGCCCCTCTGCCGACGCCGACTCGCTGATCCGGATGGGGCCGTCGTCGGGTGAATTCGAGGGGCGCTTTGCCCTCCGCTCGATCAAGGCCGTCATGGACGGCGCGCTTGGCTCCCGCGGTGCCGCGCTGCTCGCGCCCTACAGCGACGACTCAACGACCAGCGGCCTGATCACCACCGACACGGTGCGCCTGGCCGGGATGCTGGAGGAGGCGCTGCGCGCCGGGGTGCAGGTGCAGATCCACGCCATCGGCGACCGCGGCAATCGCCTATTGCTGGACATGTACGAGCGCGCCTTCGCCGCCGTGCCTGCCGCGGAGCGTCCGGCGGCCGAGCCCCGTTGGCGGAACGAACACTCCCAGATCGTGAACCCGGCGGATCTCCCCCGCTTCAGGGAACTGGGCATCATCGCTTCCATGCAACCCTCGCACGCCATCGGCGACCTGCACTTCGTGCCGGCCCGCATCGGCCTGGAGCGGACCGAGGGCGCCTACGCCTGGCAGACGCTGTATGCGATGGGCGTGCCGGTGGCCGGCGGTTCTGATGCGCCGGTGGAGCGTGGCGAGCCGATGATCGAATTCTACGCGGCGGTGGCGCGGAAGGATGTGCGTGGATTCTCGGGGGAGGGGTGGCATCCTGAGGAGGCGGTGACCCGGCAGCAGGCGCTCCGGATGTTCACCTACTGGCCCGCCTATGCCGCGTTCGAGGAGGACCAGCGTGGCACGATCACTGTCGGCAAGTGGGCCGACCTCACCGTGCTCAGTGCCGACATCATGCAGGTGCCGGTGGAGGAGATCCTCACCACGCGCAACCTGATGACGGTGATCAACGGGCAGATCGTCTACCAGGCCCAACCGTAGCTACCGGAGGGGCGCCTCACGTAGGGGCGCGCTGCGGGCGCACCTGAGGCGCGCCCCTGCGTGAGGCGCCCCTACGGAATCACCACCCCATCTGCTTCCGCAGCGCGGTGATGTGGGCCACATGATGCTCGCCATGCCACGCGTAGTGATGCGCCACAATGTCGAGTGGCTGCACGCCGTTCTCCGGGTGCAGGTAGCGGCGCTGCCACTGCGCGGGGGTCAGGGAGCCGAGCAGCGCCGCCCACCGCGCGTGGATCCCTTCGACGATCCCGAGTGATGCGGAGATCGGGACCAACTCCACATCGGGCAGCGTTGCCCAGGCCTCCTGATCGTAGGCGGTGATCCGCGGCTCCTCCTCCGTCAGGCCAAGCTTGAACCGCACATAGGCGTTGAGGTGGCTGTCCGCCAGGTGGTGAACCAGCTGGCGGACCGTCCATCCACCGGGCCGGTAGGGTGTGGCGAGTTGGGTCTCGTCGAGGTCCTCAACCGCTGCTCGGAGCCGGTCCGGGAGCGCGGCGATGCGCGCCACGGACTCTGCGAGCTCGGCGGCGGTGACGCCGGTGGGTGAGGTCCAGCGGCCGATGGGGTAGGAGAGGGAACCGGTCATGGCATGCCCTTCAGGGTCGGTCAGGGTGTTCATGGGCCCACGCGGAGGCGCGAAGAACGCGGAGCACATGAATGATAATGGTCGTGACTTTGCGAGGCGTTCCGCGCCCCCGCGTGAGCCCTGTTGTGCGGCCAGCGGCTCAGACGCTATCGTTCCGCCATGCGGCCGTCCCTCTCCCCCCTCGACTATCCTGAACTCACCGACGAATTGTTGACGCATCCGCCGGTGGCGCGCGCCGAGACGATCCCCTCGGCGTGGTATGTGGATCCGCGCTTTCATGAGCTCGATCGTGAGGCCGTCTTTGCGCCGGCCTGGCACTGCCTGGGTGCCGCGCACCGCGTGGAGGCACCCGGAGATGCCATCCAGGGCACCGCGGCGGGCGAGCCGGTGCTGGTAGCACGCGACAAGTCCGGCGAGCTCCGCGCCTTCTACAACGTCTGCCGCCATCGCGGAGGCCCCCTGCTGATGCAGGACGCTTGCGGGCTCAAGGCGCTCACCTGCAAGTATCACGGCTGGACCTACCTGCTCGATGGGTCACTGCGTGGCGTGCCGAAGTGGGACCGCGTGGAGCTCTTTGACCGCAAGGACTACGGCCTGTTGCCGCTGCGGGTCGAGGTGTGGGAGGGCCTGGTGTTCGTGCACCTCGATGCGGCGGCGCAGCCGGTTTCCGCGTCGCTGGCGGGCATCGGCGAGCGCATCGGCCTGGGCCGCCTGGCCGCCATGCGGTTCGAGCGGCGGGTGACGTATCCAGTGGCGGCCAACTGGAAGGTGTACGTGGACAACTACCTCGAGGGGTATCATATCCCTTACGTGCACCCGGAACTGATGACCGCGCTGGACTTCCAGGCCTACACCACCGAGGTCCAGGGCAGCTGGAGCCTGCAGTCGAGCCCGCTCAGCACGGAGGAGGCCAATCCCTGGTCGGGAGCCGCGGGTGGGGAGGCGCTGTATTTTCACATCTTCCCCAACCTGATGCTGAACGTGCTGCCGGGCCGGATGCAGGTGAACGTGGTGGAGGCGCTCGGTCCCGACCGGTGCCAGGTACATTTCGATTATTACTACGCGGACCTGGCCTCTCGCGGCGCGCGCGCGCGCATCGAGGCGGACCATGCCTACAGTGACCGCGTGCAGGCCGAGGATGCGGAGATCTGCGAGCGCGTGCAGGAGGGGCTCGCCTCCCGCGCCTACGATCGCGGTCGGTTCTCGGTGGAGTGCGAGGAAGGCGTGCATCATTTTCAGGGCCGGCTGAAGCAGGCGTACACCCGGTGGATGAGCGAGCAGCGAGAAGTGGGAAGCGAGAAGTAGCGCTTCACGCGGCTTCGCCAACCTTTGCGACCCCATGCATCCCTCTTCTCACTTCTTGCTTCTCCCTTCTCCCTTCTCGCTTCCCAGCAAGGCTCCCATGGCCCAATCCTACGCCAACCACACCCGCTGGTCGCCGGTCTACCATTTCTTCGTGTCGCCGGTGGTCGGGCTGTATGCCCTCTACATGCTCTGGGCGGCGATCCGTTCCCCGTCACTCGCCACGGTGGCCGATGCCTTGGTGGCCCTGGCGATCTATGCTGGCCTGATCATGGCGCGGGTCTTTGCCCTGACGGTGCAGAACCGGCTGGTTCGTCTGGAGGAGCGGCTCCGCCTGGAGCGGCTGCTGCCCGCCGATCGCCTGGCCGCCAGCCACAAGCTTTCGACTCGGCAGTTGATCGCCTTGCGGTTCGCCGCCGACGGGGAGGTGCCTGGCTTGGTGGACCGAATCCTTGCCGGCGAGCTGGGGGAGCCGAAGGCGATCAAGCAGGCGGTGCGGGAGTGGCGACCGGATTACTTGAGGGTGTGAGGGAGCGAGAAGCAAGAAGTGAGAGGATGAGTACTTCTCCCTTCTACCTTCTCACTTCTCGCTTCTCGCTCACCGCCTACTCCTCCTCCCCACCCTTGTTCTCCGCGGCCACCTTCGCCGCAACGTCCGGCGGCGCCTCCGCGTAGCCGTGGGGCTCCTGATGGTAGGTCCCCCGACCGTGGGTGATCGAGTAGAGGGTGGTGCTGTAGCGGTAGAGCTCGGCCTCCGGGACGATCGCCTTCACCTTGGAGAGCCGGCCGGCCTGTTCGGTGCCGAGGATCTGCCCGCGGCGGCTGCTGAGGTCGCCCAGGACCTCGCCGAGCACGTCGTCCGGGGTGTAAACGTCCACCGTGGCCAGCGGCTCCAGCAGGACTGGCTTGCACTTCGGCGCGACGTTCCGGAAGCCCAATATTCCAGCCATCTTGAACGACATTTCGTTCGAGTCGACGTCGTGGTAGGAGCCGTCGTAGCACTCGGCCTGGAAGTCCACCATCGGGTAGCCGGCCACCACCCCGCGCACCGCCGATTCCTGGATCCCCCGGTCCACCGCGGGGATGAACTTCCCGGGGATCACTCCCCCCACGATCTTGTCCACGAATTGGTAGCCCGCGCCTCGCGGGCGGGGTGACAGCCGGACCCAGCAGTCGCCGTATTGGCCACGCCCGCCCGATTGCTTCTTGTGCTTGCCTTGGCCCTCCGCGGTGGCGCGGATGGTCTCGCGGTAGGCAATCCGCGGTCGCACCAGCTCGGCTTCCACCCCGTAGCGCCGCTTGAGCCGGTCGAGAATGATTTCGAAATGGCGCTCACCCATGCCATGGATCAGCGTCTGCCGCAACTCCGAGCTGTACTCGAAGTGGAAGGTGGGATCTTCCTCGTGGATCTTGTGGAGTCCCGCCGCCAGCTTGTCCTCCTCCCCGCGCTTCTTCACTTGGACGGCGGCGGTCGCCACCGCCTCGGGGTAGGGGATCGGGTTGAACTTCACCGGGTGGTCGCGATGGCAGAAAATATCGTTGGTGTGGGTGTCCTTGAGCTTGGCCACGGTGCCGATGTCGCCCGGATGGAGCACCTCCACCTCGGTCCGGTCCTTTCCCTGCTGGACCGAGACGTGCGCCAGCTTTTCCGCCAGGCCATGCCCCGCGTTCCACACTTCATCCCCGCTCCGGATGGTGCCGCGATAGATCCGGAAGAACGAGATGTCGCCGACATGTGGCTCGCTGACGATGTTGAAGACCCGGCCCACCAGCGGCGCCTCGACGGGCGGCGGCACGTCCAGGGGTGAGGGGAGGAGTTCCACCATTTCGGTGAGCAGCGCCCGCATCCCCCAGGTCAGCTCGGCGCTGCCGCAGAACATCGGCACCACCTCACCGGCCAGCATCGCCCGCTTCAGGCCCTCCACCAGCCGGGGGCGGGGAATGTCCTCGCCGCCGAGGTACGCCTCGAGGAGCTCGTCGTCGGTGGCGGCGATCGCCTCGGTGAGCTGCTCATCGTACTTGGCAAAGGCGGCCTTGTAGTCCTCGGGGACGGGACCCTCGTCGTACTCGCCCGTCTTGGTGCCCGGCTTGTACATGTGGGTCTTGCGGGTGATCAGGTTGATGATGCCGCGAAACTCGGTTCCATGCCCCACCGGGATCTCCACCGGCACGACCTTGGGCGAGAGATGGCTCTTCACGTCATCAAAGACCCGCTCGAAGTCCGCGCGCTCCTTGTCCATCTGCGAGACGAAGATGATTCGTGGGATATGGCGGTGGTCGCACTCCTCCCAGACCCGTTCGGTGCCCACCTCCACCCCGCTCACGCCACTGACCACCACCACCGCGCTGTCGGCCGCGTGGATGGCCGAGACCGCCTCGCCGAAGAAGTCGAGGTAGCCCGGGGCGTCGAGGAGATTGAGCTTGGTGTCCATCCACTCGGCGTAGGCCAAGGCCAGGCTGATGGAGTGCTGGCGCTCGATCTCGTCGGGCGAATGATCGGTGAGGGTGGTGCCGTCCTTGATGGAGCCGTGGCGTCGGCTCGAGCCGGAGACGAAGGCGAGGGCGTCTACCAGGGTGGTCTTGCCCGAGGAACCGTGGCCGACGAACGCCACGTTCCGGATCGCGTCACTTGAATAGGTCTTCATGGGACCTGCCTTCCAGCTGGGGGGACAGGGAGTTTGGAGGCCGGGACGGGTCTTGTCAAATCCCCCGCCATGGCGGTACCGGTCCAACGCCGGGAGATCTTCGGCTGGGCGATGTTCGACTTCGCCAACTCGAGCTATACCACCGTGGTGATCTCGGTGGTCTACTCGGCGTTCTTTGTCGGCTACATCGTGCCGGAGGGTTCGGCGGTCCGCGACTCGTACTGGTCGCTGGCCATGACCCTGTCCACCATCCTGGCGCTGGTCCTGTCGCCGCTGGCCGGGGCCATCTGCGACTACAGCGGCCGGAAGAAGACCTACCTCGTCATCACCGCGGTGGTCTGCGCCATCGGCACCATGGCCCTCGCCCTCGCCGGCCCGGGCCAGGTCGCCTTTGCGATCATGCTGATCATCATCAGCAACGCGGCCTTCATGCTGAGCGAGACGTTCATCAGCTCGTTCCTGCCGGAGATCTCCACCCCGAAGACCATGGGCAAGATCTCGGGGCTGGGTTGGGGCATCGGCTACCTCGGCGGCCTGTTCAGCATCATCGTCGCCACGCGGCTCATCATTCGTGCCAACCCCGACACCGAGACGGCCCTGTTCATCGCCCAGAACCAGCTGGCGATGGTCGGCATCGGGGTGTTCTTCCTGCTGGCGGCCATCCCCACCTTCATCCTCCTGCGCAATCGCGCCGAACCGGCGCCGGGTTACGAACAGGCGGGGCCGATGGTGCTGCTCCGCGCGGGCCTCCGGGAATTCTCGCAGAGCCTGGTCATCGCGCGGCGCCACCCGATTCTCTTCCAGTTCCTGGCCGCCTTCATGGTCTACATGGCCGGGCTCGATGCCATCGTGAAGTTCGTGGGCATCTACGCCCGTGAAGAGGTCCGGATGACGGTGCCGGAACTATCCGGCCTCTTCCTGGTGCTGCAGCTCAGTGCGGCCGCGGGCGCGCTCGCCTTCGGCGCGCTGGAGGGGCGGATCGGCCCCAAGAACACCGTGCTCACCACCCTGGCCTGGTGGATCATCGGCGTCCTCGGCATCTATTTCCTGCCGACCCTGGCGGCCACGACGGGTCTGGAACCCAAGCGGATCTTTCTCGTCCTCGGCCTGTTCGCCGGCGCCGGCATCGGCGCCACGCAGGCGTCGAGCCGTACCGTTGTGGGGCTCCTGGCGCCCCCAGGACGCGTCGCGCAGATGTTCGGGTTCTGGAGCATGTTCTCGCGGCTGGGCACCATCCTGGGCATGTCCTTCGGCTACCTTGCCGATGGTCTGGGGTCGCGCCGAACCGCCATCCTGCTGATCGTGGGCTTCTTCGTGGCCGGCGCGCTGATGCTCATGCGTGTGGACATTGACCGCGGCATCCGTGAAGCCCAGGGAACCGGCTGACCACTGGGCGCGCCGGGAGGCGCGCCCCTACACCCACCTGATTGGATCACCATGCGCGACGTTGCGATCGTCTCCACCGCCCGCACCCCGATCGGCAAGGCCTACCGTGGCGCCTTCAACGCCACCGATGGCGCCGAACTCGGCGGCCATGTCATCCGGCATGCGGTGGCCCGGGCGGGCATCGACCCCGCCGAGGTCGAGGATGTGATCCTCGGCTGCGCGCTGCCGGAAGGTGCCACCGGCGGGAACATTGCCCGGCAGGCCGCCATCCGGGGCGGCGTGCCGGTGACCGCTGCCGGGGCCACGATCAATCGGTTCTGCGCCTCGGGCCTGCAGGCGATCGCCAGTGCCGCGCACCGGGTCTTGGTGGATCAGGTTCCAGTCGTGGTGGCCGGCGGACTCGAATCGATCTCGCTGGTGCAGGGCCAGTCCGGGCTCTACCAGGAGCGCAACCCGTGGCTGGCCGAGCATCACCCGTCGGTGTTCATGTCGATGCTGGAGACCGCGGAGGTGGTGGCCGCACGGTACGGGGTGGACCGCGCGGCCCAGGATGCCTACGCCCTCCAGAGCCAGCGACGCACGGCCCAGGCGCAGGAGGCCGGGCGGTTCGATGCGGAGATCGTCCCGCTTCCCTCCCGGATGAAGGTGACCGACAAGGCCACCGGCGAGGTCTCCTGGCGTGACGTGACGCTGGCGCGGGATGAAGGCAATCGGCCCGACACCACAGCCGAGGGGCTGGCGGGCCTGAAGCCAGTGGTCGGGCCCGACCAGACGATCACCGCCGGCAATGCCAGCCAGCTCTCCGACGGCGCCTCCGCCTGTGTGGTGATGGATGCCGATCTGGCCGCGCGTCGCGGGGTGCCGATTCTCGGGCTCTTCCGGGGGTTTGCCGTGGCAGGACTCGAGCCCGAGGAGATGGGGATCGGGCCGGTCTTTGCGGTGCCGCGCCTGCTGGAGCGCACCGGCCTCTCGATGGGTGACATCGGGCTCTGGGAACTGAACGAGGCTTTCGCCGTGCAGGTCGTCTATTGCCGGGATCGGCTGGGCATCCCGGATGACCTTCTGAACGTGAATGGCGGGGCGATCTCGATTGGCCATCCGTACGGGATGAGCGGGGCCAGGATGACGGGTCACGCCCTGATCGAGGGGAAGCGGCGTGGCGCCCGCCATGTGGTCGTGACCATGTGCGTCGGCGGGGGGATGGGTGCGGCCGGGGTGTTCGAGATCGTGTAGTTGGAATCGGCTTAACACTCTGGTCGTGCCAGCGTCCCTGATCGATTCCCTGCGCCTCAACCCCTGATCGATCGGGTGCTGCATGCTTGTCCGTGTGTTCCTGTTCCTCCTTGCACTCGCCCTGCCCGGTGTCCTTGCCGGTCAGGTCGGCTCCACCACCGACGTCCTGACCGGGGTCATCACCGATGACCAGGGCCGCCCGATCCCCGAGGCGGTCGTCGAGGCCACCTCGCTCGAGACCGAGATCACGCGCGGGGCCCGCACCGACCAGCGCGGCCGGTACACCATTCTTTTCCCTGACGGCGGGGGCCAGTACCGGCTGACCATCCGGTCGATCGGCTGGCAGCCGTTCGAGGGCCTGGTCGTCCGCCATGCCGACGAAGATCGCCTGGTTACCGACGTCCGCCTCTCCTCCTCGCCGATGCGCCTGTCCGAGGTGGTGGTGCAGGGTCGGCGGCCCCCGCCGCCGGGCGGGATGGATCTGCCGACTCCCGGGTCGGTCCAGCGAGTCGTGACCCCGGAGCAGCTCGCCAGGCTGCCGATAGACGCCTCGGATATCAACCTGATTGCCCTGCTGGCGCCCGGCGTCGTGGCCGTGGCCGGTGACGACTCCACCGCCGCTGGCTTCTCGGTGGCCGGCCAGCGGCCGAGCAGCAACGCGACCACGCTGGACGGCGCCTCGTTCGGGGCCGCCACGATTCCGCAGGAGGCGCTGCGCGCCACCCGGGTCATCACCAACAGTTATGATGTGGCCCGGGGCCAGTTCAGCGGCGGCCAGGTCTCGATGACCAGCCGAGGCGGCACCAACATTTCGCAGGGCTCGATGAGCTGGTCGCTGCGCGACGAAGAGCTGACCTTTGGCGACGAGGGACGCGACCCCTTCGCCCGGGGGTTCTCGCAGAACCAATTCTCCGGTGGCGTCGGCGGCCCCATCCTTCGCAACAGGCTTTTCGTCTTCGGCTCGGGGCAGGCCCGCCTGCGCACCGATGCCTTCCAGACGCTGCTCAATGCGCCGGCGGGCGCACTCGACCGGCTCGGCACGAGCCCCGACTCGCTGGCGCGTTTCCTGGCTTTGGCTGAAGGGACCGGCGCGCCGATTCCCCTGCGGGCCGACGATTCCCGCTCCAGTGACGACTTCTCGGGCCTGACCCGGATCGACTGGATGCTGGCCCCGGCGCATACCCTGACGCTTCGTGGGGATCTTCGTCACTCCCGGCAGGATCCCACCCGGACGAGTCCGCTGGCGCTGCCGGAGGTGGCGGCACGGAACAACAGCACCAGCGGTGGGGGCCTGTTGACCCTGAGCTCGCGCTTCGGGGTCCAGGTGCTCAACGAGTTCCGGGCCTACGTCAACAGCTCCCGGCAGGAGGGCACCGCCTTCAATGACCTTCCCCAGGGGCGCGTGCAGGTGGCGAGTGACCTGGTGGACGGCGGCACCGGCGTGGCGAACTACTTCTTCGGCGGCAACCCCGGGGCGGCGCGGCGCACCACCAGCAGCGGTGTTGAGGTGGGCAACGAGTTGTCCTGGATTTCGGCGGCCGGAGGCCATCGCGTCAAGTTCGGGTTGCTGTACAAGGAAGGCCGTTCGCGGCAGGATGTGTCATCGAATCGCTTCGGGACCTTTACCTACCAGTCGCTGGACGACCTGGAGGCCAACCGGCCGAGCACCTTTACGCGCACCCTCACCCCGACCACGCGCGCCACCACCGGCGTGGACCAGGCCGCCTACCTGGCCGATGTCTGGCGCGCCGGTCGCGGGCTGCAGGTGACCTACGGCCTGCGCCTGGAGCGGAGCAGCTTCCGCGGCGTGCCCGATGCGAACCCCGAGGCCGAGTCGCTCTTCGGTGTCCAGACCGACCGGTTGCCCACCGAGACCCGGCTGAGCCCGCGGCTGGGCTTCAGCTGGATTCCCGTCTCGAGCGCGGGTCCCGGCCAGCCGCCGCGGATCACGCTTCGGGGGGGCATCGGCGAGTTCCGGAGTCCGATCCCGACGATGCTGGTGGGCTCGGCGCAGGCCGCCACCGGCCTGAGCGAGGGCGAGGCGCAGCTGTTCTGCGTCGGTGCCAATGTCCCGGTGCCGGATTGGGTCGCCTACCGCGCGGACGACAACGCCATTCCGTCGTCCTGCCTCGGTGGCGGCGGCGGCACGCTGCCGACCCGCAGTCCCGGCATCACCGTGTTCGCCGAGGATTTTGGCTCCCCGCGATCGGTGCGGGCGTCGCTGGGGGCGACTCGCCGGATGGGCCTGACCCAGGCACTGAGCCTGGACCTGAGCTGGGCCAGGGGGGTGGGCCAGTCGGGGGTCACCGACCTCAACCTGGGTGCCCAGCGCTTTGCACTGGCCGACGAGGGTGGCCGTCCGGTGTATGCCAACCCGGCGGTGATCCAGCCGGGCAGTGGCGCGATCCCGCTGGCCGCCTCCCGCGAGCACCCGACCTACGGCCAGGTCTTCGAGCTCGACTCCCGGCTCGGCTCACGCTCCTGGCAGGCCACCGCGTCGTTCAACGGAGTGGTGCTCCAGAAGGGGATCATGTACAACCTCGCCTACACCTGGTCGCATGTCCGCGACCAGGGCGCCGGCGGCACCGGGCGCGGATTCGGCGGGCAGTCCACCGCCGGGGACCCCAACGTGCGTGACTGGCGCGGAGCGACTTCGGCCGCACGCATTCCTTCCTGGCCACGGTCACCTGGCCGGTCACCACCGGGCTGGAGCTGACCACGATCTCGCGGCTCTCCTCCGGAACCCCCTACACACCGATGGTGGCTGGTGACGTGAATGGCGATGGCTCCCGCAATGACCGCGCGTTCATCTTCAATCCCGGCACCGCCACCGATCCCGCCGTGGCCGCGGCCATGACCCGGCTGCTCGAGTCAGGTTCCGGCACTGCCCGCGCCTGCCTGGAGGCGCAGCTCGGCGCGGTGGCCGACCGGAACAGTTGTACCGGGCCCTGGCAGCCCTCGGTGGAACTCCAGCTCAACTTTCGGCCGGCTTTCCTTGGCCTGCAGCGCCGCCTGACGATCTCGATGACCACGGTCAACCTCCTGGGTGGCGTGGACCAGCTGGTGCACGGTGCCGACGGCATCAAGGGGTGGGGCCAGGGTGCCCGACCGGACGGGACGCTGTTGTACGTCAGGGGCTTCGACGCGCAGGCGCAGCGCTTCCAGTACACCGTCAACGAGCGATTTGGCGCCACCGGGGCGCGGGGCACCGCGATCCGGGTGCCTTTCCAGCTGGGCATCCAGGCGCGCTACGCGCTCGGCCCGAACCGGGGTGGGATTGGGGGCATGGGGGGCCGCGGCGGGGGGATGGGCGGTGGCATGGACGGTGGGGGAGGAGGCAGGGTGGCTGGGGCGATGGGTGGTGGTCGTGCCGGAATGCTCGGCGGATTGCTGGCGGGTGACAGTACCAGTTTCGCGTCCCGGTTTGCCAGCCTTGTGGCCAACCCGGCCCGCCAGATCCTCGACCGACGGATCCAGCTTCGCCTGACCGAGGCACAGGTGCAGGCGCTGACCGCCGAGTCGGATTCCTTCGATGTTCGTGCCACGGTGATGGCTGGGGAGCTGGAGAAGCGGATCGCGGATCTCGGCGCCACTCCCGACATGGGGCGCGCCCTGACCCTTATCCGGCCGGCGATGGAGGGTGCCCAGGCGCTGCGTCGCCGCTCCCTCGAGGCGGCGCAGGGCCTCCTGACCCCCGAACAGTGGAGCGCGCTGCCCGAGGCGCTGACGAGGCCGCCGCAAGGGCCCGGTGGGGCAGGGGCACGGAGGCCGCCGGGGGGATGGTGAGCGGTGAGCGGGGGGCGGCAGGGAGCAGTCAGCAGTGAGCAGTGAGCAGTAAGCAGGGAACGGGGAGCAGGGAACGGGGAACGGGATTGCCAACGAACGGAAGGGCGGCCGCAGTGCATGCGAGCCGCCCTTCTGGCTTCCGGCGCGATGGAGAATCAGTGTCGCGTCCGTGGCGACTCCCCTGTTCCCTGTTCCCTGCTCACTTCTCACTTCTCACTTCTTACTACATCTTGTGCACCACAAACCCGTCAAGGTGCAGATCGAGCGCATGGCTGGCGCGGAGGCCGACGTATCCTTCCAGGTTGAGGCCGGCGGTCGGCATCTCGTGGACGACCTGGCCATTGATGGAGAAGCGCACGGTGGTGGCGGTGGCCGCAATTTCCAGCTTGTCGGTCACCTTGCCCGCTGCATCGGCCTTGTTGATGGCCGCGTGGTCCGTCCAGCCGGCGACCACATTGGAGACGGCCGCACCCTCGCGCTTCCGGATATAGAACTTGCCGTCGCCGCGCACCAGGAAGTAGAGGTAGGTCTGGTTCGGTCCGGCCAGGTCGCGGCCGCCGGCGATCAGACCATACGACTCGGGGTGGGCCGGAGCCTTGGTCCGGGTGATCGTCACCTCGGTGTGAAAGCGCCCGGCGGTGCGGTCCGCCTCCCGCCAGAGGATGACATGGGGCCCGGTGGTCAGGTGCAGGCCCGGTCCCATCGTCACCAGCTGGACATTCTCAAGCGACATCCGGTCGCTGTCGAGCCGTGCCGACCAGCCCGCCGGCAACTGGGCGTGGAGCAGGGGGGCGGCCACCAGCAGGGTGGCGGCGCAGAGCAGCATCCGTCGCATGGGTACTCCTTGTTGGGCACTCGGGTCCTTCACGAGGCCGCCGGACCGGGACCCGAACACCGGCCGTTGCGGCACATACCACCTTGAGTATACACTTTCCCGCTCACGATGCTCCCAGGAGATGCTGGATGCTCAACCTGATCGGGATAGTCTTCGCTGCCTTGGGCGCGGGCATGATCCTGTTTGCCCTGACGTACGTGACCCTGCTGGTCGGGGCCATCGTCAACGCCATGGTGGTGCTCATGGCCGGCCCGATCATTGACCGGTTCGTCAAGGAACAGCCCGAGGGCTGATCAGCCGTCTCCCTCGGGGGCTGCCGCGTTCGGGGTGGTCGCCGTCCGCATGGCCCCTTCGTAGTTGATCTTCAGGCTCGCCAGCCCTTCTCGCAGGCCCCGAACCCGCATCTGCAGCCCCCCCGATCGATGCGCCAGCATGGCCATCATCCCGAGCGTCTCCGAGAGGCCGGTCAGGCCAATCCCGGTCGTCTGGGACTTCATCTCGTCGAGGTTGCGAACCAGCTTCCGCTGCAGCGACTCGTCGGCCCGCAGACTGGCCATCTCCTCGATCATCCGGTGCAGCTGCTCGAACCGCCGTCCCAGGGGCTCCAGGATCGCCAGTTGGGCCTGCTGTCGGGAGGTGAGTTGTTCGGCCACGGGAACTCCCACTCCAGTCGGGGTGTCTGAGCTGTTTCGGCACGGTTCCGCCCCTCAACAGGGGGGCGGGGACGGCCGTATCTTTGTGGACTGCAGGCAGCCCAGCCCCCTGGCTGGGCGCACCATTCAGGAGGCCCGGGATGTTCCTGTCCGATCTTGCCATCCGCCGTCCCGTCCTGGCCAGCATGGCCTCGGCGGCGCTGGTGCTCTTCGGGGTCATCGGCTACCAGCGGCTGGCGGTCCGCGAATTCCCGGACGTCGATCCGCCGATCATCTCGGTCTCCGTCACCCTCCGTGGGGCCAACCCACGGGTGATGGAATCCGCCGTGACCGACGTGCTGGAGGAGCAGCTGAGTTCCCTCGAGGGGCTCCGCCAGATGACCTCCTCCAGCGGCGAACAGCGCTCCAACGTCACCCTCGAATTTAACCTTGAGCGCCCGATCGAGGCCGCCGCCCAGGACGTGCGGGATCTGGTCTCGCGGATCCGGGGGCGGCTGCCGCAGCAGATCGAGGAGCCGGTCATCTCGAAGCAGGAAGCGGACGCCCAGCCGTTCATGTGGATCCTGCTCCGGGGTGATGGCTACGACCTGATGACCCTGTCGGACATTGCCGACCGGCTGGTCAAGACACCACTGATGACGATCCCTGGCATCGCGAGTGCCCAGGTCCGCGGGGAGCGGCGCTACGCGATGCGGGTGTGGATCGAGCCCGCGGAGCTGGCGGCCCGCGGGCTCACGGTGCAGGACGTGAACAACGCCATCCGCACCCGGAACGTCGAGGTGCCCGCCGGCCGGATCGAATCCGACCGCCGGGAGTTCTCCATCCGGTCAATGGGTGAGCTGAAGACCCCGGAGGAGTTCGGCTCCCTGGTGGTGTCCAGCAGCGGCGGCCAGTTGGTGCGCCTGCGTGATGTCGCCCGGGTGGAGCTGGGCCCCGAGGATGACCGGTCCCGGTTCCGGTTCAACGGGGCCCCCGGCGTCGGCGTCTCCCTCACGCGCCAATCCAAATCCAACCAGGTCCAGGTCTCCGAGCTGGTGCAGGCCGAGCTGCCCCGCATCGAGGAGAGCCTGCCGCCCGGCACGGAACTGGTCCTCGGGTTCGACTCGTCGGTCTTCGTCAAGCGCTCGATCGCGGAGGCCAAGGAAACCCTGCTGATCGCCGGGCTCCTGGTCGTGCTGATCATTTTCGTCTTCCTCCGCAACCTGCGCGCGACGTTCATCCCGGGCATTGCCATCCCCGCCTCGATCATCGCCACCTTCGCGGTGATGAACGCGCTCGGCTTCTCCATCAACAGCCTGACGCTGCTGGCGCTGACGCTCGCGATCGGCATCGTGGTGGACGATGCCATCATCGTCATGGAGAACGCGTACCGGCACCAGGAGGAACTGAAGGAGACGCCCGAGGAGGCCGCCTCGCGCGGGACCGGGGAGATTGCCTTCGCGGTCATCACGACCACGATCTCCCTGGTGGCGGTGTTTACCCCCCTGGCGTTCCTGGGCGGCAACACCGGGCGGCTGTTCCGGGAGTTCGGGCTGGCGGTGGCGGGGTCGGTGGTGATCTCCGGCTTCGTGGCCCTGACCCTGACCCCGATGCTCTGCGCCAAGATCCTCCGGGTGCCGCAGCGGCACGGCCGGCTGTATCAGGTGCTCGAGAATGGCTTCAACGGACTGGCCAGTGGTTACAAGCGATCCCTGACCTGGGCCCTGCACCATCGCGCGGCCGTGGTGGGTGTGGTACTGGCGGTGTCGGTGGCCGCCGGGGTGGTCTTCACCACGCTGAAGCGGGAGTTCGTCCCCCCCGAGGATCGGGGCAACTTCCGCGTGTCGCTCACCGCGCCGGAGGGCGCCACCGTCCACTACATGGATGAATACCAGGTTCGGGCCGAGCAGATCCTGGACGGCGTGCCGGAGATCGACAATTACAC
>JBHEPH010000026.1:15405-38273 GCA_046260395.1 Gemmatimonadales bacterium
GGGGGGGGGGGGGGGGGTGAACTCGGGGTTCCTGATCGTCCGCCTGCAGGACTGGGCCGACCGTTCCCGGACCGTCCAGGAGGTGATCCGGGAGGTCCAGCCCCAGATGAGTGCCATCCCCGGCGTGCTGGCCTTCGCCAGCAATCCCCCGGCCTTCGGGGGCCGCGGTTCGCCGGTGCAGTTCGTGATCCAGCATCCCGATTTCGATGAGTTGGCCGGCGCCATGGATCGGGTGCTGGAGCGGGCGCGCCAGGTACCGGGCCTGGAGAACGTCGATTCCGACCTGCGCGTCAACAAGCCCGAGCTGGTGGTCTCCTTCGACCGCGATCGCGCCGAGGACCTCGGCGTGCCGGTGGCCGACGTGGCGAACACCATGTCGGTCCTGCTGGGCAGTGCCCGGGTGAGCACCTTTACCCGCGACAACAAGCTCTATGACGTCATCGTACAGCTCAGCCCCGAGGCGCGGGCCACTCCGAGTGACATGGCCGGGCTCACCGTCCGGGGCCGCGGCGGGGAGCTGATCCAGCTCCAGCAGCTCTCCAGCGTGGAGGAAACGACCGGGCCGCGACAGCTCAACCATTTCAACCGGATGCGGGCCTCGACGCTGTCGGCCAACCTGGCGGACGGCTTTACCCTGGGTGAGGCGCTCGATTCCCTCACGGCCATCGCGGCGGAAGTGCTCCCCCCGGGCAGCCAGACGGCACTGGCCGGCGAATCGCGCGAGCTGGCCGAGAGCGGCTCCGCACTCTACTTCGCGTTCATCCTGGCGCTGGTCATCGTGTTCATGGTGCTGGCCTCGCAGTTCGAGTCGCTGGTGCATCCGTTCACGGTGCTGCTGGCGGTGCCGCTGGCGGTCAGCGGGGCGATCTTCGCCCTCTGGATCATGGGGTCCACGGTGAACCTCTACAGCCAGATCGGCATGATCCTGCTGATCGGCCTGGTGACCAAGAACTCGATCCTCCTGGTGGAGTATGCCAACCAGCTCAAGGACAAGGGCCTGGCCACGCTGGAGGCTGTCGCCGAGGCGGGCCGGATCCGGTTGCGCCCGATCCTGATGACCTCCATCGCCACGATCATGGGCGCGCTGCCGATTGCGCTGGGCCTTGGCGCGGGCTCGAGCAGCCGGCGGCCGCTGGGCTTCGCGATCGTCGGCGGGCTCATCGTCTCGACGCTTTTCACGCTCTACCTGGTGCCGGTGGCCTACTCGCTCTTTGATGCCGCGTTTGCGCGCCGTCGCGGGCGGGTGCTGCAGCCGGTGCCGGTGGCGGCCCCGGAGGCCGAGTGACCCTCGGCCTGCTGGCCCTCGCGGCCATGACGTTTCAGGACAGCATCCCCCGCATCTCGCTGGACGAGGCGCTGACGCGGGCGGCTCGAGTGGACGTCGGGTATGTGCAGGCGGTCGGGCAGCTGAACGATGCGGAGTGGGGCCGGCGCCTGGCCTTCACTGTCTTCATCCTGCCCTCGGTCACCGCCAGCTCCGACTACATCAACTTCTCCCGGCCGCAGTTCAATGTGGGAACAGGCCAGCAGGCGAGCCGGTCGGTGACCGCCCGCCTGGACGCCCGGTACGAGCTGTTCACCGGCGGGCGCAAGCTGGCCGAGTTGAGTCGCAGCCGCGCCGCGCTGGACGGGGCACAGGCCAACGAGGTGTTGGCGCGGTACGAGGCGGCGTTCTTGACCGAGCGGGACTATTACGGGGTGCTGAGCGCCACCGACATCCTCAGGGTGACCCAGGCGCGGCTCGAGCGGGCCGAGGCGCAGTTCGGCGTGGCGCGGGCCAGGGTCACCAGCGGGGCGGCGGTGCAGTCGGATTCCCTCCAGGTGCTGCTGGAGGTGAACCGTGCCCGGGTGGCGCTGCTCCAGGCGCGCGCCAGCCACAGGGTCAGCCAGCTGGATCTGGGCCGGCGCGTCGGCGTGGCGGGGCCGATCGATGCCCAGCCCGCGACCGACCTCACCCTCGCCCCGCTCACGGTTTCCGTCGAGCAGGCGCTGTCGTTCGCGCTGGACCGGGGGCCGTTGTACCGGATCGTCCGGGCGTCGGAGCGGATCGCCGAAGCCACCCTCCGCTCGGCACGCAGCCGATACCTCCCCTCAGCGGTGGTGAGCGCCAACATCACCAAGTTCGATGAGCGTTTCTTCCCCAACGCCCTGCAGCGCTCCACGCTCACCTTGGGCGTGAGCCTGCCGATCTGGGACAACGGCCAACGCGAGCTGGCCGTGGCGCGGGCCCGTGCCTCGCGCGATGTGGCCCGCGCCGTACGCGAGGACCTGGAACGGGGTGCCCTGGCCGACGTGACCGAGGCCTGGGAGGCGTACCACACGGCCAGGGCCTCCGCCGAGCTGGCCGAAGTCGGCGTCGAGGTCGCGACCGAGAACTTCCGGGTCCAGGAACGTCGCTACCAGGCAGGCGCCAGCACGATCCTCGACTTGCTCGACGCCCAGAATCAGCTGACCGAGGCGGAGGTTGCCGTGGTGCAGGCACGGTTTGCCGCGCGGCTCTCCCTCGCCGGGCTGGAAGTCCTGCTCGGCCGGCGGTTGCAGCAATGACACGAACCTCATGGATGAAGGGTGGCGCTGTGCGAGGCTGGGCGGCGGTGGGATTGGCGGTGCTGGTGGCCGGGTGTGGCGGCGGGAACTCCGCGGCGGCCGCAGGCGGTGGAGGTCGCGGGCCGGCCGGACCGGTGGCGGTGGAGGTCGTGGCGGCACGGACCGACACGGTCGTGGACGCCATCACCGCGACCGGCCAGATCGAGCCGCTGCAGAGCATCGAGCTCCGGCCCGAGGTGGAGGGACGGATCGTCGAGATCCTGATCCAGGAGGGCGCGCTGGTTGCCGCCGGGGCGCCCCTCTTCCGCATCGATGGCGCGGAGTTGCGGGCCCAGGTGGACCGGGCCGAGGCGGATCGCGACCTGGCGGTGCAGGCGCTGGCGCGGACCCGGCAGCTCCTCAGCGAGCGCGCGGCGGCGCCAGCCGACCTCGAGCGCGCCGAGGCCACGGCGCGCAGCACCCAGGCCCAGTTGGACCTGCTGGCGTTGCGGCTGGCGCGGACCGTGGTCCGCGCGCCATTCGCCGGCGTGGCCGGCCAGCGCCTCGCCAGCCTGGGGGACTACGTCAACACCGCCAGCCGCCTGATCGTGCTCCAGACGGTGAATCCGCAGCGGGCGGCGTTCCAGGTGCCCGAGCGCTTCGCGGAACAGCTCGCCGTGGGGCAGACCGTGGACTTCCGGGTGGCGGCACTGACCGGCCGTGTGTTCAGCGGCGTGGTGGATTTCGTGGACCCGGTGGTCCAGCTCCCCGGCCGGACCATCACCATCAAGGCGCGGGTGGCCAATCCGCGGCGCGAGCTCTCCAGCGGGATGTTCATCGAGGCGCGCCTGGTGACGGAGGTCCGGCCGAACGCCACGATCATTCCCGAGGACGCGCTGCTGCCGGTGCCTGGCGGCAACGCGATCTGGGTGGTGGCGAATGGCCGCGCCACTCGGCGGATGATCGAGACGGGCCTGCGCACACCAGGGTTTGTGGAAGTGCGGGGGGTTGAACCGGGCGAACAGGTGGTCGTGAGCGGTGGCGAACGATTGACGGAAGGGGCTGAGGTGCTGCCGACCCTGGTGGTGCGCCTGCCGATGTCCGGGCGGGAAGTGACGCCGTGAGGCGGCCCGTCGGCGCGCTGGTGCTCCTCGCGCTGGTGGCCGTGCCGGCCACCGCGCAGCTGACCACCGCTGAACGCTCGAGGTTTCGGACCACATCCTCGCACGCCGACGTCCTGGCGTTCCTCGATTCCCTGGCGATGCGGGGGGCGGGCATCCGGACCGGCACCCTGGGGCACACGCCGCAGGGCCGGCCGATTCCCTACGTCATTGCCTCGCGTCCCCTCGTCGACGATCCGGCCGCGGCGCATCGCAGCGGGAAGCCGATCCTCATGGTCCAGGGCAACATCCATGGCGGTGAGGTGGAGGGCAAGGAAGTCACCCTCATGCTCCTTCGCGACCTCACGCTCGGCTCCCTACGCCCCCTGCTCGATTCCGTGGTGCTCATCGTGCTGCCGAACTACAATGCCGACGGCAACGATGCCTTCGGCCCGGCGGCACGCCAGCGCCCCGGACAGGACGGACCCGACCCGGTGGGACTGCGCCCCAACAGCCAGGGGCTCAACCTGAACCGCGACTACACCAAGCAGGTGGCGCCCGAGACCCGCGGAGCGGCGGCCCTCATCAATGCCTGGGACCCGGACATCTTCATTGACCTCCACACCACCAACGGCAGCTACCACGGGTATGCGCTCACCTATGCCCCGGGGCTCAATCCAAACTCCAGCGTGGCCAACGACTGGGTTCGCGAGCGATTCCTGCCGACCGTTCGGACCCAGGTACGCCAGCGGCACGGCCATGAGCTGTTCTGGTACGGCAACTTCCGCAACCAGCACCCGGACTCGCTGGTGCAGGGGTGGTGGACGTACGACGCCCGCCCGCGATTCGGCGTGAACTGGATCGGGATGCGCGGGCGCATGGGGATCCTGAGCGAGGCCTACAGCAACGATCCCTTCGAGACCCGGGTCCGCGCCACCTACAGCTTCGTGCTGGAAATCCTGCGCCTGGCGGCCTCCGAGCGGGTCACGATCAAGCGACTGGTGGCGGAAGCCTCGGCGCAACGCCCGGATTCGGTCGGGGTGCGCAGCGACTTCGCGCCGCCGCGCACGATGGATGTGATTGCCGAGATCACCCAGCCCGCGGGTGCCGGAGCCGGTGGCTTCGGCCGCCGGCAGCGCACGGGTGAGTTCCGGACGATCGCGATGCCGGTCTACGATCGGTTCATGGCGGTGCGAAAGGAAGCGATGCCGGCGGCGTACCTGCTCCCGGCCGAGCAGGGCCACCTGGTCGAGGGGCTGCGGCGACATGGCGTGGTAGTCCACCAGCTCTCGGCGCCCTGGCGGGGCGAGCTGGAATCGTTCCAGGTGGACTCGATGTCGGTGGCGATGGGGCTCTTTGAGGGGCATCGCCTGGTGACCGTCCAGGGCGCCTGGCGCGCGCGCGCCGGCGCCGCGCCGGCGGGCTGGTACCTCGTTTCGACCGACCAGCGGCTCGGGGTGCTGGCGGCGTACCTCCTGGAACCGGCCTCCGAGGACGGCTTCGTGGCGTGGAACTTCCTCGATCGCGACCTCAGGCGGGGGGCGGAGGTGCCGGTGTTCCGGGCGCGTCGCCCGGTACAGGGGCCGGCGATCCTCGTGCCCTGAAGACGCATCAGGTGGCGTCAGCCGGTGCGGCTTCCCTCGCAAAGACACCAGCCAACCAGCGCGTCGACCACACCAGGATTACGAGGCCAGCCACCCCTCCAACCCATGCCCCCGGCCAGGTCGCCTCGGCGAGAGTCCGCAACAGGTCGAAGGCGGCGACCGTGCCGGCCGCCACGGCGATCGCCGCCGGGTAGTGTCCCAACACGCCGCGGACGCCCCACCAGACCAGCGCTCCTCCCGACACCAGCCCCACCACCAGCAGGGCGGGCCGCTCCGATCCGGCAGCGCCGCTGACGGCCAGCGCCACGGCCAGCAGGACGAGCCAACCGAGGCCCTGACGCATTACACCGCTCCGGGCGGTGGCCCGGATGGCCCATTGCACGGCGATGATCAGGACCAGCATGCTGAGCATCTCCGAGGTGGGCCCGAGTGCCGCTGCCAGGACAGGATGCTGCTGGTCGAGCGGGGGCGTGCCACCGAGACGTGGCGAGCTTCCGCGCGCCACCATGCCGAGCGCTGCCCGGAGGCCCACGACCAAGGCGCCTATCGCGAACCCCGGCAGGAGCTGGCAGCGGAACGGTACCTGCCTCCCCTGCACGGGCAGGCCTGCCAGCAGCCCTGAGCCGATGGCAACCACCAGCAGCCCGATCGCCAAGGCGGCCACCAGGAGCCACAGTTGCAGTGCCAGCGGCTCGGTTGTAGTCATCCCAAACAGGGAAACCGGCCAACCGTTCCATGCCGCGATGATGCCGAGCAGCGCGACCAGGGCTGCGACCCGGAGGGCTCGGCCGCGAGCCAGGGTGCGTCGGCTCAGGCGGACCAGTGCGGCCACACCCCCGGCCACCAGCAGTCCGACGAGAATCGCGCCGGTCAGGAACGCCGGGAACATCCGCTGAATGGTCGTGGCGCGCCGTTGCCGGGCCCACTCTTCCGGGATGTGCACCCGCCGGCCCACCCGGACCACTTCGCCGCCACTGACCTCCACCTCCACGCGGAGCTGCCCCTCACCGATCGGCGGCCCGGTGGTATCCACCCAGGTGAGCAGCCAGTCGCGCCGGGCCGGCTGCTCAGTCGGGACGGCAGCGATGGCCTCCAAGGCCCCGGGGTCCAGCCCCGGGAGGTGCACCAGTGCGGCTTCGGCGCGCGCGCGGGCCTCCGACTCGGTGAGCGAGGTGTCTGGCGCGTGCTGCGGCCGGCGATGGATGACGCGCCACGGCCGTCCCCCGCCGTCAATCCAGGCCGTCCACTCCTCGGCGCGATCCACCACGTCGCCCTCATGGCGGCGCAGCGCCACCTCCCACCGGGGCAGCGGGAGGTACCGGCCGAGCAGGTCGTCGTGCACGGCGCGGCCCGCGGTCTGCCAGACAAAGTGGTGCGCGTCGGTCACGCCCCCCGAGATACGCGCCACCACGGCCCACCCGGTGGTGTCCACTCCATGGCGGACGAGGGTGTCCAGTGCGGCGGTGATCGCGACCTGCCGCGGCACGGAAAAGCTGGTGGCGGGGGAGGGTGCCGTCGCCACACCGGCCAGCCAGACGGTGGTGCCGATTGCCGCCAGAACCACCCAACGACTGTCCGAGACCAGCGAGGGACTCACCGTCGCTGACGGAGGGGAGGCGGGGCCCGGCTCCTGCGAGTCCACCGCCCCCGGTGACTTGGTGTCGGTGGGCGCGGCCAGGTGCCCCGCGTTGCGGTGCGCGTCCGTCAGGGGGACCCAGGCGCCGGCCTGTGCCCGGCGCAGGAGGACGAATGCCAGCGGCGCGAGCCCGGCCGCGATCACGATCAGCTTGCTGCCGAGCAGGGCCGTGGTCGGGGTGGCGAAGAGGGGCAGCGCAAAGAGGGCCAGGTCATATTCAAAGTGGAGTACGATCACCGGGATCAGGCCCCAGCGGAGGAACAGGGCGCCGAAGAGGAACGACGGGAGCAGCAGTTCCACCAGACGCGCGTGCGCGGGCTGGGCCGGGTAATTGGCATGGGCCGCCGCGAAGATCACCGCCTGGATGACGAAGGCGCCGGCGAGCCAGGCGTTCCGGCCTCCGAACCGGCGGGCCAGCAGCAGCGCGGCACCGAAAGGAACCGCCCGGAAGAGGAGCTCTTCCCAGACCGCCGCCTGCAGCGGCCCGGCAATCACCGGGAGCCAGGGCAGCGGGGTGGCGATCAGGTTGGGTTCGATGAGCGGCGTCAGCGGGCTCCACCAGCCGCTCCACTCGCCGGACAGCGCACTGAAGCCGACCGCGTAGCCGAGAAAGACCGGCGTCAGCAGCATCCCGATCAGCACGCGGCGGAGCATGGCACCACTGGCGCCTGCCTCGCCGCCGAACGATCCCCACAGGAACGGGTGGCTGGTGAAGCCGGCTCGTGAGAGATTCTCGCCGCCCAGGAAGGATGCGACGAACATCAGCGAGAGCCCGACCAGTGCCGCGACCACCAGCCCCACTTGCTGGAGCCAGAACGTCGGCAGCGGCAGTGCGGTGTCGTACTCGAGCCACGCGAGCGGCACGAAATTCACCACGCTGAGGGCCACCACCGTGGCCAGCCCGACGCTCCACCACACGGCGGCTCGCAGGTAGAGTCGCTGTCGCCGTGCCAGGATCACCAACCCGATCACCACCCCACCCAGCCCGTAGAGCAGGAACATCCCGAAGGTGGCCCCCGCGGCCAGCCCCTCGTTGGCGCTGCGGATCTCCTGGTACCGGCGCGTAAAGGCTTCGGGCACGCGAATGAACTGCCGAAAGGTCGTGAGGCGGTCGCCCGAAACCACCAGCTCCAGGCGGAACCGTCCCTCGCCGAGCGAGGGGTGGGCGCGTTCCCAGGTGAAGGTATGGTCACGGCGGCCGTTGGGGCGCGCTTCCGCAGCGGCGGGCAGTTCCACCCAGTCCGCCCCGAGCGTCAGCCCCCAATCCCGTGCGGCCACCTGCAGGGCGATGGCCCGCGCCGCGTCGGTCTCGAGTCCCGGACCGGGGGAATCCTCCGGGAGCAGCTCACGGAACCCCGCCGGGATCCCGCCGGGGCCGAAGAAGATCCGGAGTTCGTGCGGCGTGCCTGGTCTGAAGCGCCGCACCTCCCACTTCCAGGCCAGGTGCTCGCCGGTGTGCACCAGCGTCCGGAACGCCTCCGCCCCGCCTCCCTCCAGCTCCACGAAGGTCTGGGCCTCGGCGTCCCCATGGAAGACCGCCACGCGCCGATCGGTAGCGGGACCGATCTCGAGGGCATGGGCGATGGAATCGGACGCGGTCAGCGCCGCCCCGCGATCCATGCGCACGTCCAGCTCCAGGAGTGGGAAGGCGGCCGGGAAGGCGCGCCACGCGTACCACCCAGAGGCGGTGGCGAGGAGGACGAGGAGCAGCCAGGGCCAGGGCGCCCGGGTGGCGCGAGGCAGTGCCGTCACCGTATCCCTCGTGGGTGGGGGGAACTTGGCGTGGGTGCGCAGGCAGGACAGTTTAGGGGACGCCCGCGGCCTCCGGGCCGCAACCGTCCACCGCCTCCCGGGTAGGATACCACATGCTCGATGCCACCTCCAAGGCCCCTGCCTTCACCCTCCCAACCGATGACGGGTCCTCCGTCTCCCTGACTGATTTCGCGGGAAGGAAGGTCATCCTGTACTTCTACCCGAAGGACGACACCAGCGGCTGCACCACCCAGGCCTGCGAGTTCCGCGACAGCTGGCGGGCGGTGCAAGCGGCAGGTGCCGTCGTGCTGGGGGTTTCCCCGGATGGGGTGGAGTCCCACCAGAAGTTCCGGGACAAGCTCGACCTGCCGTTTCCGCTCCTGGCCGACGAGGATCACGCGGTGGCGGAGCGGTACGGGGTCTGGGGGGAGAAATCGATGTACGGCCGGAAGTACATGGGGATCCTCCGGACCACGTTCATCATCGACGAGGAGGGCCGAATTGCCCACGTGTTCGAGAAGGTCAAGCCAAAGGGGCATGCCGCGGAGGTCCTGGCCGTCCTGGCGGGCTGAACCCTGGGAGCCCGGTTTTCCGTAGTATATTTGGTGGCTGCGGTCCCGGCCGAGCGGTTGGGACCGCGTTGTTCTCTCGCCTGGAGCTTGTCGCCGTGACCGATGGACTGTTCCGTGTTACCCTGGTTCCCCTTTCCGCCGCCCTCCTCCTCGCGACCGCCTGTACCGGGTCGGACGAAGCCGAATCAACGGTCGCCGCCGCCGGCACGACCGAGGCGAGCCAGGTGTATGTGGACCCGGAGCCCGGCGAGGCCCGGTTGCGGAACATCCGGCAGCTGACCTTTGGCGGCAACAACGCGGAATCGTATTTTTCCGCATCAGGGACCCAGCTGGTCTTCCAGCGGCAGGAACTGGTGGAGACCGGCTGCGACCAGCAGTACGTCATGAACATTGACGGTTCGGGGATGCGTCGCCTCTCGAACGGACTCGGTCGCACCACCTGCGGGTTCTTCCACGACAACGATGAGCGGGTGCTCTACAGCAGCACCCACTCGCACGGGCCCGAGTGTCCGGCCGCGCCGGACCGGAGCCGGGGCTACGTCTGGCCGCTCGGCAACATGGAGATCTACTCGGTTCGTGCGGCGGACGGTGGTGATGTCCGCCAGTTGACCAGCAACGGCACCTACAACGCCGAGGCCACGGTCTCGCGTGACGGGTCGCGGATCATCTTTACCAGCACCATGAACGGCGACATCGACCTCTATACGATGAACGTGGATGGGTCGGAGCTGCGCCAGGTCACCACCCGCGTGGGCTACGACGGTGGCGCGTTCTTCTCCCCTGACGGCAGCAAGATCGTCTGGCGGGCGATGTATCCCGAGACCGCGGCCGATTCGGCCGACTACCTCTCCCTCCTCGCGGACCGGCTGGTCCGGCCGGCACGGGTGGAACTGTGGGTGGCCAATGCGGACGGCACCGATGCCCGACAGGTGACCCGACTGGGCGGCGCCAACTTCGCGCCGTTCTGGCATCCCGATGGCCAGCGGATCCTGTTCTCCTCGAACTACGAGAATCCACGGGGCAGCGAATTCGACCTGTTCCTGATCAACAGTGACGGTACCGGGCTCGAGAAGGTGACCCACTTCGCTGACTTCGACAGTTTCCCGATGTTCAGTCCCGACGGGACCAAGCTTGTCTGGGCCTCGAATCGCAACCAGGCCCAGCCCTATGAGACCAACCTCTTCATTGCCGACTGGGTGGAACAGCCATGAGCGTCAAGGGTCGCGGCGGGTTCGTTCCCTGGCTCTGGGAGTGGACCAAGTCCATTGCCATCGCCCTGGTCGTCTGGTTCTTCCTGCGGACATTCCTGGTCGAGGCGTTCCGGATCCCCTCTGGCAGCATGGAACGCACGCTGCTGGTGGGTGACTTCCTCTTCGTCACGAAGTTCCTCTACGGCGCGGAAGTCCCCCTCATCAACAAGCGGCTGCCCAAGGTGCGCGATCCCCGGCTCGACGACGTGGTCGTCTTCGACTCGGTCGAGGAGGACCTCAAGGTCGTCAAGCGGCTGGTCGGCATGCCGGGCGATACGATCGCCATGGAGCGCGGGGTGCTGGTGCGCAACGGGGTGAGCGTGGTGGAGCCCTGGGCTCGCCGCACCAACCCCGCGGCCAGTGCCGACCCGTACCAGCGCGAGCGGATGCGGCGCTGGCAGATGGCACACCTCGTCAACCGCGACACCAACGCCTACTTCCCTGACCTGCAGGACTGGGGTCCCATCGTGGTGCCCGAGGGGCACTATTTCATGATGGGCGACAACCGGGACGAGAGCTACGACGGCCGCTACTGGGGGTTCCTGCCCAAGGATCACGTCCGGGGCCGGCCCTGGTTTGTCTACTTCAGCTACGATGCGCTCAGCTACAAGCCGATGCCCTTCTTCACGGCCGTCCGGTGGGGCCGGATCTTCGACCGACCCCGGTAGGACCTCACCCCTACCCACCCCGTACCATTCCGGCCTAGATTCCCCGGAGTCCCTCAGGGCCGGGAGGCCGCCTGTGCCGTGGTTCCGTCCGCACCTGTCCGTCGCTGCACTCGCCCTGGCCGCTCTGGCGGCCGGGTGTGCCGGCGGGGTGCGCCCGGTTGAGGTGACCCCGGCACAATTGGCCTCACTCGAGGCCGAACGGACCCTCCGGCCTGACGACCCGCTGGCCGTCACCCGCGTCGGCGTGGCCTACTTCCACGCCGGCCGCCTCGCCCTGGCCCGGGATGTCCTGACCACCGCACTGATCCTGGACCCGGGGGCGTTCAGCGCCGCCGTCCACCTGGGGCTGGCCCAGGAGGGGCTCGGTGATTTCGTCGCCGCGCGCCAGGCCTATGAACGCGCCACCCGGATGCGCATTGCCCGGGGGCAGCGCGCCGAGGTGGAGAATCGCCTGATGCTGCTGGGCCGGTTGGAACTGGCGGCCGATGCCCGGCGCGCGGTCGCCGCCGAGCGCGATCTTGGCGCCCTGGCGCCACGCCCCAACACCGTCGCGGTTCTCCCCTTCCGCTACCTCGGGAGCAACGAAGCACTTCGACCGCTCGAGCGCGGGCTCACGCACCTGATCGTCAGCGACCTGGCCAAGGTGGACCGGCTCACGGTGCTGGAGCGCGAGCGCGTCCAGGCGGTGCTGGACGAGCTCGCCCTCGTGACCAATGGCCATGTGGACGAGACCACCGCCGCCCGCTCCGGGCGCATCCTTGGTGCCGCCCAGGTGGTGCATGGCGTGGTGCGCGAGACCAACGGCGGTGGCAGCCTGGCCATCGACGCCCAGATTGTCGGAACCGTCGGCGGTGAGGTCTCGGCCAGCGGGACGGGCACCGACCGGCTCCAGCGGCTGCTCGACCTGCAGAAGGCGCTCGTGTTCGATCTGCTGGATCAACTCGGCATCGTCCCCACCCCGGCCGAGCGCCGCGCCATCGGGGAGCGTCCCACGGCGGATCTTCAAGCCTTCCTGGCGTTCAGCCGGGGTCTTGAGGCCCAGGATCGCGGTGAGTTCGTGACGGCACGCCGGCACTTCGACGCCGCGGTGGGGCGCGACGCCGGCTTTGGTGCGGCCCGCGACCGGGTGGCTGAAGTGCATCGGCTCTCGATCGCGGCGCGGGCCACCGCCGATCGCCTGACCATCACCGCGGGGGGACCGGGGTGGAATGAAGAGGGCGCGGCGGTCCGCACCACCCGTGCCGATGCCCTGGGAACGGCCATGGCCGGCGTGGCGCCGAGCACGGGTGACCAGATCGCCCGCCGCGCCGCCGACTCGCGCGGCAAGCCCGAACGGGCCCACGTGCAGGAAGGACTGAACCGGGACGATCCCACCCTCATCGGCCTCATCGGCACCATCATCATCGTGGTGCCCCGTCCTTGATGCTTCCCGGGCGCCGCGAGGCGCTCCTGGCACTGTCCCTCGGCCTCAGCACCGTCTCCACCGCCCCGGCGCAGACCTTCGGCCAGCGGCCGGTAGGATTCGGCGGCCTTGAGGTCCGCGAGTATCGCTTTGATGAGACCTTTGCCGTGCGCAGCATCCGGCAGGTGGCCATTCCGCTCGGGGCCACCGCCAGCTTCGGTCGGCTCTCGACTGACATCGGCTGGTACTGGGCCGCCACGACGCTGACGCAGCCGGACGGCGGGTACCGACGCGTGACGGGGCCGACGGATACGCAGGTCAGGGCGGCCTACGCGATCGGCCGTGATGCTGCGGTGGCGTCCATCGTGCTCAACCTGCCCACCGGTCGTGACCGCATGAGTCCCGCCGACTTCGACGTCCTCGGCACCGCCTCATCTTCCTTCCTGGCCTTCCCCGTCAACGCGTATGCCCATGGTGGTTCCGTCACCGCTGCGCTGGCCGGGGTGCTGCAGGCCGGGGCGTGGAACCTCGGTGCGGCGGGGAGTGTCCGGGCGAACCGGACCTTCACACCGGTCGTCGACCCGGTGGCCGGCCCGCTCAACTACCGGCCCGGGGTCGAGGGCCGCATCCGGCTGGGGGCCGACCGGCTGGTGGGCGCTTCCCGGATTGCCGCCGGACTGACGCTCAGCGGGTTTCGCGACGATGCCTATGCGGGGCTCGGGACGGTGCGCGGATCCTACCAGCCCGGTCGCCGCTGGATCGGTGAGGTCACCTGGACGGGCCCCTTCGTCGGCGGGATGGCGACGGGCAGTGTCTGGGGGTACCGCCGGAGCGCTGGTGATACCGCGGGGGTCTCGATCCAGAACGCCGAGGGTCTGGCGGGGATCAGCGTCACCGGCTCGTGGGTGATCTCGCCGATGGCGGACCTCGAGCCCTCCCTCGAGGTCAGGCATGCCGACCTCCAGGCGGGTGACGGGCTGCTCGCTGGTGCCGGGCTGGGGATTCGTGCCCGCGTCGCGCGGCGCTCGAGCCTGCTGGGTGCCGTCCGGTGGGAACGCGGATTCCTGGACCTGCAGTCGGTCGACGACGGTGGCATTCTCTCGGTGGTCCGGACGGGCCTGACCAGCTGGCACCTCTCGGTGTTTGTTCGGCGGTCATTCTGACAGGGCTCGAAACGGCCCGCCCGGGGCGGCAGCGGCGCCTGGCAATTTCTTGACGCCACCGGGCGGACATGGTACAATGCCTCCGCGTTTCACGCTCATCATTCAGGTGCGGGAGGTCGGGTGGTCACAGAACTTGGCGGCGCCCAGATTTCGTCGCTCATGGAAACCTTGCCGGGCATCGCCCAGGTGCTCAGGAGCCCGGTGGCCGATGCGTTCGTGGCCTTGATACGGCAGAGCGCCCGGCACCCTGATTTCCAGGTCTCCGAGGCGGAAGAGGTCCTGCGCTACGCGGTGCGGCGTAATCTGATGAGCCAGAACGAGAGCGAGAAGATCCTGGCCGAGGTGCGCGAAGGGGTTCAGCGACGGGCGGAGCGGGCCGCCGATCGTGCGGACGCGAGAAAGCCCGGCGCGGCCAAGGGTGTCAAAGCTGCCAAGGCGAAGCCAGCCGCCAAGCCGAAACCCGCGCCCAAGGCCAAGGCGCCCGTGAAGAAGCCCAAGCCCGCTCCCAAGGCCAAGGCCGCCAAGCCCGTCAAGAAGGCCAAGCCCGCCGCGAAGAAGAAGGTCCCCGCCCGCAAGCGTTAGCCGCGCCCTGCGCCCTCAGGCGCGGAACTCCCCGATCAGTTCTTCCAGGCGCTGCGCCGCATCATTCAGCCGGGCCGCGGCCGCCGCCATCTCCTCTGTCGCCGCGGCCTGTTCCTCTGTCGCGGCCGACACCGTCTCGCCGGTTACCGACAGGTCTGCCGCCGACCGCGCCACCGTATCGGTGCGCTCCAGCATGGCCGCGATGGCATTCCGGGTCAGGTCCGCGGTGTCCACCACCCGTTCCGCTTCGGCGCGCATTCCCGCAATGCCACGCCCGATTTCCTCGAGGGCGGTGGCCGCCCGCTCGGCAACGGCCTCGACGCCGAGTACCACCGTGCTGCCTTCCTCCAGGGTGTGCCCGGTCGCCCGGATCCGCGCTTGCACCTCGAGCACGGCGGCCTCGGCCTGCTCGGCCGCCGCCAGGCACATCGCCTCCAAGTGCCGGAGCTCCGCCGTCACCGCCGTGATCCCGGCGCCGTGCGCACCGGCGCGCGCCGCCTCGATGGCACTGTTGACCGCCAGCACGCCGACCTTGGTGGCCAGCTGCCGCTCGCCGTCCACGACCACCTGCAGCCCCTCGCCGAGGCGGGAGGTGTGATGGACCTCGCGGGTCGCCCGACGCACCGTCTCACGGAGCGCGAGCAGGGTGGTGGCCGCGTCACGGACGTGTTGCTGGTGATCGGTGGCCATGGCGGCGATGGTGCGCCCGACCGCCACCACGCGCCGTGCCGCCTGCAGCGTTTCGGCGCCGGCGGCGCGCAGCTCGTCGAGCTGCTGGCCGGCGTCGCGCAGCGTCATCAACTGGCCACCGGCTCCCTCGTTGAGCCGGACCATCGCATCGGCAATCTCGCCACTGCTCGCCGCAAGTTCCTGGCTCATGGCCGAGAGGTCCGCGGCGTTCATGCCGACCTCGCGGGATTCCCCGCGAATGGATGCGGTGAGCTGTCGCAGCCGAGCACTCATCAGGTTCATCGCCCCGCCCAGGGCCGCGAGTTCCGCCGGCATGCCGCTCAGGTCAGCGGCCCGCAGGTCTCCCTGGCCGAACCGCTGGGTGGCCGCCACCAGGCGGGCCAGCGGCCGGGTCACCGCCCGCAGGGTGATGGCGATGCTCGACGCGCCCACGACCAGCGTCAGGAAGAAGAGGAACCAGAGGAGGGTGCGGCGGCCGTCGGATTCTTCCTGGAGCGCGTCGGCGCGCGCGAAGGCGCGGACCCGCTGCGCCGCGATCAGGGTCTGGACGTCGCTTAGCAGGGAGTCGGTCGTCGAGCGGGCGGCCGCCACCGCACTGCGGGCCTCGGCATCCCGACCGCGCGACTGTAGTGCGTGGGCAGTGGCCCAGGCGACCTCGCCGCGCGACTGCTGCCGTTCCACCGCGGCCAGGATGGCGTGGTCATCCGGCGTGAAGCCATCCCACCGCTGCAGCGCGCGGCGCAGGCCATGGGTGGAGTCGCTCAGGGCAGCGAGGCGTGCCGCGCGCTCCGCCGTGGGCGTCACTGCCTGCAGCTCCGCCTCGCGCACCTGGGTGTGCACGCCGTCGGTCATGGCGGTGGCCAGGTCCTTGATCCCGGCAAGATCCGCCAGGGTTTCCTGGCTGGTCCGCGCCACCCGGGCCAGGGTGGTGACGCCGACCGCCGCCATGATCAGCGCCAGCGCCAACAGGATGGACATCGAGATCGCCAGGCGGGCCCGGAGGCTGGAGCCGAACATCAGGGTTGCTCCGCGCGGACCAGCTGGCCATCGCGCACCACGGTGATCGTGATCCTGCTCTGGGCCAGGTCGCCACGTTCGTCAAAGCCGATCGGGCCGGTCACGCCCTCGTGGACGCGCCTTCCGGTGCCGACGGTAGCCAGCGCCGCGCCCATCGTCCCTCGCGTGGCGTTGGTGGTGCGCAGGACGGCCGCCAACAGGTGCACCGCGTCCCAGGTCGCCGCCGCGGGCTGGTTGGGTACCGGTGTGTCCGGAAAGGCCGCGGCGTAGCTGTCGAGGAACTCCCGCGCAGCCGCCGAACGTCCGTCGGGGAACCAGGCCGCGCTGACGAGCACCCCTTCGGCGAGCGATCCGGTGGACTCCACCCCCTCGAGCGCGTCGCCGCCAAGCACCGGGACCGTGATGCCGCGGCTGCGTGTCTGCCCCAGGACCTCCGCGGCGTCCTCCGGGTACCCCGCCAGGAGGATGGCGTCGAGGGAATCCTCCAGCGCCAACCGATCGAGGTACGCGGCGGCGTCGCGACCGGCATCGAGGTACGGGAAGCTCCCCACGACCGTCCCGCCCCGTACCACGAAGCGGGATGCAAACGCCTGCCGCACGCCGCGGCCATAGTCATCATTGAGGTAGAGGATGCCGGCCCGTTGCGCGGAAAGGGCCTGCCGCGCCCAGTCGGCCAGGGCGGTGCCGTGGGCATCATCGCTGGGGCAGACCCGGAAGACGTGCTCCCCCAGCCAGCTGACTTCCGGTGAGGAGGAGGAAGGCGTCACCATCGGCAGCGCCACGGCCGTCGAGCCATAGATCGGGGCGGCCGCGATCGTGGTGGTGGACCAGAGGTGCCCAATGACGGCGACCGCCGGGGAGGCCAGCAGCGCCGTTGCCACCGCGATGGCTGAATCGGGGTCGCCGTGGTCGTCCATCTCGATCAGGACGAGTGGTCGCCCATTGATGCCGCCGGCCGCATTGATATGCTCCACCGCCAGGCGGGCAGCCCGTTGCATCGGGGCCCCGACCGGATCGGCGAACGGTCCGGCCAGGCCGAGGTGGATCGGTTCCGGCTCGGCGCACCCGATGGCCACGAGGAGGGCGGCCGGAAGCCCACAGCCCCGGCGGAGCGGACGAATGAATGATCCAGCGCTGGAAGACGTCATGGCCGACCGGGTTGGGGACTCGGCGGAGGTTAGACGCAGGCTCGGTGCGAGGCAACCCCGGCTACGGGGCGGGGAGGCTGTCGAGGAGGCGGCCGTCCACCAGGCTGACAGAGGCGGTCAAGCCACCCCCCTCGCGACGGACGGTCAGCCGGATCATGCGCCGGTCGCGAATCCACTGGAAACTTTCCTGGCCGGGTCGCCGCTGGACGACGACGTCACCGTATCGCTGGGCAAGCGCGCCATGCCAGTCACCGATGCGAGTGGCGGCGAGGGTGGCGGCCACCAGGGCGATGCCAACCTCGCGGTCCACCATCGAGGCCGTGACCGTGAGCGTACCCGCGTCGGGATCGGGAATGGTGGCGCTGCACGCGCGCAGGCGAGGTTCAGTGGTGGCGCTGCAGCGGAGCGTGCCGCCGAGGTCGCTGATGACGTCGGCCATCTCGGCCTCGGGCATGCCCGGCCGGAGGCCAAGGAACTCGAGCGACGGTGGAGTGGTTTGCGCTGGCGCGCCGGAAGCCAGGCCAGCCGCCAGCAGCAGCGCCCCGATCAGCGGGCGCACGGCTGCCGCGGCTGGTGGTCCGGGCGGGCAGATAGGGCCGCCCGGTGGCAGGGAGTGCGGATCAGGGCTTGCGGACGTTGGCGGCCTGGAGTCCCTTGGGGCCGTCCACCACGTCAAACTCGACGGTGTCACCCTCGGCGAGTGACCGGAATCCGTCCATGACGATGGCCGTATGGTGCACGAAGACATCCTTGCCACCTTCCTGCGCGATGAAGCCAAACCCCTTCGCATCGTTGAACCACTTGACGGTGCCCTGTGCCATTGCCGCAGACCTCGCCTTGGGGGAGCCGCTGGCCCCGGGAAAGCCCTGGCCCGTGTGGCCAGGTCAAAAAAAACACCGTCCGGGCCTGGGGCCGGGCGGTGGGTGCTGCACCTGCTACATCAGGGATGATGCCGGGAACGCATGCCTGTGAAGGTCAGGCCAGAATCGGGATTTGTCAATATCTCGGGTCACCCCTACCAGAGCCGCACGCCGGAGACCCGAAGTTCGTGATCGAGCAGTTTCCGCTTCCGCGCCAACCCGCCGCCGTACCCCACCAGCGCGCCGTCGGCGCCGACCACCCGGTGGCAGGGGATGAGGATCGCCAGGTGATTGGCCCCCACCAGCTGCCCGGTGTGACGGGGGTGCAGGCCGGCGGCGTCGGCCACCTCCTGGTAGGACCGTGTCTCGGCGAAGGGGATGTCACAGATGGCCCGCCACACCGCCTCCTGGCTGGGCGTGGGCGGCAGCCAGTCCCTGAGGTAGCCGGGCCAGGGCGACCCCACCCCCTCGTCGGCAAAGTAGCGCTCCAGACGCTCGACGGTCGCCAGACAGGGGCCCGCCGCCACCGTGACCGGGCCACGGTGCTCGCTGATCCGCTCCGCCCAGCGCAGGCGGGCTGAGCGCCGGGGAAACTCCACCACCAGCGGCCCGTCCGGGCACTCGACCAGGAAGAGGGGCCCGATCGGCGAATCGTAGCTGGTCCATTCGAGGGCCATCGAACTCCTCCACAGGCTTCCCGAAAACTAACCCGCGGCGGTACCTTTGCGGGATGATCGAACCGGGCACCCTGGTCATCCGCACCTTCCTCGAACGCGCCGAGGGGCTGGGTCACTTCTTCCTGCGGGCCGGGGAGGCGCCCCGGCTGGTGGCGTTTGACGACGTGGCCGGCTGTCCCGTCGAAACCGCGCTCGCAGCGCTCGAATGGACCGGTGCCGTCGGGATCCTCCCCGATGAAGATCAGGTGCACGCCGCCCGCCTGACCACCGATACCGCCGCCGCGGTCATCGAACGGCGCACCGGCGGCGACCGCCAGTACCTCTACCTCGGCCCCCGGCTCGATCCCGTGAATCTGGACAGCGCCGAGGGAACCGTGGTCTTTGCCGATCCGGTTGGGATCAAGGCGGTGGAGTTCAATCAGCTGGCCCACGCCCTGGCCTTCTTCTTCCGGGCGACGTCGGGGACCGGATCCATGCTTTCGCTCATGGGCCGGCGGGCCCCGGAGATCCGTCACCTCCGTCGCTGGTTTGGAGCAATCCTGCGTGAACTGGACCAGCCCCGGCAGCTGATTGCCGGCTGGTTCGCGGCCGGTGCCGCCGGGGCGCTCTTCGCCCCGGGCGAGGAGGAACCGGGGTTCCGGTATATCGAGGTCGGGCTGGAGAGCTGATACACGAACCGGCCGCACGGGCATCCCCGTCACGGCCGGTTCGCACGCCTGTCGGCGCGAGCGCTGGGCATCAGGCCGGGTCGCGATCCGGCCGGTCCCACGGCACCCCGAGGCGCCAGATCGGGGTGGGCAGGGCACGCGACGTACCCCACCATGAAACTCATCACTAATATCGGCTGTGGAAGAAATCGCGCAAGTGCCTGATTTTATTCGGGTTAGCTTGGCATTGTTGGCAGCGATGTGGAGTGCTAAGTGACTGATTTTGATGCGGTTTAGGCAGGCTTTCCACGTCTTGTGGACAATGTGAATCCACACTCGAAGGGAGAAGTGGGAAGCGAGATGGGAGAAGCCAGGGGTGAGCAGTGAGCGGTCAGCGGTGAGCAGTGGGCCATCCCAACAACCTATCTCCCAGCCCTTTCTCCCTTTTCGCTTCTCCCTGCTCCCTGCTCCCTGCTCCCTGCTCCCTGCTCACTGCTCACTGCTTACTGCCTACGCCTCTCTCCCCCAATCCGACGTTCCCCGAAACACCCGCCGATTCTCGAGTGACCAGATCCGTCGTGCGCTGACCTGGTGATCCTCCGCAAAGTTCTCGGGATCGCCGATCGCATCCGCCATCGAGGCGGTGCGGGCACTGGCGCTGTCGGCGAAGTGCAGCACCTCGGCCTCGAGCGTCATCGGGAGGACCGGCGCGCCGTACTCGTGGCGGCCGTGGTGGGAGAGCACCAGGTGCTGGAGGATCTGCAGTTCGGCTTCCGTGCATGGCATGCTGGGGGCGCTGCGCACCACACGGTCCAGCATCAGGGAACCGAGCACGATATGGCCGATCAGCGCCCCGGCCTCGGTCATCGCGAAGTGTGTCTCGTACTGGTACGATTCAAGCTTGCCGATATCATGCAGCAGCACGCCGGCCATCACGAGGTCGCCATCCGCCCCGGCCACCCGACTCGTGGCCCGCGCAATCGTCGCCACCTCGGCGGTGTGCTTGAGCAGCCCGCCCAGGAGGCCATGGTGCCCGGCCAGGCTGGCGGGGCAGAGCTCGTATTGGTCACGGAACTCGGGGTCGGTGTAGAAGAGGTCCAGCACCGCACACAGCCGGGGCCCGTGAATCTCGCTGCGCCATCGGTCCAGGACCTCCCAGTACGGGGCAGGGTCGCTGATGGAGGGGAGCAGATCTTGGGTATTCACCATGTTCTTCGGCAGGATCCTCAGCGAGGTCACCTTGAGCTGCCGCCGCTCGCGATACAGCTGCACCTCCCCGATGACCTGTGCCACCTGGCCCTTGCGGACGCCGGCCACCAGGTGCTGCTCGCTGGACCAGAACGGCGCCGAGGCGATGCGGCCGCTGGCGTTCCCGAAGGTGAGGATGGTGTGCGCGGTGTCTCCGGTGCCGCGCGACTCCACGTCCAGCACCAGAAGCGGATCCTGGACGCGCGCGCCGGGGGCGAGTTCGGGGAGAGAGACCGGGGCAGCCATGTCGCAAACATAACCCTCGGGTGCGACCACCGGCGCAAGAGTTCGCTCCCTGGCCGCGCAAGCCGGCGACTGCTGTACCCGGCGGTGCCTGGTCGCCACCTGGTGGCTCATCGGCGCTCTCCCGGATAGCTTCCACCGATGCCTGAACATGGCGAGGAGCCCCCCCTGTCCCTGGCGGAGGTGGAGCGACGCCACATCGCGCGCACGCTGGCGTGGACCGGCGGCAACCGCCGTGAGGCCGCGCGGCTGCTTGGCGTGGCCAGGTCCACCCTCCTCGCAAAGATTCGCCGGTACCAGCTCGACCAGGTCATTGAACCACCCGCAGGCGCCCGAGACGGGACATGATGACGCGGACCTCACGGCTGCCACGGATCAACCGATAGGTGCGGTTGGCGGCGCCGAGGGTGTAGCCACGGGAGTCGAAGACGATCGGGGTGAGCGGCCCGATGAGATCCACGCCGTCCTGCGCGGGCCCGGGCCGGCGCCAGAGCACCGTGCCGGCCAGCGAGCGTTGCTCGTAGGCCATCGGGCTGACCGACAGCTCGGTCCGCGCACCGGCGCGCAGGGCAGCGGAACGGGTGTCCGCATGGGCCGCTGCCAGGGCGCGGGCATGCAGGAGGAGGAGGGCTCGGTCCCGGGCCGCGCCCGCTGGCGGCACGGCGATTGCCGCCAGGATGCCCAGCAGGGCCATGGCGGCGAGCAGTTCGGGGAGGGTAGCGCCGTGTCGCATGCGCCACGGTAACACCGGCGGCGCCCCAGGTGGTAACCGAAACTACGCGGGACGTATCCTCGTTATGCAGTTCGGAGCGGGTCACCCCCATCAGGGTGGTGCGCACCTCGGCGCCCCGGCGCCACTCACGCTGGCTCAGCCTGGAGGAGTCCGATGGGAACGTTGATCTTCATTGCGGTGATGGCGGGCCTCATCTTTTGGATGGCAAGCGCCTACAACAAGCTCATCAAGCTCAAGAACCAGGTCGTCAACGCCTGGAAGCAGATCGACGTGCAGCTCAAGCGGCGCCATGACCTGATCCCCAACCTGGTCAACACCGTCAAGGGCGCCATGGAGTTTGAGAAGACCGCCCTCGAGGCGGTCATCAACGCTCGCGCGCGCGCCATGGGCGCGCAGGGCGTCAAGGACACCGCCCAGGCCGAAGGGATGCTGACCCAGGCGCTCGGCAAGCTGTTCGCCCTGGCGGAGGCATATCCCGACCTCAAGGCCACCGGGAACATCGCCCAGCTGCAGGAAGAGCTGACCAGCACCGAGAACAAGATCGCCTTTGCGCGCCAGCTCTACAACGACACCGCCACCCACTACAACACGGTCCAGCACCAGGTGCCAACGAACCTGATGGCCGGGATTGCCGGGGCAGCGCCGGCTGACCTCTGGGAGATCGAGGACGCCGCCGAGCGGGCCGTGCCGCGGGTGGACCTGGGCGCCAGCCCGCCGGTGGCGTGAGCGACACCAACCTTTTTGCACAGCAGGAGCACAACCTCAGCCGCTCGCGCTGGCTGGTGGCGGGGTTCATCCTGTTCTTTGCCTGGATCGGGTTCGGCGGCGACCTGGCGTGGTATCTCGCCACCCAGGACGCCCCGGACACGGTCTACCGGCACGTCGTGCCGTGGATGGGACTCCTCACCATCACGGTGACGGCCGGGATTGCCTGGTACGCCTGGCGCACCGGTCCCGAGAAGGTGCTGCACGCCACCGGGGCGTGGGAGATCATCACCCCCGACACGCCGGAGCGGGAACGGCTCGTCAATGTGGTGGAGGAGATGGCGATTGCCTCGGGGCTGCCGCGGCCGCGTATCTGGGTGGTGCCGGACAGCGATCCCAATGCGTTTGCCACCGGACGCGACGAGAAGACGGCGCACGTCGCGGTGACCGAGGGGCTGCTGCAGATGCTCAACCGCGACGAGCTGCAGGGGGTCGTGGCACACGAGATGGCACACATCCGCAATTACGATGTCCGGCTGATGACGCTGCTGGCGGCGCTGGTCGGGGCGCTGGCGCTGATGTCGGATGTCGGGCGGAAGTTCTTCCGGTACGGTGGTCGGGTGGGCGGTCGGGGCGGTGGCGGGG
>JBHEPH010000027.1:0-37338 GCA_046260395.1 Gemmatimonadales bacterium
GATTGAGGCGTTCCTGAAGGAACACCTGGACAGGTGAGAGGTAAGAGGTGAGAGGTGAGAGGAGGAGTTCGCGTCCGTTGCGGTCCGACTTTCGGGGCTGGCCTGGGATCCGGCGGCAGGTGCGTCTGCGAGCCATCCTCTCACCTCTTACCTCTTACCTCTTACTGCTATCCGCTTGCCAGTTCACCCCCCTCATGAACCGCCTCGCCGTCGGCGAGGAACCGATCATCGTCTTCGTGGCGGAGGCCGGTGACGGTTCGACCGACCTCTTTGCCGTCTCCGCCGGCGGGAGCACGGTCCACCAGCTCACCTACAACCGGCCCGCCGAATCGCATCCAGCGCTCTCCCCCGACGGATCCGCGGTGGCGTTCCTGCGCCGTCCGCTGCGCGCGGACAGCACCGGGAACGAGGTGACCCTCATGAACCTCCTCAGTGCGGCGGAGCGACAATTACCATTGCCGGTTGGGGCAGGCGCGGTGCTGCGCGTGGCATGGACACGGGATGGTGAAGCCCTGGTGGTGCGGACGACCAGCGGCCCGTGGCGGATCGAGGCGCCGCCAGCCGATCCCGCACCACGCGCGCTGGGCGGCGCCGAGGCGGCGCAGGCGGATACCCTGCTGGCGGTGGCGCTGGGCCAGCCGGTCTTTGCGCTCGTGAAGCCGTGTGACGAGGGCGGGCTCTGCGTTCAGACGGTGAGCGGGGAGGTGGAACAGCTGACGCCTCGGGGCAGTGGCGCCTTCCGCTGGGGAGCCGACTCGGTGGCCTGGTTCGAGCAGGAGCGGATCGAGGTGCGCCCGCTCGGCCCCGGCCTGAGCCGTCAGGTCATGTGGACGCGGGTGCCCCGGAATCCGCGGGAGGCAACGTATGCGGCGGCTTCAGGCCCGCCTCGCCAGCCGGAGACGGGGCTGGTGGCGCCGCCTCGGGGGAGCGCCAGGCAATAGCATCCCACGCCGCGTCGAGGGCCTGCTCGACGTTGGCATGATCAGGCGCCCACTCGCGCGCTGCCACCCGCTCCGTCACGAACGCCACCAGCGCCAGCCAGACCGCGGCCCAGAGCTCGGCCGATCCGGTCCGCACCGTCCGCTCCTGCTTCCCGGTCGCCACCATCTGGACCAGTTCTTCCTGGAACTCCCGCACCGCCTGGCGGCTCAGGTCGTCGAGTTCCACGTCGTCACGCGGGTGCAGCAGCATCCGGACGAGGGAGGGGTCCTCGTGCGCCGTCGCCACCAGCCGCCGGGCGATGCGCCGCAGCCGCTCGGGGGTGCGCACCCCCTTCTCGCCCTCGCCTTCGCGCGCCACCCGCACCGCCCACCGCTGCGCCTCGCGGTACACCTCATTGAGCAGCGCTTCCTTGCTGGCGTAGTGGCGGTAGATCGTCCCTTCCGCCACCCCGGCGCGCGCCGCGATGGCCGGCGTGGTGGTGGCGTGGTAGCCACGGCTGGTGAACAGCTCCAGTGCCGCGCGGATCAGGCGCTTGCGGGTGGCTACGGCGTCGCGGCGGGTGCCGCCCCGGACATCAGGCATGGCACAAGGGTAATCGGGCTGGCGCGCCTGAGGGAGGCGCGCAGGGGGGGCGAAGGCGGCGTTCGGTAAGTCGTGCTGGGGCGCTCGCCCCGCAAGGAGTCATCCCGAGGAGTCCTGCGAAGCAGGATGAGGAGGGATCTTGTCGGCTCATGCCCGGAACCAGTCCGCTGCGAGGTTCTGCCAGCCGGGGTTCATTTGCTCAATCAGCTCCACAGGCCGACTCCGCCTCCATCCCTTGATCTCCTTCTCACGTACAATCGCCACACGCGGCTCATGCGCCTCCTCCCACCAGACCAGTTTCCACACCCGGTACTGTCGCGTGAACCCGGCGACCAGCCCGGAGCGATGCTGGTGTACCCGACGAAGCAGGTCATTCGTCACCCCGGTGTAGAGCACGCCGGAGCTGCTCGCCAGGATGTAGATGTACATGGGTCGCGCAGGCATGGGGGACGATCGGATAAGTGCCTCAACCCGGGCTCAACTCCGTGTCCCGCCGGCAGGATCCCTCGTTCCTCTGTCCGCAGGAGTCCTTGGGATGACCCCGTGTTTGCCAACCGCCCTCGCAGGGGTCCCCGAGATGACCCCGTGAGGGCGGCAACCATTGGCCGGTGAGCGGCATCCAACGAAATGGCGAAGAGTTTCCCGCCTGTTCCACCCTGAAACAATCCAACTGACGCTGCCGTCGGGAGGGTATCTAGCGACGATGGAGGACCCTTCATGAAATGGCAGGGCGCGAAGGACCGGGTACGAACCGCTGCCGTGGCACTCCGCGACTGGCGGCGGCGGGAGCTCACCCCCCGGCGTGTGCTCTTGGCCATGACGGTGGGAACCACGGCCCTCCTGATTGGAGTGACCGCCGAGGCGCTGGTTCGGGCGCGGATTCCGGGAGCCGAGACCAGAATTCCGACCGCCCTGTACACCCGCCCGGCTGGCGGCGGCGGAACCGCTCAGGCCGTGCCGATCGGTCCCATCGCGGGTGCCGCCATGGAGTCCCGCGTCCCCGTCCGCCTCGATGACGTTCCGGCCCATCTGGTGGATGCCGTGCTGGCCGTCGAGGACCAGCGCTTTCACGAGCATTGGGGACTTGACCTCCGCCGGATCGGCGGTGCCATGGTGGCCAACATCAAGGCACGCGGCATCAGCCAGGGCGGTTCCACCATCACCCAGCAACTGGCCAAGAACCTCTATCTCTCCGCCGATCGCACCCCCCTTCGCAAGCTGCGCGAGGCGGCGATGGCCATTGTCCTCGAGTCGCGTCACACGAAAGCAGAGATCCTCGAGGCGTACCTCAATGAGATCTATCTCGGCCAGGACCGCGGCGCCGCCATCCACGGCGTCGGGGCGGCCGCTCGCTACTACTTCGGCAAGGACGCCGAGCGCATCCTGGTCTCCGAGGCGGCCACGCTCGCCGCCATGATCCCGGCGCCCAACCGGCTCTCGCCGCAGCGCCGGCCGGAGGAGCTGCGAGCCCGCCGCAACCTCGTCCTGGGCCTCATGGCCGAGCAGGGCCGCCTCTCCGAGCGGGCGCGCAGTCAGTCCGCGGGGGTTCGGGTCCCCACTCGGGCCCACCCCCAGCGCACGCTCGAGGGTCGCTGGTTCCGCGATCACCTCGCCTCGTCCCTGCCACGCGGCCTCCCGAAGCGCGGTGCCTCGGTCTACACCACCCTGGACCCGGCGCTGCAACGCGCCGCCGAGGAGGCGATCGAGCGCGGACTGGTGCAGATGGGCGATCCGAAGGCGCAGGCCGCGCTGGTGGCGATTGACCCGCGCACCGGCGACATCCTGGCCATGGTGGGTGGCCGCAGCTACGGTGCCACGCAGTTCAACCGCGCCGTGCAGGCGCTTCGCCAGCCTGGCTCGGCGTTCAAGCCGGTCGTGGCGCTGGCGGCGCTGGAGCGGCCCCGCCGGGCAGACCCCGCGTATACACTGGCCTCCATGGTGCCCGATGAACCGCTGTCGATCCGCAGTGGGCAGGATGTCTGGCAGCCCGCCAACTACGATGGTGAGTTCCGTGGTGACGTGACGCTGCGTGACGCGATGGAACAGTCCCTCAACGTGCCGTTCGCGCGCATCGGCTTGGCGCTCGGTCCGGAGCGGATCGCCGAGACCGCCCGGCGCCTCGGCATCACCTCGCCCATGAAGCCGGTGCCCTCATTGGCCCTCGGCGCCTCCGAGGTTTCGCTGCTCGAGTTGGTGCGCGCGTACGGGGTGTTTGCGGCGGAGGGACGGCTGGCCGAGTCGCGGGCGATTGTGGGCGTGGCGAGGGGCGGTGATCGTGTGGAGGAGGTGAACCAGCCGGAGGCGCGCCATGTCGTGGATCCCGCCACGGCATTCCTGGTCACGTCGGCCCTGCAGGGGGTCGTGGAGCGCGGCACCGGGCGGGCCCTTCGCCGCGGCGGGATCGCCGGCAAGACCGGCACCTCCAACGACTGGCGCGACGCATGGTTCATCGCCTACACGCCGGAACTGGTGGTGGGGGTGTGGGTGGGCCATGACGACGGCCAGTCGCTGCGCCGTACCGGCGGCGCCGTGGCGGTGCCGATCGTGGCGCGTTTCATGGACCAGGGCCGGATCCGCGGGGAGGGCTTCGATGTTCCCGACGGGATTGTCGAGTCGCGGGTCGGCGGCGGGTGGTTCAATGACTGCGGCCGCGAGGAGTACTTCCTGGAGGGGACGGCCCCGCCCTCTGAACGCTGCTGGCAGTTTGACCTGGGCGACCTGCGAGACCTGGCCGAACTCGACGGACGATTCGAGCGGGGCCGGGAACCGGATCGCTACGAGGACCGCATTGCGCTGCGCCGCGCCGAGCGCTGGCTGCGCGAGAGAATCGGGAGCGAACTGGACCGGCTGGAGCTCCGGGGCCGGGTGGACGAGCGCGAGGCCGTGCGGCAGGCCGAGCGCTGGCTGCGCGAGCTGGGCGGCGAGGAGATGGAGCGACTGCTGCGCCTGGCGGAGCGCCGCCTCGAACGCGATCCCCGGCGTTGAGCGAGGGCCTCTTCGCGGCTATTTTTGGTGGCTGTTCCGGAATTGAAATGAACATGGAGAGTCACCATGCGGATGTTGGTCCTGGGCGCTGGCCTGCAAGGCTCGGCGTGCGCCTATAACCTGTTGCAACACAACGAGATAGGTCATGTTACAGTGGCCGACCTCAACCCCGACAACCTGCCTGCCTTCCTGGCCCCGCTGCAGGGCGACCGCCTCAGCACCGCCCGGCTCGACGCCAAGGACACCACGGCGGTGGCCGCCTTGATCAAGGGCCACGATGCCGTGATGTGCGCCCTGCCCTACTATTTCAACGAGCCGATGACCCGCGCCGCCATTGAGTCGGGGGCGCACTTCAGTGATCTCGGCGGCAACACCGCCATCGTCCAGGAGCAGAAGAAGCTTCACCAGCGGGCGCTGGCCGCCAACCTGTCGGTGATTCCCGACTGCGGCCTGGCCCCGGGCATGGTGAACATCCTGGCCGCCGAGGGGATCCGGCGGATGGATACGGCGAGGACGGTGCGGATCTATGTGGGTGGGTTGCCGCAGCAGCCGGAGCAGCCGCTCAACTACCAGATCGTCTACTCGCTTGAGGGCGCCCTGGACTACTACACCACGCCATCGTGGGTGCTGCGCAATGGGCATCCGGTGGAAGTCGAGGCGTTGTCGGAGCTGGAGGACGTGGAATTCGCGTCGCCGGTTGGGACGCTCGAGGCGTTTCATACCGGTGGCGGGATCAGCACGATGCCATTCGCGTGGGCCGGCAAGATCGAGACGATGGAGTACAAGACGCTGCGCTACCCTGGACATGTCGCGATCATGAAGCCGATTCGCGAGTTGGGTCTGATCAGCAATGACCCGATCGACGTGAAGGGCCGGCAGGTTCGCCCCCGCGACCTGTTCATCGCTGCGGTGCAGCCGATGCTGTTCAGGCCCGAGGGCCGCGACCTGGTGGCACTGCGCGTGACGGTGACGGGAGTGAAGGATGGGAAGGAGTCCACCGCCACGTTCGAGCTGGTGGACCGCTACGATGAGGCGACGGGGATCAGCGCGATGATGCGCGCCACCGGATTTTCCCTGGCGCTGACCGGCATCATGCAGGCCAACGGCACCGTCACCGAGCTCGGCGTGCGCACGCCCGACGAGGCGATGCCGTTCGGGCCGTATGTCAGCGGGCTGCGCCAGTTCGGGGTGGAGATCCGGGAATTGTAGGGGCGCGCCCATCGGGCGCGCCCATTCCCACACCCCCTCCACCTCCGCGTGCCTCAACCAGTGCCCGCCTCGCCACCCGCCGGGGCGTACCGCTTGCGCAGGCTGACGGGCTCCTCGGCGCGTCGGCGGCGGGCCCTCAAGTTCAGCATCTCCACGAACAGCGAGAACGCCATCGCGAAGTAGATATAGCCCTTGGGAATGTGCTGGTCGAACCCATCCGCCACCAGCACCATCCCGATCAGCAGCAGGAAACTCAGCGCCAGCATCTTGACGGTCGGATGCCGGCTGACGAACTCGCTGATGGTCCGGGCAAAGATCAGCATGACGGCCACCGCCACGACCACCGCCGCCACCATGATCGCCAATTCATCCGCCATGCCCACGGCAGTGATGACGGAGTCCAGGGAAAAGACGATATCGAGGAGGACAATCTGGAGGAGCACGCCGCGGAAGGACGGGGCTACCCGGGCGGACGCGTGCCCTTGCTCGCCCTCCAGGTTGCCGTGGATCTCATGGGTGGACTTGGCCAGCAGGAACAGGCCACCGGCGATCATCACCAGGTCGCGACCGGAGATCTCCTGCCCGATCACCGTAAACCACGGCGCCGTCAGCTGGATGATCCAGGCCAGCGAGAAGAGCAGGCCGATGCGCATCAGCATGGCCAGCATCAGGCCAACCTTGCGGGCCCGATCGCGCTGGTTGGCCGGCAACTTGTCTGCGAGGATGGAAATAAAGACGACGTTGTCGATGCCCAGCACGATCTCCAGCAACGTCAGCGTGCCGAAGGCCAGCCAGGCCTGGGGGTCGGTCAGGAGCTCGATCATGGCCATCCTCGGCTGCGGAGCCGCGGCGGGAGTGGATTTCCAGCGTGGAGGTACCAGCGCTAGGAGAGTACTCTTGCCACTCATCTGGGCCAATCCCCCGGGCCACGGGACATCCCCACGCCACGCCTGCAGGCTCCAGTGGCGCTTGGTGATTGGGGTTGCCCGCAGGGTGGCATCCGGACCGAACCGGGGTACATTCGTGGGACAATCCCGACACGATCCCCGATTCCCACGGTTCGGATGACGCACGATCCCGGCACCATTACCACGCTCCTCTCACAATGGAGCGACGGCGACGAGAGCGCCTTCCCAAAGCTCGTCGAGATCGCCTATGATGACCTGCGCGCCATCGCTCACCGGCGGCTGCGTGTGGGCTCGGGGGACGGCCTCACGACGACGGCCCTCGTCCACGAGGCCTACCTCAAGCTTGTGGGATACCAGGCAGGCCAATGGGAGGGGCGAGCCCACTTCTTCGGCTTCGCGTCCCGCGCCATGCGACACATCCTGGTGGACCACGCCCGACGGGAGCACGCGGCCCGGCGTGGCGGGAACGCGATACGGATTCCGTTTGAGGAGGGGGCGATTGCGGCCGACGACGGCTCGGCCGACATCCTGGGCGTGGATGAATCCATTGAGCACCTCGCGGTGCGGAATCCCCGCATGGCCCGAGTCGTCGAGTTGCGGTTCTTTGGCGGACTCAGCGTGCCCGAAGTCGCAGAAGTCCTTGACACATCGCCTCGAACGGTGGAACGGGAATGGACACGAGCCAAGGCCTATCTCCTTGAGATCCTCCAAGACCAAGGACCGCCCTGAGTCGCTCCTGTGGGAGCGCTGGGAGGAGGTCGATCACCTGCTGAACGAGGCGCTTGACCTGCCGGACAATGAGCGGGAGCGCCACGTTCGCGCGGCGATGGCGGGAGACGATCCCTTGGCCGCGCTCGTCCTCCGCCTGCTGGAGCGGCTGCGGGGTGGGATCGAGGTGGCCCCGCGCGATGCGGTTGTGCTGGCCGCCTTCTCTGGCGGGGCACCTGAGGACGACCTGGAAGACCTGACGGCCGGCACGGAGGTGGGCCGCTACCGGATACTCCGGCGTCTGGCGCGCGGGGGCATGGCCACGGTGTACGAGGCGGAGCGGGCAGACGGCGCCTACGACCAGCGGGTCGCGCTCAAGGTGCTGCGCCGCGGCCTCGACACCGAGGATCTGGTGCGGCGCTTCCTCTCCGAGCGCCAGATCCTGTCCTCCCTCTCCCACCCCAACATCGGCCGCCTCCTCGACGGTGGCGCCACCGCGTCGGGCCGGCCATTCCTCGTCATGGAGCTGGTAACCGGCGAGACCATCACCGCCTGGGCCGACCAGCACCAACTGGACGTGCCCGCGAGGCTCAAGCTCTTCCTGGGGGTGGCCGACGCCGTCCAGGCGGCGCATCGCCAACTCGTGGTCCACCGGGATATCAAGCCCTCCAACGTTCTGGTGGGTTCCGACGGCCGCGTGAAGCTGCTGGACTTTGGCATCGCCAAGCTCCTCCAGGAGGACGAGGTTCGCACCGCCGCAGGGACGCGGGCGCTCACCCCGGAGTATGCCAGTCCCGAGCAGGTCCGGGGCGACCCCATCACCACTGCCACGGACGTGTATCAACTGGGCCTCCTGCTCCGTGAACTTCTGACTGGCGTGCGACCGCTGGCCGGGGACACGAGTCCCGGCGAACCGCCCGTGCGACCGAGCCGGGCGGCCTTGCTGGCCGGGCGTGGCGCCGCCGAACCCACGGTGCGGGCCGCGGTTCGGTGCAGCACCCCGGAGCAGCTGGCTCGGACGCTGCGTGGGGAGCTGGACATCATCGTCAGCAAGGCGGTGAGGGCTGACCCGACGGAACGGTACGGTTCAGCCGAGGAGTTCGCGGCGGACATCCAGCGCTATCTCCAGGGTCGCCCGATCGAGGCCCACCCGGAGTCCGCCACCTACCGGTTCCGGAAGTTCGCCGGCCGGCACCCGTTCTTTGTGCCGGGTGTGATGGTTGCCCAGCTGGTCATCGTTGGCTTCCTCGCGGTGTTGGGGCTGCAGAATCGCCGCGTCACTCGCGAGCGTGACGCGGCCGAGCTCGCGACCCAACGCGCCCTGGCGACGCAGGGGTTTCTGGTCGACCTCTTCCGGGCGCCCGACCCGACCGCGGGTCAGGCGCCCGACCCCGACATCACGGTGGCGGCGGCCCTCCAGCTCGGGCGGACCCGCATCGCACGCGAACTGGAGGATCAGCCCGACGTGCGGGCGGCGCTGCTCCTGGCCATGGGCCAAACGTTCGCGGGCCTGGGAAGAGTCGAAACCGCCGATACGCTTCTCCAGGAATCCCACCAAACCTACCAAGCGCTCTACGGCCCCGATGCCCTCCAGCTCGCCGTGGTTCTCCGGTCCCTCGCGATCATCCGACGTGAGGGCCGGAATTTTGTCGCCGCCGATTCTCTCCTGCACAAGGAGTTACGGATCCGTACCCGGGGGCCGGCGGATTCCGCCTTCCCGAACCTGCTGTCCACGATGGGAGAGGTCCGGCGTGATCTGGGCGATCTGGATTCGGCCATCGCGCTCACTGCCCAAAGTGTGAGACTGCTCCGCTCGACCGGCGACACGAGCGGAGCGCGATACACCGCCGTGTTGGGTCAACTGGCCTTCGTCCTGCGCGGGGCGAAGCAACTCGATTCGGCGGAGGCGGTCTACCGGGAGGTCTTGCGACGGCAGGAAGGTGAGGCGACGGTGGCACCCTATGCTCGAGCGATGACTCACAACAATCTGGGGTACCTGCTGCGGGTCAAGGAAGATTATGCCGGCGCTGAACAATCGTATCGTGAGGCACTCCAGCTCGCCGGGCAGAGCCTATCGGCGGGGCATCCCACCATGCTGATGTTTCGAAACAACCTGGCGGCCGTGCTGGATTTTGCGGGCAAGCTCGATGGTGTCGAGGCCCTGGGGCGCGAGCAGATTGCGGCGGCGGAACAGGAATGGCCCGAGGGGCACTGGCGCGTGGGCAGTGCCAACTCGTCCTTGGGGCGGTGGTTCCTGCGCCACGGACGGGCCGCCGAATCCCTTCCATTCCTGGAAGCTGGTGTGGAGTCGTACGTCGCCACCATCGGCCGGGAGCACACCTGGACAGCGGTGGCCGAAGCGGACCTCGGCACCGCCCTCCTCATCTCGGGTCAGGTCGGTCGCGGCCGAGCACGGCTCGCGCGGGCCACAACGTTTCTGGAAAGCCCTCGGGCGCAGTTCGACCCCGACACCCGCTTCTCCCTGGGCCAAACAGCCGACCTCCTCGAGTCCTCCGGATCCCCTGAGCAGGCAGCCCGATTCCGGCGTGTGCTCAACCCGGACTGAATCAGGGTGCCGAGATCGTTATCAACAGTTCGAGGTCGTATGCACCAGGCGGATCATCAGCCAGGTGCCAGGTCATCTGGAAGAACAACGGCTGGACCACTTGGGCGCCCCCGGCGGCCGAGAGCACCTGTGCCCCCGTGGTCGTCAGCCCGGCGTATGGCCCCCCCGCACTCGGCGCCCAGCTGAGGTCGGCACTGGGCTTGCTCGCCGGGCCGAAGGTCGCGGCACCCGCAGCCACCATCACCACGAACGGCTGGTTGGCCTTCACATCTATCAGGGGGCCGTCCATCTGTGACAGGCCGGCCATCAGCTCCTCAGGGCCCACCGTGCCGAAATCCGTGGTCGCGGTGGACATGTGCAGCCTCGTGATCGGCTCCGTCACGGGGAGATTCACCCGGACCGTGGTCGTAGTGCCCTGCGCGTGGAGGGAACCTGCACCCGCCACGATGACTCCCAGAAGCCACAGGCGGACAACCCACGGTGCGTTCATGGTGCCAGCCCCCGGAACGCCGTAAAGCTGCCGGTCCGCGCCGACTCAGCGCCCGCGCTGACGACCACCCAGGTGCCCCCGGCGGTTTGCGGGCCGAGCGAGGCGATATGCTGGCGGGCAACGCCGGCGAGAAACGCGTCAAACCGCAGGCTCGTCGGGCTGAGCACCCGACCGGAAACCGGGCCGGCGAGCCGTCGCGTGGCGCCGAGTCCATCCACTTCAACCACGTCGAGCTGGCCCTGGAATCCCTCGCACGATTCCGAGGTTACCTCGAGGGTGCCGGAGAGTTCGGCGGAGACGGGAGCATCCTGGAAGCCCGCGTACTGCCAGCTGCCAGCCACACTCGTCTCCGGCGCGCAGGGATCGAGTGGCACGGCACAGGCCGCCGCGAGGGTCGCCAACACTCCGAAGCAGAGGACCCTCATCGCGACGGATCACCCGGATCGTGCGTGGGGGTGGGCTCCAGCTGACGGACCTGCATCTGCCGGGGACTGAGGCGCACCGTGATCGGAGTGGAGCGGGCACCGGCCCGGACGGTGAACGCCGGCATCGCCTCCACTGCCCGGAGGGGTTCCCGCACTTCCAGGAGATCAACCTCGATCGTGTACTGCCCGGCGGGCAGGGCATCGAAAAACGCCCTTGCGGCGCCCTCTCTCCGGGCCACCCACACCCGGCCGGATTCGTCGCGGGCCAGCACCGCCGCGGGAGTGAGTACGTCAATCGCTATCCCGCGCCCCTGCGGATCGTCAATCGTGAGCAGGACCTCGACCGGCGCAACGGGGATCACCGCGATCTCCTGGCGCCCGTCCACAACACCCACTGAACCGGTGATCCACCCGTGCCCCAGGGAGAAGGGATCGAGGGCCCCGTAGCCACCGGTCGTGCCGGGCAGGCTGTATGTCCCGTGCTCCCCACTCACAGCGATTGCCCCGCCGCGATTGACTACGGCACCCGCAACCCCAGGTTCACCTGGGTCGCGCTGGCCGTTGCCATTCACATCATGATAGACCACGCCGCGGGTCTCCTCGCGGGCCAGGGCCGGCAACCGAGTGGAACGCTCGATACGCACCCCATAGAGCCACCCCGCTGTGCCGTTTGCCCCCACGAAGAACGGGTTCCGCTCGGCGGCAAGCTCGATGGCGAACCCCAGAGGCAGGTCCGCCGTGAGACCCGTAACCACCCCGGTGCGCGCAGGCCCGAAGCCGGGCCAGTAGGATTGGCGCAGCTCCGCCATCGCGCGGATCTGCACCGCCCCCCGCCGGATGATCGGCACGCCCCCTGCCCGCAGGTTCACCTCGGCGCGCACGGGGATGGATCCTGACGCCGCATCGGAGCGCTCATACCGGCCACCCACCGAGAAATGTCCGACGCTGCTGCGCGCGCCGAGGGTACCGTCCAGGGTAAGGCGGCGGCCTGCCTCGACGGTCCCCGGGGTATCTGGCGAGATCGCGGTTTCCCGCCGGGTCGTTCCGATCGTCGAGCGCCCGCGGGCATACACGGCGCCGGTGTGGATGTTGAGGTTCGCTTCGACCGCCTCCTCGATGGTCGAGAATCTCCCCGCGGCTCCGGTAGCGTCAAAGCTGGAACGCCGCCCGCCCAGCCCCATGCTGAACCCCTGGGAAATCCGCAGGTTGGCGCTGCCGTTCCACCCCCCTGAGGCAAGGCTCGAGAAACTGCTGGTGCGGCCGTCGCGGCTGTGCCAGTAGCCGCCGTGGATACCCAGGAACGAGGTCAATGCGCGGCCAGCAGAGACGCTCACCTGGTCTGCGGCCTGCGCATAGGCCAGGCGGCCACCCGGCGCATGGGTAACCTGGACGCTGAGGTTGTCGGTGGGGGTTCGGCGCACGAACCGCGCGGAGTAGCCGAGGCCCGCGCCTGTCGCGTAGCGGCGGTGCGCCAGCTCGGCCGAAAGCTCCCCACCCCAGAGCGAAGGTGCCATGGCATCGAGACCAACCGCGTCGAGTCGCCTCTCTTCATATCCTCGTTCCACCAGGTGCGATCCGGTCGCGCCCAGGCGCACTGAACCGGTGTTGAACTCCAGGCGGCCGCCCGCGAGCAGCCCTTCGCGCTGGTCGCCGACCCGGCCGCTGCCGGGGCGGGCGGCCACCGCGGTGGCGGTCCATCGCGCGCTGCGAATGGTGGACGTGGCACCAGTGCCCATGACCTGGTTTCCCGTCAGGTCGCTGAACCGCGCCCCGGCGTGCCCGACGGCCACCCGCCACGAGGAGGCGGAGAGCTCCAGGCTGGACGGCAAGCGCGATGCACCAAGCCGGTGGAAAAGGAGATTGCCACCCGAGGATCGCTCGGGTGAGCCCTGGAACCGCCCCCTGATCCGGATGCCCGGAGTCAACTGGCCGTCAATCGCGGCGGTGTAGGCGTAGGTGGCTCCGTCGGAGGGCCCGGCAGCCGCCACCAGTCCGGTGGTAAGCCGCGGGCCGGATCCGGTGGTGCGCCGCGCATCCAGCACCGTCACCCTCGCTTCAGCGGTCGCCACCGGCTGGCCCGCGATCGTCGCGACCAGTCGTACGATCGCCGACCCGGTAGAAGCGGAGGCCGGCACCTCCAGCACCAGCAGCTGCTCCCGCATCTCGTTGACGCCGAGCGTCATGGCACTGTGTTGCTCCCCGGACGTACGCCAGGCGGGGGGGAGGATGGCGGCAACTGTCACCTCTTCGGCGCGGTTACCGACATTGGCCACGGTGTACCGGAGCTGCAGGCGCTCGCCCCTGACCACCATGGACGTGCCGTCCAGGAGATGCAGGTCAATTGCCGCGGCCGGCGACACCTCGACCTGCACCGGCACCTCCACCGGGACGATGCCTGGTGCGGTAAAGCGGACTCTCGCCACCTCGATGATGCCGGCGCGGGCGCGTGGCGGCACCGACAGGGTGAGCAGCACCGACCCCGAACCGGCTGGCGGAATTGTGCCGCGAAGCACCCCGAGGATCGGCATCTCGCCGGTGGAGATGACCTGGTACTCCAGGGCCTGGCCGATACGGAACCCGTCGGGCCGGGGGATCTCCACGGTCTCGAAGGAGGGCGGTTTTGACACGACGGTCACCGCACTGGCTGTGCGCACTTCGTCGCCTCGTGTGATCATCGCGATCCGGTCCGCCGACGCCAGGCTGACACCCTGGCCTGCGGCCGGTTCAGGCATTCCGGCCACACCGGCCAGGGCAAGGGCCGCGAGAACGCCGAGCGGCGGCTTCACTTGTTGACGGTCCGGAAGAGGATGTCCCGCCAGTAGGTCGTCGAGGGGGTGGTGTACTGGTGGGCGGTGTAATCGAGGTTGACTGCCCGGACTTCCAGGGTGGCCGCACACCCGGTGTCGAGCTCGCTGATGGCGCCGGTGTCCATGACCGGTACGGGGGTTAGCGAGAGATCCTGCCACGACAGGAGCGGGCTCATGACCTCGCATCCAAGCGTCCCTGTGCCAACTTGGTTGACCTGCGTCAGGCGCCACTGGAGGGTAATGGGCACGGGAGAAGCTGCGACGGGATTTTCGATGGAGACCCGACAACCCAGGGTCCCGCTGCAGCCAGTGACCATCAGGGTGAAGGATCCAGGCAGGCTGGCGCCGACGTCATAGGCCACGCTGTCCGGGGAGATGAGGTCCACCGAGCCGGTGACCGACATGCTCTGCGCCACGCCGGCGGCGGGGGCCGCGGCCAGGAGGAGGCACGCGAGGGCACCACCCCGGCTGGTCATGGCACGCGATACTCGATTTGTCCGGCGGCCAGCTCCGCGCCGCCATAGTCCACCACGGCCAGGAGGAGGTAGCGGCCGGGAGGGAGATCCGGAAACGCGGCGCGGACCCGCACCCGCGCCCCGCCCAGGACATAGGCCGTAGGAAGCGGCAGCGCCTCGACCACCTGATTGTCTGGCGTGCGGATCTGGAGCTCCACCTGGCCCTCGAAGTGCTGCCCGCCGGTGTTCGCCACGACCACCTCGACCGCCCGCACCGAGTCTCCCTGGATTGACATGGCGCCGACCCGGAGGCCTTCCACCGCACCGATCGGTGCCACACCAGGGGGCTGCACGTAGATCTTGGTGGCGGTGCGCATCCGGTGCACCACACTCATGCCACTGCTTGGCGGCGGCGCGGCGGTCTCGATCATCGCCGCAGCCCAGCATTCCCGCTCAGGCCGGAAAGTGGAATCAATCGTGATGCGGATGGCCTGCGTGCCACCCGGTGGCAGGTTTACGGTTGGCGGGAAAACCTCCAGGGCGTCGCCGCAGGATCCGGGTACGGTACCCAGGGCGTGCCACTGATTGGTGCCATCGAGATTGCGATCCCAGTCGTGGAGACCGATCATCGCCTGGAGTGGCTGGTCTGAATCATTGCGCAACGTGAGCACGCCAAGCCTGGGCTCGCCGGGGGTCAACCGGAATACGATGCTCAACTGGTCCACGGTGAGCTGGGCGGTGGCCGCGGTGCATGGCGCGAGTACCAGTGCCCCCCCGACCAGCCAGCGCAGGGCGCGGGCACGCCCGGGTGCCGCATGGCACCCGGGTGAACCCGCCGCACGTGAGCTGATCACGGCGTCGAGAGGGTCAAGATCACCGTGATTTCATAATTTCCCGGCGGGTCTGTCAGGAGGCTCCAAAGCGAGTTGTACTCCGCCAAGGGTAGACTTTCCCCGGCTGTCCCCGAAAATAGGTTTTGTGGCGTCGTGGCCAGATCAAGTCGCGATCCCCCATCAGGGGTGATTCTCAATTCCTGACTCGGCTTGGTGTCCCCGGTCGGGCCGGCCCAGAAGCCGGTCGCAGTGGCTACAGTCAGCGTCCAGGGGACATTCGCGGACACCTCCAGGATGAGAAAACCCATGTTCACTCCATCAGAATTGTCAAAGTCCGCGGCCGTCACAGGAAAGAGGATCGCCGGGGTCTGATTGGTAAGCTCAGCGATCGTCGGGACAGTGGCGCTGACATAATGATTCAACGAGCACGAACCGCCCGCTGCATCACAACTGTCCTGCGCGCCTGCCGGCGCCGCGGTCATCGCTGCCAGCGCCGCCACCGCGGCGGCAAGGCTTGTTCTGGTGCGCATCTGGTACCTCCTGGGAGTGGGGAGAATCGGAACTGCCGATAATTCCAAAACGCAGGATGACCCCCGAACCCCGCCACCGGGAATTTCCGGTGGCGGGAAACAAGACCCGATCACGTTCTGGTGGGGAGGAGGGTTTCATGCCGATCGGTTTTCGTGCCACCGCTGCGTGGGCTCCGGCAGGCCTGCTGTTTCTGGCGCTGGGTGCCCCTGCATCGGCCCAGCAATCCCAGACCAACACCGTCACCGCGGTCGTGCCCAGCCTCGGCGCCGTGCTGGCTATCAGCCAGCTCACCCCCGGCAACCGCCTGCCGGGTGGGGATCTCTTCGTCCACGGGACCGTCACCACTCGACATAACGGACCCTACCAGCTCCAGACCCGCCTCACCGAACCGTTCAGCCCCCCGGGTGGAGGCACACACTCCGTGCAGGCCCGCACCCCGGGCGGGTCCCTGGCTACCCTCGGCACCTCGGAGTGGGTCACCATCGGCACGGGGCCCGGCGGCACGGGGCTGGTCAACCCCGTCGAGTTTCTGGTGGTATGGGGTCAGGCCGGCCCCAGGAACCCGGGCACCGCCGTCCAGATCCCGGTGGAATATCGGGTCGTTCCCCCCTAGGCCATCCCAACATCGGCCACCCCTGAACGATTCAACCTGAAACCTCCCGGCTGGTGGGCTCGTAAGTCCCCCCAGCCCATGCCCACACCCCGACTCGCCCCCGCGGCCCTGCTCCTGGCCCTCAGCATCCTTGCCACCCCCGGCTGCCACCCCGGCACCCGCGAGGCCGGCGAGCTCCAGGCCGACTGCGCCGCCGGTAACCCCAACGCCTGTAACGACTTCGGCGAACGCCTCCTGCGGGGCCAGAACGTCCTGCGGGATGCCCCCACCGCCGCCATCGTCTTCGACCAGGCCTGCACCGCCGGCAAGCCGGAAAGCTGTGCCTCGCTCGGCACCCTCTACCTGAACGCCAGCGGCGTCGAGCGCGACTCGACCCGCGCCTCCTCGCTCTACGATCAGGCCTGCCAGGGTGGCGCCATGATCGGCTGCACCCGGCTCGGCCTGCTTCACCGTACCCGGGCAGACACCACCGGTGCCCTCGCCTTGTTCGAGCAGGCGTGCACCGGCGGCGACGCGCCCGGCTGTGCCGAATCAGGCACCCACTACGCCGCCGGGGCTGGCGTGGCGCAGGACTACCAGATGGCCGCCGCACGATTCGACCAAGCCTGCACCGGCGACGTCGCGACCGGCTGTGTCGGCTTGGGCACCATCTACGCGGACGGACTCGGCGTGCCGCCAGACCCGGCCCGCGCCGCCGACCTCTTCCGCAAGGCCTGCGACGCCGACAACAGCACCGGCTGCTTCCGGCTCGGCGTCCTGCATGCCAGTGGCGAGGGCGTCACCCGCAACGACGAGGAAGCCGTGCGGCTCTACCGCAGCGCCTGCAACCAGCGCCACGGCGAGGCCTGCTACCGCCTGGGTGTCATGTACCAGAGCGGCACTGGCGTTACCGCCTCGCCCCCACGCGCCGCCGAGTTGGTCGGCCGGGCCTGTCGCTTCGGGTACACGCCCGCGTGTCCCGCCGAGCCGGCGCCATGACCGCACTGCTCAGCGTCCAGAATCTCACCAAGCACTACGGCAACGTCGTGGCACTCAACGACGTCAGCTTCAGCATTCCCGAAGGGATCACCGGCATCCTGGGCGAAAACGGCGCCGGCAAGAGCACCGCCATCAAGATCCTCCTCGGCCTGGTGCAGCCCACCTCTGGCACCGCCACGGTGCTCGGCGAATCGGCGTCGGGCAGCGTCAGCGTGCGCGGGCGGCTCGGCTACATGCCCGAACACGACTGCCTGCCCAGCCAGGTCAGCGCCGCCGAGTTCCTGACCCACATGGCGGAGGTCAGCGGATTGCCGCCCAGTGCGGCGCGCACCCGGGCGGCTGACACCCTGCGGCACACCGGGCTGTTCGAGGAGCGCTACCGGGCCATGGGTGGCTACTCCACCGGCATGAAGCAGCGCGTCAAGCTCGGCCAGGCGCTGGTGCACGATCCCGCGTTTGTCTTCCTGGATGAGCCGACTGCCGGCCTCGACCCGGTGGGCCGCGAGGAGATGTTGGCCCTGGTGCGGAAAACCCACCGCGAATTCGGGATCAGCGTGCTGGTGTCGTCGCACCTGATGTCCGACGTGGAACGCACCTGCGACCGGATCATCGTGCTCGAAGGCGGGCAGTTGGTGCAATCCGGCGAGGTGCAGAGCTTCACCCGCGACACCGAGACGGTGTTCCTGGAGGTGGACGCCAACCGCGAGCAGGTGGTGGCGGCGCTGGAACGGCGCGGCATCGTGGTCGCGGCGAGTCACGGCGGACTGACCATCGAGGGGCCCGATGAGTCGGTGTACGACCATGTACGCGATGCCCTGGTGGAGGCGGGCGCGCCGCTGCGGCGGATGGCGCCGCAGCGCCACGCCCTGACGGAGCTGTTCCGCGGGGGTGGCGCATGAGTGCGGAGGCGAAGGGCGGCACCGTCTTCGATATCGGCTACCAGCGCTACACCGGCGTGCGCGAGGGCCGCTCCCGCGCCCGTTCCGCCGTGTATCGAGACGGGGTACGGGCCGCGCTCGGCTTCGGCCGCGGCGCCCGCGCGATGGTGCTACCCTGGCTGTTCATCGCGCTGCTGTGCGGCATTGCCTTGATCATGGCGCTGATCGCCGGCGCCGCCGAGCGGCTGGGAGGCCCCGGTGCCTCGGCGGAGATGGGGCTGCCGTCGCACGTGGACTTCTATGGCATCGCGTCGATCATCATGTACGTGTTCGCGGCGGTGGTCGGTCCTGAGCTGCTCTGCCGGGACCGCCGGGAAGGGGTCATCAACCTCTACCTGGTCCGGCCGCTGACCGGCACCGACTACGTGGCAGCCCGGTGGCTGGCGTTCTTCAGCGTGATGCTGGCGTCGGCGTGGTTGCCGCAGATCATCCTGTTGGCGGGTCTGGCCATGGGCGACCCCGACCCGGCGGCGTACCTTGCCGCGCACTGGCTGGACATCCCGCGCTTCCTGCTGGCCGGCGTCGTGATGGCGGCGTTCATCACCACGCTTGCGCTGCTCACCGCCTCGTTCACCACCCGCCGGGCCTATGCCTCGGTGTTCCTGGTGGGGCTCTTCGTGATCCTGACGCCCTTCACCGCCGGCCTCTCGCAGGAGATCGGCGGCCTGGCCGGGCAGTGGATCTCGATGTTCAACCTGACCAACATCCCGGTCCATGTGAACGACGTGATCTTTGCTGATGTGAGCGAACTGACGGAGGACGCGCCGGCTCGTGGCTTCCCCGCCGCGGCGCTGGTGGGCTGGTATTTCCTGTGGACCCTCGTGCCGGCGGCGATCCTCTGGGCACGGTACCGGAGGTTGACGCCATGAGCACGACGCCAGTGATCAGCGTCCAGGGCGTCTCGCGGTGGTTCGGGAGCGTCGTGGCGGTCAGCGAGATCAGCTTCGACATCGGGCCCGGGATCACCGGGTTGCTGGGCCCCAACGGTGCCGGCAAGACCACTTTGCTGCGGATGATGACGGGCCTGGCCGATGTCTCCACCGGCACGGTGAGGATCTTCGGCGAGCCGGTGCGCGACAATCCCGCACTCTACAAGCGGATCGGCGTCATGTCCGAGCACGAGACGGTGTACGGCTTCATGACCGGTCGCGAATTCGTGCGCATGATGGGCCGTCTGCGCGGGGTGACCTCTCTGGAGCCCGCCGTGGATCGGGCGATCGCCATGGTGGACCTGGCCGATGCCCAGCACCGCCCGATGGGAACCTATTCCCGTGGCATGCGCCAGCGGATGCGCCTGGCGGCCACGCTGGTGCACGACCCCGAAATCCTGATCCTCGACGAGCCGCTCAACGGCGCCGATCCGCGCCAGCGCGTGCACTTCCAGCAACTGCTTCACGACCTGGCCCGGGACGGCCGCACCATCGTGCTGTCGTCCCACATCCTGGAAGAGGTCGAGCAACTGGCGGAAACGGTCCTGCTCATCATCAACGGCAAGCTGGCGGCCTCGGGGGGGTTCCGCGCCATCCGCGCCGCGCTCAACGAGCGGCCCTACCATGTGCGGGTGCTCTGCGACGCGCCGCGTCGGCTGGCGGCCGAGGTCGTGGCCCTCGACGCCGTGGAGGCGGTGAACGTGGATCCTGACGGTGCGGTGGTCATCCTCAGCCGCAATGTGGCCGCGCTGCAGATGGCGCTGCCGGTGCTGGCCCAGTCGGCATCGATCAGCCTGCGGCGCGTGGAGCCGCTGGATGATTCGCTGCAGAGTGTCTTCGGCTACCTGGTGGACCGGTAGATGGGCAGCGTCTACGCGCTCACCCTGCGCCAACTGACTGGCCGCTGGCGGCTGATCATCCTGACCGTGCTGGCCGCCCTGCCGGTCGTGGTGACGCTGCTGGTCCTCCGGTCCGACAGCGCGCCCACCGTCACTGCCTTCGAGATGGTGGTCTTCAACGGTCTGCTGGCGGGGGCGATCGCGCCGCTGGTGGTGCTGGCCATCGCCACAGCGGCCTTCGGCAACGAGGTGGAGGATCGCACCCTTGCCAACCTGACCCTGACGCCGCTGCCTCGCTGGCAGATCGTGGTGCCCAAGCTGCTGGCCACCATCACCGTTGCCGCGCCGTTTGTGGTGGTGAGCGCCACGCTGGCCAGCCATCTCGCCTTCCTCGGAGACCTCCAGGCCGTCGCCGCCACTGCGACCGCCGCCCTGGTCGGCGTCGCCCTCTATGCCGCAGCCTTCCTCTGGCTCGGCCTGGTCAGCACCCAGGCCATCGGCATCGGGCTGCTCTACATCGTGCTCTGGGAAGGCTTCTTCGCCGGGTTCGTGGCGGGAGTCCGCATCCTGAGCATCCGCTACCATGCCCTGGCGCTGATGCACGGGCTCGATGCGAGGCGGTTTGCGGAATCGAACCACGTGGGGCTGACGCTGGTGGTGATCACCACCGCCGCGGTCTTCGCCGGGTTTGTCTGGTTGACGATTCGCAAGCTGAGACGGATGGATGTCGCGTAGCAGTGAGCAGGGAGCAGGGAGCAGGGAACAGGGAACCGTAGGGGCGAGGCATGCCTCGCCCGGACCGGGAGGCATGCCTCGCCCGGACCGGGAGGCCTGCCAGCCATCGGAGTCATCCCGAACCCCTCGCGGAGCGAGGGTGAGGGATCTTGCCTGAGCTGGCTGATAGTTTGCCCGGAGTGCGGCGGCTCGGACCTGACCAGTTTTGACCAAGGCTGTTGGACTGTCTTACACTCTCAGGAGCACCGATCATGCTGATCCGTCGAGTTTCAACCGTCCTCACCCTCCTCGCCGCCACGGCGCTGGCGGCTCCGGCCCTCCACGGCCAGACCGATCGAGCCACCTTGGTCCGGACGCTGGACTCGCTGGTTGCCGATCCGGTGCGCGAGGGCCGGGCGGCAGGCATCAGCGTGGCGGTGGTCCGCGGCAGCGACACCCTGCTCCTCAAGGGCTACGGCAAGGCGGACCTGGAGCTCGATGTCCCCACCCCCGACGGCGCCGTCTACGCCATCGGCTCGGTCACCAAGCAGTTCACCGCCGCGGCCATCCTCCAGCTGCGTGACGCCGGCAAGCTCGACCTCGACGCTGACATCACCACCTACCTGCCCGACTTCCCCACCCAGGGCCACCGCGTCACGGTGCGCCGCCTGCTCGACCACACCTCCGGCATCAAGGGCCTCACCGAGGTCCCGGAGTTCCGCACCCTCTACACCTCCGACTTCCCGCGCGACAGCGGGCTGGCCCTCATCGCCAGGCAGCCGTTCGATTTCGCGCCTGGCGAGGCGATGATCTACAACAACTCCGGCTTCTGGCTCCTGGGATTGATCGTCGAGAAGGTCAGCGGCATGTCGTACGAGGACTACGTAGAGCAGCAGATCTTTGCCCCGCTCGGCATGACCAGCTCGCGGTACTGCGACCAGCTCGAGGTGACGCCGCGCCGAGTCCATGGCTACCAGATGCGCGCGGGCGAGACCCGGCGGGCGTCCTACTTCCACTACAAGTGGCCCTACGCGGCCGGTTCGCTCTGTTCCAGCGCCGGGGACATGGTGACCTGGCTGCACGCGCTGCATGGCGGCAAGGTGTTGTCACCGCGCTCCTACGCCGAGATGACCACCGCCGCCACGCTGGCGGACGGCACGCCGCTCCGCTATGCCATGGGCGTTGCGGTGGGCCAGGACCTGCGTGGCCAGACGCTGATCGGGCATGGCGGCGCGATCGAGGGGTTCGTTGCCTATGCCGGCTGGTACCCGGACGCCGAACTCGCCGTCGTCGTGCTCATCAACAGCCAGGGGCCGGTCAGCCCCCAGGCTATCGCCGCGGAGCTCGCCGCGGAAATCCTTCCTGGGCAGCGCCAAACGGCGCGGCCATTCACCGGGGATGCCGCGCCGCTGGTGGGCCGCTACATTGGCCCCTCGCGCGGCCGGGAGATGGTCGTCGAGATTACCCAGTCGGCGGAGGGGCTTACGGCATCGATCAACGGGGGCGCCAGCCAGCCGCTGCCGTGGGTGAAGGGGTGGGCCTTCCGGCCTGGCAGCAGCATCCTGACGTTCACTCGTGAGGACAACAGCGGGCCAGCCACGCTGCTGCGTTTTGATCAGGGCGGCGGATATTACATGCTGCGGCGGCAGCCGTAGCGAGGGGCCGGGATTCGGCCGGCGTCAGGATCCGGCAACCCCGGCTATTCCCGCGGAAATTGCAGCCAGCCGATCCGGGCCAGCCGCCAGCAGAGTGATCCGTATCCTGCCCCGATGAGCAGGTAGAGCCCCAGCACCGCCAGGAACGAGTGGGTGCGGCTCAGGATCGCGACGAGGAGCCCGGCTCCACCGGTGATCACCAGCGCCACCGGGACGAAGGCGAACGAGCCCGGTACGATAACAGGCTCGTCCAGTCTTCCATCGCTGCGGGACCTCCTGCCACCATCGCGGATCATCCGCACCAGGCCGCGGACCATTGCCGGCAATGCCGCACCAGCCCAGGCAATGATCCCAACCATGAACGCCGCCGGGAGCGCCAGGAAGCTCACCAGCTCGGCGAGGCCTGACCCCGGCGCCATTGCCCTCGCCAGCTGGCTCCCCAGCAGGCCGCCGCCGAGGAAGAGCGCGAGGTACAGCAGCGCCGCCATTCCCGGCGAGGGACCTGGCGCCTGGCTCACCGCAGCGTCATCCGAGCAGGCCCCACACCGGCGGGAAACAGAGTACCACGCCAATCACCGTCAGGATCAGCGTCCATCGCAGCACCGTGACGCTGTCGGGGCCGCCTGTCTTCCACCGACGGTGCAGCACCGCCCACGCCACCAGCCAGGTGATCACGGCAAAGGTGGAACGGCCCGAGAGGCCGCCGGCGCCGGCGTACAGCGATGGCGCGCTGTAGATCCCGGCCTCGTTGGCAATCACGAAGAGCCCCATCGCCAGGGCGCCAATCCCGGCCGCCATGACGGCGGCGATGCTGGCACCGTGCGCTGCCGCGGTTTCGGGGGCGTGCATTTCCGCAGACATCATTCCGCTCCAGTCTCCCCTACCAGAGGGGCGCGACCTTGTTGATGAAGGTGCCGAGCAGCGCCACGCCCGCCACGAGCAGCAGGGACACAGCAAGGAGGGCGCCGGTCAGCCGCCGCAGGCCGGCATCCGCCAGCAGCGTGGCGCGGTGGCGCCGGCCCACGACCGCGGCGGCGGTGGCCAGCATCGCGGCGATCCACGGCATGTGTTCCTTGATCTCCATGCCGAACGCGTGGAGCCAGCGGGTGTCCGGATTGGCCAACAGCAAGGCCCGCGGGTACTCGGCCAGGGCGGTGACCCCCTCAGGCGGGGTGGCGCGATACATCGGGAAGACGATGTAGGTGCCACCGATCACCGCGAGCCAGAGCAGGACCGCGATGGCGATGAGCAGACCGCTGAAGGCGTTGGCCTGTCGCGGCGGAACGATCGCGCCGGGCGCGGCCGCCATGGCGCGGAGTGAGAACAGGGCGGTGACCAGCAGCACGAGGGCGCCGCCGCTGAACACCAGGCCGTGGAGCATCGTCCACAGGCTGCGATCGGAGAACAGCATCAGGTTCTCCTCGGGGTGGAGGGAGTGCGGGTGGGGTCTGGCGTCAGCCCGTTGGCGGCAAGGAGCTGGTGGAGCACCGCCTTGTGGCCGGCATCGCTGGGAGCGGTCATGGGTCCCCCAGGGTAAGGGAATCCGAGGATCGGGGTGAGCGCAAATTAACGGTGGGGCGGCGCATCTGCACGCCCCGACCAGGATGCCCGGCGGTGGAGCGCCAGCCCATGTCGAGCGAGTGACGGTCCGGGGAGCGTGATCTGGCGGAGCGCGGACGGCGAGTTGCCGCCGCACGTGCCCGCGGCGGGCCTCGCTGATCCGCTCTGGATATCCGCGTTTCAGTGCACCGTGACTATTCCGCTCATGCCCGAGTGCAACTCACACACGTAGGGGAAGACGCCGTTGGTCGTGAACGTCCTTGATGCGCTGTTGTTGGAGAAGGCGTCCAGGTTCGCCGGCGCTCCGACCACGGCGGAGAAGATGACGTTGTGCGGCCGGGCCTCGAACGCCCACGTGACCGTTCCGCCAACGGCGATGTCGATGTTCTGTGGCAGGAACGAGGTGTCGGGTGCCCGCACGGTGGCGCTCGCAGGAGCGACCTTGACGCTGATCGCCGCGTTGGCGGTGCGGGTCACGCCGGCGGCGCTGAGCGAGACGGTGATCTGCGCGTTGCCGACAGCACCCGCGGTCACGAGCCCGGTGCCGTTCACCGTCGCGACCGCCGGGTTGTCGCTGGAGAACGTCGCGGCGCTGAGGCCGGACATCGGCTGACCGTTCTGGTTGCGCCCGCTCGCGGCGATGGTGACCGAGGTGCCGGGTGCGACCGTGAAGAGGCTGGCCGAGGTCGGGCTCAGCAGGACGCTGGTAAGCACCCCCGCCGGCGGAGGCGGCGGCGGCGGGCCGGGGTTGGTTGGTGAGTCGCCGCCGCAGGCGAGCAGCAGTGCCGCGACCGGGAGCACGAATCTTGAGGTGGTGTGCTGCATGGCTCAGATCCTCCAAGGAAGAGGAAATTGTCTTGTTCCGCTCAGGCCACCCCCACCTCGTGGGAGATAGCGACGGGGAACGTTCCGGGTTCGACGGCACAGGTGAGCGCCCGGCTACGGCACGATCCGCAACACCTCTCCGGCCACGCTTGAGGTACCCCGATTGGAGACATAGATCGCCCCATCTGCGCCGATGGCGATCCCGGTGGGGTGGAACAGGTTGCTGACGAGTGTGGTCCGGACACCATTCGGCGCCACGCGGATCAGCACCCCCGGCGAGGGGAAGAAGAGAAAGCCGGTGGCGAACTGCACGACATACACGCTGCCGTCGGCTCCGAACGCGAAGTCCGTGATCGCCTTGAATCCCTCCAGGTAGGGTGTGGGTGCCTGGCCTGGAACCACGCGGTAGATCTTCGCGCTGCCGTCCATGAACGGCACCCCGGAGAGCGTGCTGACATAGAGCGCGCCATCGGGCCCGCGACGGACCCGCGTCGGGACCGCCTCGGCACTCATGAACGGCGCCGGCGCCGGGGTGGCCGGGAAGGTGGTGACCAGCGAGATCGCCCCGTTGGCGCCAACCTCGACCAGCGAGTTGCCACCCGCGTCCACCACATAGGTCCGGTTACCCTCCGCCAGGACGCCGTTCGGATTGGAGTCGGCCAGCCCACCGCCGGGATTGGCCTGGCTCTCATACGCCGCGACGTCCGCCACCACCCGATACCCCCCGCGCGGATGCAGCTGGATCAGCGTGCCCAGGATCGCCGCCGGTCCGCCCAGTATGGCCCGCAAGTCCGGATCACCGCCCCAGCCCATGGCCACCATCCCGTTGCCGCGACCCACAAAGGAGATCGCCTGGGGACCCGCGGCAAACCCGCTTCCGACGATGTAGGTCGAGGGGAGACCACTGATGACGCGGGTCTGCGCCCCCTTCCACCATCGGCTCACCCCGCCCGTGCCGCTGTAGCACCTGACGGCTGGCGTGCTGCCTTCGAGGTAGTCAACGCAACCGCCATTCCGTGTGTTGGTGCCCGACTCCACCACATAGAGGGCGCCCTCGGGGCCAAACGCCAGGCCGCGCGGGCTGGCCAGCCCGCTCATCACGACCTCCACCGTCGCAGCGGCGCTCAGGGCCAGTTGCGGCCGGACGACATCGGGGGATTCCGCGGTGGGTGGCGCTCCACAGGCGAGGACGGCACTTGCGAGGATCGCCGCTGCACCGGACTGCATTCGTGCGCAAGACATGAGAGGGCTCCTGGAAGGGATGGTTGTCTGGCGCAGAGATGGTGCGCCGATATCGGGGTGGTGCGCCCGTGCCACAGTACCCAACGGTGGCAATGCGCGTTGCTGGACACCACGATTGCCAGCTATACTACGACTTGGCCGGGAGTTCTCGGTGAGTTCTCGGTGATGTGGTGTATCTGGGGGCCGTATGCTGCGACTGGAGACCTTTGGCGGGTGTCGGGTGACCCGGGACGGCCAGCGCGACGACGCCCTGATGGAACAGCGTAAGTCCTTGGCCCTGTTGACCTTGCTCGCCGCCAGCAGGCGCGGCGTCTCCCGGGACACCCTGCTCGCCCTGCTCTGGCCGGATAGCGACCAGGAGCACGCGAGAACTTCCCTGAAGCAGCTGGTCCGGACGATCCGGGCTCGCCTCGACGCCCCCGACGCCATCCTGGGCTCGGCCGATCTCCGCCTCAATCACGAACAGGTCACCGCGGACGTGACCGAATTCCGGGACGCCCTCAGCCGGGGTGATCTCGAGGCCGCCGCCGCCCTCTATACCGGGCCCTTCCTGGATGGCTTCTTTCTGAAGGGGTGTGACGGGTTCGAGCGCTGGGTGGACACGGAACGGGGGGGATTGGCCCAGGAATTCACCCGGGCCCTCACGACACTCGCCGAGCGCGAGGGGGCCCACGGGAATCCGCAGGCCGCGGTGGCCACCTGGCGACGCCTGGCCACCGCCGACCCGCTCAACGCCCGGGCCGCGGTGGGACTGATGCGGGCGCTCGATCGCGCCGGCGAGCGCGCGGCCGCACTCCAGCATGCGCGGATCTACGAGCAGCTGATGCGCAGCGAGCTCGACGCCCCTCCGGATCCCGCCGTGGTCGCCCTGGTCCGGGAACTCCGTTTGGCCGCACCAGTGGCGCCCGCGGGCGACCCGCCAGTGGCCGCCGCCCTCAGCCCGGCCCCCCGTGACCTGCCAACCGACGGCGAGCCCCTCCCGCAGGAGACTCCAACGGGCCTCCCGGTGGCGGCGGACCCCACCCCCGCGCGCCGGTGGCGAGGGCGGGGAGGGGTGGTCGGCGCCGGAGTGCTCGGGCTTCTGGTGGCCGGATTCCTCCTCTCCAGGGCCGTGGCACCAGCCGCGTCACTGATCGCGTCGGGGCAACTCGAACGCTCGGCTCCCCTCCTCATCGCCGAATTCGAGATCCACGGTGAGGCGGACCCCGGGCTCGGTGGTGTGCTGGCCGAGCTGGTGCGGACCGCGCTGGGCCAATCGCGTGTGGTCACCATCGTCCCCGCCCCGACGATCCGTGCGGCACTCGAGCGGATGCAGCAGCCCGCCGATGCACCGCTAGGGCGAGCTTTGGCTCGGGAGATGGCCCTGCGCGAGGGGATTCCCGCCGTCATCGAGGGCAGCCTCGCCTCACTCGGTGATGAGTTCGTCATCACGCTCAGCCTAGTGGCGGCAGATGGGGAGCCGCTGACCTCAGTCCACGCGACGTCCAGTCTGGCGGACCTGATTCCCACCATTGGGGAGCTCACGCGCCAGCTGCGCAGCCGGATCGGCGAATCGCTCCGGATGGTTCGCGCCAGCCCCCCACTCACCCAGGTCACCACCCCCTCCCTGGAGGCCCTCCGCAAGTACGTCGAGGGTGCCCACGCCCTCCATGTTGAGCAGGACTACGCCACGGCCATCCGCCTCCTCCAGGAGGCGCTGCGGGCCGACAGCAGCTTTGCCAGCGCCTGGAGCACCCTGGCGGCCGCCTATCGCCTCGCCGCAGGGATGCCCCGAGAGCTCGCCAATCATGCCGACGAGCAGGCCTACCGCCACCGGGACCGACTGCCCGAGCCGGAACGCTACGCGATCCTCGGCTCCTACTTCCGCACCGGGCCGGGGCACAACCGGCTGCTGGCCGCCGAGGCTTACGAGGCCGGCCTCCGAATCGACACGGCACGATTCGCCACCGAGCTCGGGCTGCTGTACCAGTCGCGCCGCGAGTACGCGCGGGCGGAGTCGCTCTTCCGGTGGCAGATTGACCGGGGCAATCACCAGTTCATGGCATATGCCGGCCTGACCAATGTCCTCTATGCCCAGAAGAAGCGTGAGGAGGCCGAGCTGGTGGAGGGCATGGCTTCAGGGCGGACTCCCCCCACCCTGGGACGGGGACGAGTGGCGTTCTACCAGTACAACCGTGGCCAGTTCGACTCTGCCCAGCACGCCGTGGAGCAGGACCTGACCGAGGCACCCCAGACGCGCCGCCTGCAAGGGTTTTTTCTGCTCTCTGACCTTCACGTCGCACGAGGTCAATTCGCCGAGGCGGCCGTGGCCCGCGAAGCGGCCGCGGACGCCAACCGGGCTCGTGGTGCGCTTTCCGACACGGTCGGCGCTGAGATCTGGGCGGCTTGGCTGGATATCTGGCACCGTGACCAGCGCGAGCGGGGACTCCGGCGGCTGGAGGCCACGCTGGCGCGGGCGCCGTTGCACTCCCTCCCGCTGGTGACCACGGCGGTCTCGGCCACCTACCTCTGGGGGGAACTGTACTACTTCCTCGTGGCACAGACCTTTGCCCAGGGAGGCCGACCCGACCGTGCCCGCGAGGTCCTCCGGCAGTTCGACCAGGACGCCCGCACCACAGTGCTTCGGCGTGCCGCCCGCCCCGCCCTCCATGCTGTGCTCGGGGAGATCGCCCTGGCCGAGGGGAAGCCGCTGCTGGCGCTGGAGGAGTTCCGGCAGGCCGACCGGCTGCCCGACGGCCCGGTGCACATGTGCGGCATCTGCCGTGACGCGGCGGTCGGTCGTGCGTTTGACCAGGCGGGCATGGCGGACTCGGCGATTGCCAGCTTCGAGCGGTACCTCGAGACCCCGTACCTGGGCCGGATCAGCCGGGATGCCACCCATGGCGCTGCGGGGATGTATCGCCGCTTGGGAGAACTCCATGAAGCGAGCGGGGACCGCGCCCGGGCACTCCACTACTACGCACGATTTATGGAGCAATGGCGCGGTGCCGATCCGGAACTGCAGCCCGGGGTGACCGAGGTGCGTCGACGGATCGAGGCGTTGCGGCCTGACCGATAGCCCCCGGATCACCTGAACAGGTGGGCGGTCGGTGGCACCCCCCTGCCGAGTGCTCCCCCGACAGGCCTTGCGGTTACCTGTTCCCTGTTCCCTGTTCCCCCTTCCCTGCTCCTTCCTGACTGCTCGCCCCCAGGCGCCGAGTTTCTCGAAGAAGCGTTACCTTCTGGGCGGTGTCCTCGCCCCGCCTGGATACCCGACAGCACTCCCTCCGGGGATTCCATGTCAGACAGCCTTTCCCAGTGGTTCCTGCGGGCGGATCGACCGGGGGATTCGACGGCCGATCAGTCGTCCGCATCGACCCGAACGAGCGGCGTACCCGAGGCGGTCCTTGCCTCCGCCGTGGGACGGGTCCGGACTGCCGCGCTGATCTCGGGAACCGTGTGGCTGCTGGTGCTCCTTGGGAATGTCGCCTTCAGCGGGAAATGGGCCGAACTCCAGTTCCCGGGCACCGCCGGCTGGCCGCATCCCAACTGGATCTACGCCGCGATCGGCGCAGCGGGTTCCTTCGCCGTTGTTCATGGCATCGGACGGTTGCGGGCCACGCCGTCGCGCATTCTCGACCTCGGGCTGGTGATGGAAGTCTTCACCGCCGCCCTGATCAGCCTGATCATGTTTTACGAACTCTCCCCGCAGGCCGCACGGATCTCCTGGGTCACCGCCGTCATCCTGGTCTATCCGGCCATCGCCCCCGCGGCGCCACGGCGGGTTTTGGTGGCTGGCCTGCTCGCGGCCTCGATGGACGCGCTGGGCTTCGGCCTGGCCGTGCTGCGCGGCGTGGAGGTCCCCTGGTCAGGGTTTGCACTGGCGAGCATGCTGGCCTGGATGCTTGCCCCCAACTACCTCTGCGCCTTCCTGGCCCTGGTGCCGGCGACCTTGATCCGCCGGCTCGGCCGGGAGGCCGGAGCGGCACGGGAGCTGGGCAGCTATCGGCTGGGGCGCCTGCTTGACCGGGGAGGGATGGGCGAGGTCTACGAGGCCACCCATCGCATGATCGCCCGGCCCGCGGCCGTCAAGTTGATTCGCCCGGAGCTGCTGTCCGAGTCGCCAACGGTGGCGGCGGTCATCGTGGAGCGGTTCTACCGGGAGGCGGAGGCCGTCGCGGCGCTGCGCAGCCCGCACACCGTGGCGCTGTACGACTTCGGTGTCGCCGCGGACGGCACCCTCTATTACGTCATGGAACTCTTGGACGGGATCGACCTGCAACGCCTGGTCGAGCGCTTTGGGCCGCTGCCACCGGCGCGGGTGCGCAACATCCTCACCCAGATCTGCGACTCGCTGGGCGAGGCCCATCAGCGCGGCATGGTCCACCGCGACATCAAGCCATCGAACATCGTGCTCTGCCAGCTCGGATTGGCGGTGGATTTCGTCAAGGTGCTCGATTTTGGCCTGGTGCGCCGCGAGACCCAGCCAGTGCCCGGCGCCGTGGCGCTTTCCGCGCCGTTCGGCCAACCCGGCACTCCGACCTACATGGCCCCGGAGATGGCCTCCTCCTCAGATCCGGTCGACCGGCGTGCCGACCTCTACGCCCTCGGCTGCGTGGGATACTTCCTGTTGACCGGGCACACCGTCTTCGAGGGGCCCAGCCCGATCCAGGTCATGTACCAGCACGGCTACACGGAACCCATCGCCCCCTCAGCACGGCTCGGGACCGCGCTTCCCGCCGACCTCGAGGCATTGATCCTGGCCGCGCTGGCCAAGGCGCCGGATGACCGGCCCGCGTCGGCCGAGGAGTTCAGCCGCCGCGTTGCCGCCTGCCAACTGGCTGACACGTGGGATGCTCAACGCGCATCTGGTTGGTGGAAAGAAAACATTGAAGCGGTGCGCCTTTCGAGGCCCTGAGCGTGGATGCTCAGACCTATCACCTGACCAACTTGCCCATCTACCCACTCCGACCCCGCGGCCGCCACTGAAACCGCGGCAGCACCACCCGGCCTCGCGCGTCAAATCCCACCCCCTCCGCCTCCAGCAATGCCCGCTGGCGCGACGCCGCCAGCGTCGGCATCGCCCCCACATCCCGCACCACCACCTCGCCGCGCACATTCACCACCCGATGCCACGGCACTCGGCTCCCATCGGGAAGCGCGTGCAGCGCATACCCTACCTGCCGGGCATGGCCCGGCAATCCCGCCAGGGTCGCCACCTGGCCATAGGTCGCCACTCGGCCCCGCGGGATCCGGCCAACGACGGCAAGGAGACGGGAATGAGACATGGGAAAGGAAATGAGGGAAAGGGGAATGGGGAACAGTAAGCAGGGAGCGGTAAGAAGTAAGCAGGGAACAGGGAACAGGGCACCGTAGGGGCGAGGCATGCCTCGCCCGGACTGGGAGGCCTGCCAGCCATCGGAGTCATCCCGAACCCCTCGCGGAGCGAGGGTGAGGGATCTTGCCGGCGAGTACTGGTGGACCGTCCCGACAGCGGCGCTCGGGTAACAAGATCCCTCGCTCGGACCTGTCGGTCCTCACTCGGGATGACACCCCATACTGGCACGGCTCCCTGTTCCCGGCCCCCTATTCCCTGTTCCCTGTTCCCTGTTCCCTTGATACTGCTCACTGCTCACTGCTTACCGCTTACTGCCCACCGCCAGCACCTCCCGCAGCGTCGTCTCGCCTCGGTCGCGGGCGTACCACTTCCGGATCTCCAGGTTGCGAGCCGGCTTCTCAAGATCGCGGTTGGCCAGCACCCATTGCTGCAGGACGCTCGGCCGCGATCCCCAGTGGCCCAGTTCCTCGCAAAGTTCATCGAGGACGATGACGATTGGAATTGCGCGGGCACCACCCTCGCTGAGGTACTCGTCCATCACCGCGGGGTGTTCGTCGCGCCGGAGGATTCTCAAGTCGATCCCGTCCACCTCGTCGGCCAGCCTGGCCAGCACCGGCACCACGCTCACCGCATCGTTGCACCAGTCCTCAGCGAGTACCAGCCAGCGGCGCGGCGCCTGCCGCGTGGCTTCGGCGATGGCCCACTCAGGCAGCCGAGCCTGGCGGTGGATCCCTCGCCAGAGCTCCTGGTTCACGGACGCCTCGTCCACGAACTGGGTGAACGGCAGGGCCTGCTCCCAGAGGGTGCAGAAGTCGAGGGTCTGAAGGGTTGTGTCCATGCCTTGATAATGTCATCCGGCGCATGAAAGTTCCCGGAAGCCCGTGTGAAGAGAACGGATTCTGGGATTCGCGGAGCCGCGAAGCCGCAGAACCATCGTCTGCCCACCCTTTCCGGGGAGGGACGTCAGCCTGTCGGCTACTCACCCCACCGGCTGTTCAGCCGGGCGGGATGCAAGGGGCTATCCCCGGTCGGTCAGGCGAAACCCGGGGAGCACCTGCGGGCTGTCAATCTGCTCGAGCACAGCCAGGAACCGGGGGTCGAGCGTTGCCCTGCGCTGGCCCCAATAGCGGCGGCAGCCATCCTGCGCCGCATAGGCGAAGAACACCTGGCAGTTCCGCTCCCAGACCTCAGGCGAGGTCGATCCCTCGGCGGCATGCAGGTAGATATTCTCGAACACCTTGAAGAAGCTGTAGAACACGTGAATGAGGCGGGCCTGGTCCACGTGGTCGATCTCACTCCAGTCGGCGGACGCGGCGCCTCGCTGGAACAAGTCCGCCAGATGCCGATCGGCGACGATCTGGTAGTTCCACTGCTGCAGTTGGTGAAACACCGAATCCCGCACGGTGGTGTTGAGCGCCCGAGTCTGCTCCCGCACCTGGCGGCTCACGTACAGCAGCGTCGCGACGACGGCTGCCGCGCCGACCAGTTGCCCGACGGCACCCAATGCATCCCAGTTCATGCGAGTCTCCGGAGGTTTTCAAGCACCATTCAACCAGTTCTTCGATCGCTCCATCGCGTCCCGGCCCCTGGGAACTGCGCAGCGGGCAAGCTGTTTCCCACAGCCCTGCCGTCATCCCACCAGCGCCCGCACCTCACCCCAGGTCGGGAGCACGAGGCCCGGGATGTCGCTGGCGCGCCCCTCCAGCCGCGCGCGGTGGACTGAGCTGTCGGAACAGATCCCCTCCACCTCGAGGTGCCGTACCCCGCACTCGACCGCCACCGCGCGCCAGCATGGTCTTGCCCACCCCCGGCCAGCCGCCCAGGATGATCAGCATCGCCTGGAGTCCCGAGGCTCCCGCCTTTGGCTCGGCTGCCTGGGCGGGGCTGAACGGGCCTCGCAGCCTCACCGATAGGTGCTGGCCAGGCAGAACGCCAGGAAGAAGGGTGCGACCACCGTGAACCCCATGCCGAGCACGAAGCCAACGGGCAGAGGTCCCGTGCCTCCCTGCCCGATCGTGGCGCCGCGTGCTTGATCGAGCCGCGGGAGGTACCACCGGGCCACCCCCGCGGCGACCGCGAAACACAGGAAGCCACCCCTCGCCCAGCCGATGGGATCCGCGAAGCGCACCGCGCCATACACTCCCGCCAGCAGGATGAACGAGAGCCAGGCACCGCCCAGACCAAGCGGGCCCCAGCGTCGCCACGCCCACCAGGCGGCCACCCCGAATGCGGCCCCGGCACCCAGCAGGGGCGCGAGAGCCGCCATCAGTTCGCTCTCTGAAGACATCGGAACCCCCTCGGTCGGCTGGGTCACATCACATACCATTGTTGGCCGGGAGTCGGTTCGCGGAGCCACGCGACCGCCACCCTTGAAGGCAGGGCTGCTTCCAAGATACCGCATGGTGGCCGGGGCGCCATGACTGAACGTTGGCGAGTGGGATGTGGGAATTCGGAGGCGCGCGCCGCAGGCGCGCCCCTCCATCGCCCCACCCGGTGGATCCGCCAGGTGGGGCGTTTGGTGTGGGGGGATCGGGGTGCACCTGTAGGGGCCGACCCTGGTCGGCCCTCTCGCGCCGCGGGTCAACATCGCCCCAGGGCCGACCACGGTCGGCCCCTACACCTGTCCGTCCTGTCCCTCCGCGTCCTCCGCGCCTTCGCGTGCGTCCGCGTTTATTCGGGCGAGGCGGCCTCGCCCCTACAGCCACAACGCGGATGGCACTACTATAGGTTGTTCCCCATCCACGGAGTGCCACGATGTCCCGCCAGAGCTGGCTGATGCCGCCTGTTGCCCTCGCCCTGAGCCTCGCCGCCTGCGGTGGCGCTGACGAGGCCGCCGACGCCCCGATCACCGAACCGACCCAGGTGGCCGTCACCGACGGCTTCGCCACACCGGAATCGGTTCTCTGGGACGCCGACCAGCAGGTCTGGTTCGTCTCCAACATCAACGGCGCCCCGACCGAGAAGGACGACAACGGCTACATCAGCCGGCTCACCGCCGACGGCGCCCTGGAGACGCTGCAATGGGTCAGCGGCGGCCGCGACGGGGTCACGCTCAACGCCCCGAAGGGCATGGCCATCGTGGGGGACCTGCTCTGGGTGACTGACATCGACGCCCTGCGCGCCTTTGACCGGCGCACCGGCGCCCTGATGGCCTCGATGGAGTTCGGCGACCAGGCCAAGTTCCTCAATGACATTGCGGCTGATGCGGACGGCGCGCTCTACATCACCGACACTGGCATCGTGGTGGGCCCCGAGGGGATGAGCCGCCCGGGGCCCGACCGCGTCTTCAAGGTGGCGGACGGGATGATGGAGGTGCTGGCCGAGGGCGCGGAGCTGGAGGCCCCGAACGGGATCACCTGGGATGCCGCCAACGGGCGGCTCATCGTGGTGCCGTTCGCCGGAGCTATGCTCCGGACGGTGTCACCAGATGGGGTAATCGGCGAGCTTGCCACCGGCACCGGCGGTCACGATGGCGTCGAGATCCTGACCGATGGCCGCATCATCGTCTCGAGCTGGGAGGGCGGCTCGGTGTTCGTGGTGGGGATGGATGGCGCAAAGCACACCGTGCTGGTCAGTGGCCTCGATGCGCCCGCGGACATCGGCCTGGACCGCGCCCGCAACCTGGTCGCGATCCCGTTGTTCAACCAGAACCGGGTGGAGTTCTGGAGGGTGCCGTAGGCTGGACGGGAAGTGCCGGCGCGCCGTGGACGGATGAGGCCCGGTCCAGGGTGAGCGGGACCTGCAGGCCCTCACCGAACAGACGAGCCCGGTTCAAGGTGAGCGGGACCTGCCCGGGAAAGTAGTTCCCGCTTACCCAGCGACGCCGTCCGCCGGCATATGGAGCACAGGCAGTTCCCGCTCACCCAGAGACGCGGCCCGCCGGTCCACGGAACCCAGGCAGTTCCCGTGCTAGAAACTCCACCCACTCCCCACCATCACCTTGGTCCCGTCCGGCCCGCGCGCGGCGGTGACACTGAGCACATTGGCGCGCAGGATGCGCAGGCCAACCCCGATGCCGCCGCCGACCTTGAGCCCGTCGGTCGTCAGCCGGAAGTTCTGGCGCGGTTGCGGCGCATCCAGGATCAAGTCATGCTCGAACACTCGGCCGGCATCCAGAAATGCCAGCCCGTAGACCCCACCCCAGTCACCGGCATCCACGATCTGCTGCCTGAGCTCCACCGAGCCGAACAGCACGCTGTGCCCCACGAAACGACCGATGGCCAGGGCGCGGTGTGAGCCGGGGCCGCCCAGCACCGAGATCTCCCGCTCCCACGCCTGGATCTCATACCGGGCGGTGAGCGGCGCCTCGCTGCTCATGCTGCGCCCGCCGAGCCGCGCGGCCAGGACGGTGCCGAAGGCGGGCCGTGCGTAGCCGCTGAGGAGGGCGTACCAGCCGGTGTAGCCCTCACCGCCGGAGCCGGTGAACACCCCGCCCTCGATCAGCGCCCCCTGCTTCGGTTCGTACTCGTTGTCCCGCAGGTCCACCACCAGGGCCACGCGCCCCCAGGTGTCGTTCTCCTCCACCGACTCGCCCGAGTAGTTGGTGGCATCGCCGAACGACGAAAACCCCTCGAGCGCCGTCCAGCGCGTCCGCCCGGTGCCACCCGCCACCGCCAGCGACAGGGGGCCGGTGAGTTCGCGGGTGACCTCCACCCTGGCCAGCGCCCGATTCCTCCGGACACGGTTCACATAGGGGCTGTCATCGTCCGGCGCAATTTCATCGCGGTCGTTGCCGAGCCCGTAGTAGCCCATCCGGTTGGCCCGCTCGATCCGCAGCTCCGAGGAGAGCCGCCAGCCCGCTGCCAACCGCGGCGCGTCCAGACGGAGCGAGGCAAAGCGGGAGCCACTCGGGCTCCAGCCTCCCTCGAACGCCAGCCGCTTCGCCATGCTGACCCGGTCCAGGAAGTCCGCCGATTGGCCATACTGCGCCCGGCCGATCAGCATGAACCCATCGTTCGGGGTGACGGTGAAGTAGGGGAAGTTGTCAAACTTCCACGGGCCCGCCACCATCGTGGGCTCCTGGAACTCAATCTCGGTCTGCGCGCCGGCCTCACCCGCGGTCGTGAACACAGCCAACGCCACCAGCAGATGCAGTCGCCGCACATTCACCTCGGATACAGGAAGGCAGAATCGAGTACGCGGCCCTCGCGCCCATCGTGGGCGGCGTACTGGCTCGGGAAGATCGAGGCCCCGCCGGTCTCGCCGCGCTTGTTGAGGGCGTAGAAGCTCAGGTTGAACGTGGGTCGGCCGGCGGCGTTGATGAGCCGCGGCGGCGTCATCGCCACCACCCGCCGCAGGGTGGCCAGGCAGGCGTCGGTCGGGCTCATCCCCTGCCGCATGTGCTCCACCGTCAGGAACCCGCCGCAGACCATGATGTTCGACTCACCGCGCCCCGTGGAGCCCGCCGCACCGATCTCGTTGTCGGTGTACTGCCCCGCCCCCACAATCGGCGAATCGCCCACTCGGCCGGGGATCTTCCACGCCAGCCCGCTGGTGGTGGTCACCGAGGAGATGTCACCCCTGTCGTTGATCGTATTGATGTTCACGGTACCGGTGGGCCGGTGGGTCCAGACATCCTCGCCGCCTGGGATATCCAGGTAGTCATCATTCTCGCCGCGATTGGCGCGCCAGCGCAGCCAGATCTGCCGGGTCTGCTCGGTCATCAGGTCCTCGTCCTTGAACCCATAGCTCAGGGCGAACCGCTTGGCCCCCTCGCCCACCAGCATGATGTGGTTGGTGTACTTGAGCACCAGCCGCGCCACCTCACTGGGGGTCTTGATCCCCTCCAGGGCGCCCACCGCCCCCGCCCGCCTGGTCGGCCCGTGCATGCACGAGGCATCCAGCTGCACCACCCCTTCCTCATTCGGGAGCCCGCCGTAGCCCACCGAGGTATCGTCGGGATCCAGCTCCTGGATCTTGACCCCTTCCACCCCCGCGTCCAGCGTGTCGGCACCCTCCTGCATCATCTGGACAGCCAGGTTGATGCCGCGGATGCCGTTGGCGCTCGCCACCGCGGCAAAGGTGGCCACCCGGGAGCGCCGGACCCACGGGGCGGCGACCGCCCCGGCCGCATTCGGGGTGGCGCCTTCGGCAAGGGTGCCGGCAGCCACGGCGGCGGCGGCGGTGCCGAGGAAGGTGCGGCGATTGAGCGAGTCAGTCACGGGTGGGCTCCAGTCACGGGCAGGCGAGTCGAACTCCGGTCCTCAGCGGTCCCAGCAAGCCCCACATATTGCCGGGAGACCGGCAACCATGTCAACTTGCCGCGCCCCCGCCCCGCCCCCTAGCTT
>JBHEPH010000028.1:0-689 GCA_046260395.1 Gemmatimonadales bacterium
ATGCGGGCTCGATCCAGCAGTCGTACCAGGCACAGAGGTTGATCAGGTTCCAGAGCCGGAAGCCGGCGTCAATGCGGCCGGAGTCGTGACGATCGAGCAGCGAACGAATCCGGTGCATGTCGAAGAGCCCGCGGCGATGCAACATCGAGCCAAACAGCGTGTCACGGCCCCATGATCGGAGAGGTTCCTCGCGTAGCCACTGCGGCAGCGGGACATCGAAGCCCACCTTGCGCCGGTGGATCACCTGATCCGGCACGATCCCTTCGGCGGCCCGCTTCACCACCCGCTTCGACATCCCCCCACCGGTCTTCCACGCCGGAGGCATCTGGAATGCCATCTCCACGACACGATGGTCCAGGAACGGCACCCGGGCCTCGATCGAGTTCAGCATCGTCATCCGGTCCACCCGCTGCAGCAGCAACTCCGGCAGCCGGACCGCCAGGTCCTGGTACGCCATCGCGGCCAGGATGTCAGGCCGGGAGGCCTGCGTGTGGTATGCGGCAAAGTTGTGCTTTGCCAGGGGAGCGCTGCGGGCCGCACTACCCAGCCGGTCCCGGAAGCCCGCGGCAAGGAGCGAGCGCTTCTCGATATCCCAGTGGGCTGCGGCTCCGGTCACGAAGATCGGCTCGTCGCGGCCCGCCCGGTCCACCAAGTCCCGCACCTCGCGCAGCCGGTCAAAGGGCAGCAGC
>JBHEPH010000028.1:699-36307 GCA_046260395.1 Gemmatimonadales bacterium
CCCGCCAGCGCTCCGCCCGCCCGTCGCAATGCACCCGGCAGGCGGGCCCACGCCCCCCACGCCCCGTGCTGCATGCGCGCGTATCGCACGTAGCGAGGGTAGCCGGCGAATAGTTCGTCGCTCCCCTCCCCCACCTGCACCACGATCACCCCGGCATCGCGCACGCCACGGGTCAGCGCCCGGAGCGGCAGCGACACCCAGTCCGATAGCGGCTCATCTTGAGCGTGCACCACCGCGGGCACACTCTCGATGACATCGCGGGGCTGCAGCACCAATTCGAGGTGGTCGCTGCCATAGTGCTTTGCCGCGAATCGGGAGTGTTCCCGTTCATCCAATGCTGGCGCGCCCTCAAACCCGATCGAGAAGGTCCGCACCGGCTGCGGCAGGTGGGCGGTGAGCATCCCCAGGATCAGGGTGGAGTCGAGCCCGCCGCTGAGCAGCAGCCCGTGGGGCACATCCGCCATCGTCTGCTCCACCACTGCCGAGCGGAGCAGCTCGCGCAGCGCCACTACGGCATCATCCTCAGACTCCAGCTCGGCGTCGAAGCGGTTCTCCGGCGCCAGCGGGCTCCACCAGCGCTCCACCGTCAGGGTGCCGTCCGGGGTGGCCATCAGCCGGTGCCCGGGAGGGAGCTTCTTGATGCCCGCGAAGAGCGTGTCCGGCGGGGGCACGCACGCAAACGTCAGGTACTGCGCCAGCGCCGCTTCATCCAGATCGCGGCTGACGGCAGGGTGGGCCAGAATGGCCTTGACCTCGGAGGCCCAGATGAGCTGCCCGCCGGCCACGGTGTAGTAGAGTGGCTTGATGCCGAGCCGGTCGCGGGCCAGCAGCAGCCGGGCGCGGGGAATATCCCAGATGGCAAACGCGAACATCCCCCGGAGATGCGGGAGCATTTCCACCCCGTGCTCCTCGTAGAGGTGGATCAGCGTTTCGGTGTCAGTGTGGGAGCGATAGACGTGCCCCGCGGCTTCCAGTCTGCCGCGATGCTCGGCGTGGTTGTAGACCTCGCCGTTGTAGGTGATCCAGACCGACCCATCCTCATTGGACATCGGGTTGTGCCCGGCCGCGCTCAGGTCCACGATGGATAGCCGTCGGTGCCCCAGGACCGCGGCGCCATCGGCAGCGCGCCAGGTGCCGGCATCGTCGGGCCCTCGGTGCGCCAGGGTGGCGCACATGGCCTGGACGACCTGTTCGGAGCCATCAGCGCTGGAGCCGAGGCGCATGACCCCCGTGATACCGCACATCGTCAGCCCCGGGCCGCGTCGCGGATCTGGAAGGTGGCCTCCGCCACCGAACGGAGCTGGTGCAGGGGAATCGGCAGCGGCGCGCCACCGGAGCAGGCCTGATGGAAGGCCTGCCACTCATCGGCAAAGCCCTTGTCCACACTCGTCCTGGAGGGGCGCAGCGACGCCCCCGCACGATGCACCTGCACGGAGCGGTAGTCGTCCACCACCACCACCTCGTTGCCCAGGAACGCCTCCACCCGCTCCTTGGGAAGGTTCGGGTGGCCGAGTGTGGTGTAGATGAGGTGCCCGACCAGTCCGGTATTGAAGCGGAAGAGGGCGCCAAAATTGGCATCGGCGTCGGCGCCCGGGCGTGCCAGCACCCTCACCTCCTCGAGCACCGCAGCCTGGCCCGCCACCGCATGCAGGAAATCCACCATGTGGCACGCCTCGCCCACCGCACGGCCGCCGCCCTCCTCGCCTACGCTCCAGTCGGTGCTCCCGCCGCGGGAGGCGTTGACGCGGTAGTGCACCAGACCGGGCTCGTTGTGCGCGGCCATCCGCTCGCGCAGCAGCGTGGCCGCCCGGGAGAAGCGGCGGTTGAACCCGACCAGGAACGGCAGGCCCGTCTCCTCTACGGTGGCCAGCAGGGCATCAAGCTCCTCCTGGTGCATGGCGGCGGGCTTTTCGAGCAGGACCGCCTTGCCGGCGCGGAGCGCCTCCTGGGCCAGCCGAGCGTGCTGGTCGTGCCGGGTGGCAATCAGCACCGCGTCCACGTCATCCCTTTCCAGCAGCGTCCGGTAGTCGGCGGTGGCAGTGGCGGCGCCGATTTCCTTGGCTGCTACGGTGGCGCTGAGCCCCGAGCGGGTGGCCACACCCACCACGCTGAACTGCTTGGAGAGCTGGCGCAGCACGGGAAAGTGCACCGCGCGGGCAAATGCCCCGGCGCCGATGACGCCCAGGCGAATGGCACCCTCACGCGCAGCCGCCGCCCGCTTGCGAGGGGCCACCGGCACAGTGGCGGAACGCTCGGCGGCTTCGGGGTAGGCCAATTCGATGGCCAGCACCGATCCGTCACCCTGGAGCAGCTCGAAAGCCTGCCCAGCCTCCTGGAGCGGGAGCCGGTGTGTTACCAGTGGCTGCCAGCGCACTCGGCCGGAGCGCAGCAGCTCGAGGTAGGCACCCATGTTCCGATTCTCGGTCCAGCGCACGAATGCTGCCGGATAGTCCTGGCCGCCTTCCTCGTAGGCCGGGTCGTAGCGGCCCGGGCCGGTGGAGCAGGCAATCCGAAGGTCAATCTCCTTCTCGTAGAACGGCGAGCGTGTCAGCGACAGGCCCACATCGCCCACGATGACCACGATCCCGCGCTTCCTCGTTACAAGCATCGCCGCTCTCAGCGGCTCATCGCTCTTGGTGGCGGCGGCAATAAGGGTGGCATCCAGCCCCAAGCCGCCGGTCAGTTCAGCCGCCAGCGCCGGCAGGTCATCCGGGGCACAGGCCCGCGCGGCGCCGAGTTCCAGGGCCAGCGCCTGACGGCCGGGCTGCGGGTCCACCGCCACGACGGTGGCGCCGGCGGCGTGGGCCAGCTGCACTTCGAGCAGGCCAATCAGGCCAAGGCCCACAATGGCGACCGTCTGGCCGAGCTCGATGTTGGCCTGGCGGACGCCCTGGAGGGCAATGGCGCCGATGGTAGCGGAGGCGGCGTCCTGGGCAGTGACGCCGTCGGGTACGGGATGGCAGAGGTTTCGAGGGACGGCGATGAACTGGGCGTGGTTGGCGTACTTGGCGCCGGCACAGCAGACGAGTTGCCCGGGGTGGAGGTCCTTGACCCTTTCCCCCACCGCCTCGATGATGCCGGCGCAGGAGTACCCGGTGGCGATCGGCTCCTGGAGCCGGTTCATGACCCGATCGGCGGTGACCCTCAGGCCGTCCTTCTCCACCGACGCCAGCACCTGTTTGACGAGTTCGGGCTTGCGGCGGGCCTTGTCCACCAGCGACTCCCCGGTGCTGTGGAGGTTGGCGCGTTCGGTGCCGGCGCTGATGACAGAGGTCAGGACACGCACCAAGACGCCGCCGCTGGGGACGGCGGGTGCGGGAGCGTCTATGAGTGAGGCCTTGCCTCCCTGAAGCACTACTTGTTTCATCCTCACCCTTGGAGTCGATGCTTTGGTGGGCTTCCGGGGCCCGGGGCACGATTTTCGCCTGCCGGAGCCACATGGTCGCAGAGACGGCCCGCTGCCCTGCGACGGAAGTTGCTGTCACCGCTTACTTTGAGCAAGGAGCGGGCCACCCCCCTGACCGATTATCTCGTGAGGAGTTCCCAGATTCACCCCGAATTCCCAGGAACCGACCGATCAGACCTGCCGACGAGCCCCGATCCGGGCAACGGAGGCAGCGCCGCTCCATCCCGGCCGCGGGTCGTGCTGTTGCACCACCACGATGCCCCGATCCATGGGGAGGGCGTGGCGGGATGGCTGGCCTCATGGGCGGACCTGGTTGGGGTGGTTCGGATCACGGAGCCGGGTAGCCTTATCCGCAAGCGGTTGCGGCGGGAACTTGCCCGCGTGGGGCTCCTGCGCCTGATTGATGTCATCGCGTTCCGGCTGTACTATCGCCTGACCGCCGCGGGTCGTGACCGAGCCTGGCTGGACGGGCGTCTGGCGGACCTGCGCGCCCGGTACCCACTGCCCGGCTCGGTGCCGATCATCGATGTGGCGAGCCCGAACTCCGCTGAGGCGCAGGCGTTCCTCACCGAATGTCGACCGACTCTCGTGATCGCGCTCTGCAAGAATATCCTGGCCGAACGGATATTCTCGATCCCGAGGCATGGGACGATGGTCTTCCACCCGGGCATCTGCCCCGAGTACCGAAACGCCCATGGCTGTTTCTGGGCCCTCGCCTCGGACGATCTGGCTCGGGTGGGCCTGAGCGTCCTCCGGATAGACCGGGGCATCGATACCGGCCCGGTACTGGGGTATTTCTCGGCAGAATTCGACGAGGTGGCTGAATCGCACATCATCATCCAGCACCGGATGCTGCTGGACAATCTCGACGGCATCGCCGCCCTGCTCCGGCGCGTTCAGGCCGGCCAGGCGGCGCCGATAGACACCGCTGGTCGGCCCTCTCATGAATGGGGGCAACCGTGGCTGACGCGATACCTGCGATGGAAGCAACAGGCCCGTCAACGGCGAGCCGCTCATGATCACGCTTGAATACCACGACGTGGTGGATGCCGCAAACTTCGACGCCAGCGGTTTTCCGGGCGCGGCGGCGAATTCCTACAAACTCACCCTGCCGCTGTTCGACCAGCACTTGCAGGCCCTCGCGGGCCGACCCGGATGCGGGGGCGACGTACGCTCGGCGGTCGCCGCCGGGGATTCGCCGGTTCTCCTGACTTTCGACGATGGCGGAATCAGCGCCCATACCGTCATCGCCAGCGCTCTCGAACGAAGCCACTTCCTGGGCCATTTCTTTGTGACCACGAGCCGGATCGGTTCACCGGGCTTCTGCACCACGGACGCACTGCGCGCGCTGGCCGGCCGTGGCCACGTTGTAGGGAGCCATTCGCATACCCATCCAGTGCGCATGGCGAAACTGACGGATCGGGAGTTGCGCGAGGAATGGCAGATTTCCATCGGCCTCCTCGCGGAGATCCTGGGCGCGCCGCCGGTGGTGGCATCGGTTCCCGGGGGGTACTACTCCCGGAGGATTGCCCGTGCCGCCGCCGCCGAGGGAATCCGGTACCTCTTCACCTCGGAACCGGTTACCGGCGTGCACATGATCGATGGCTGCCAGGTGCTCGGGCGGTTCACTCTGCGGCGCGGCTCTCCAGCCCGGGAGGTCCGTTCGCTCGTTGGCCACCTGGGAGCCGCCCGGGTCAGGCAATGGGCGGTCTGGAACGCCAAGAAGGTGGTCAAGCGGCTGGGTGGGGAGACGTATCTCCGCATCCGCAACCTGGCCTTTTCCCGGGGGAATGGCCCAACCGAGCCTGAGCCCGGCAGTTGATGGCGTGACTAGATTTGAGGCAATATTATGCCCCCGAAGCTGACTGGCCTGAAAGCTGCAACCCCATGAAAGGATGCCCTCCATCGACCCCCAGACCCCTGTAACGCTGGCCCGGGAGCACCGGGGCGAGGTTTCCCGCGGCGAGCGCCTAAGCCGCGGGGAGAGCATGTCGGCCCTCGTCAGGGAGGTGCAACGAGGCGGTGCTCACGCGCACCCGCTCCGGGTGAGCTTCCGGTGAGCCTCGGCGGCCTCCTCTTCAGAACCACGCAGCAGCTTCGCGGCAGCAGGGCGCTGGCCCGCTTCCATGACATCCGCCCAGCGGCAGCGTGCACCCCTGCTGAGGCCCGCGACAGGCAACTCGCTGCCCTCCGTGAGCTGTTAACCCACGCGGCCACCCATGTGCCCTGGTACCGCCGCCAGTTTGCCGACGCGGGAGTAGCTCCGGCCGACCTCCAGACGCCAAGTGACCTGGCCCGCTTTCCGGTGCTGACCAAGGACGACATCAGGGCGCACGCCCAGGAGATGACCGATGAGCGGCTGGAGCGTGGCAGCCTGCTGGCCCACCATTCCGGCGGCTCCACCGGGGTGCCGCTGACCTTCTACCGCGATCGCGACTATCTCGACGCATCTGATGCCGGCACCTGGCGCAACCTGGCCCAGGCGGGGTGGCAGCCGGGGGAGATGATCGCGCATTTCTGGGGCTGGAATGAGCGGCTGAACAAGATGCCGCGGCTCGAGTTCGAGCTACGCCAGTGGCTGCGCCGCTCCTACCAGTTCGATCCCTTCCAGGCCGGGGAAGCCGCCTTTCCCGACTGGCTCAAGGCCTGGAACAGGATCCGCCCCGTCGTGGCGCTTGGCTACGCCTCCACACTCGGCCGTTTCGCGGAGTGGGTCAATCGGACCGGGGCCACGGCCCATCCGGTGCGCGGCAGCTTCGCCACAGCGGAAACCCTCCTCCCGCCGCAGCGGGCAGCCATCGAAGCGGCGTTCGGGGGGCGGGTATACGACCTGTATGGCAGCAGTGAAATCCAGAACATCGCCGCCGAGTGCCGAAAGGGCCGGATGCACATCAACGCGGACTATGTGGTGGTGGAAACCGAGGGCGCTGGGGAAGGCCCAAAGCCGTTGCTGTTGACTTCGCTCCAGTCCCGGGCCATGCCGTTCATCCGCTACCGCAACGAGGATCAGGGGCGCCTGCTCGGTGATACTTGCGATTGTGGCAATGGCTTCCCCCTGATGTCGCTGGAGATCGCCAGGCTGTCGGACAACTTCACGTTGCCGGGGGGCCGGGTGGTGCATGGCGAATACTTCAGCCACCTGATGTACGGTACGAGCGGCATCGAGACCTTCCAGTTTCACCAGACAGCACTCGACAAAATGGTCATTCGGGTGGTCGGCGCTCCAGAAGTTGCAGAGGGGGCCGAGGTCAGGCGTATCCGGGAGCAGGTGGAGGCGCTGGCACCCGGACAGCTTGCGGTGGAGGTGGTGCAGGTGCCAGCGATTGAGCTATCCAGTGCCGGAAAGCACCGGTTTACCCGCTCAGATGTGGGCAGTGTGCCCACGGGGATGGCCTGAGTGTGCGGCATCGTCGGGTTTTATCGCCCCGAGGGGCTGCAGGACGGGGACCAGGCCCTGGTACAGGCAGCAGTGGCCACACTTCGCCACCGTGGCCCGGACGGAGCGGGGTTCTGGTCCGGAGCCCAGGTGGCCTTCGGCCACGCCAGACTTTCCATTATCGACCTGGCGACAGGACAGCAACCGCTTTTCAACGAAGATGGTGCCGTCGGGGTGATTCTCAACGGGGAGATCTACAACTACCAGGACCTCTCGAGCGAGCTCAAGGCACGCGGCCATGTCTTTCGCAGCAACGCCGACACCGAAGTCATCGTCCACGGCTATGAAGAATGGGGAGATGATGTCGTAAACCACCTCGACGGCATGTTCGCCTTTGTGGTGTGGGACGGCCGTCGTCAGCGACTGCTGATGGCCCGCGACCGGTTCGGGGAGAAGCCGCTTTACTACACCTCGCTGCCGGGCCAGCCCGGTACGATCTGGTTTGCCTCAGAGATCAAGGCGCTGTTGACGAGCGAGTCGGTGCCACGGGAGCTCGCCGCGGCAAACCTCGACGAGTACCTGCTGTACCGCCATGTCATCGCGCCGGGAACGATGTTTCGGGGCATCTATCAGCTGAGGCCCGGCCACCTGATGGTTGTGGATGGTGAGCAGCGCCGAGAGACGTGTTACTACCAGGACGAGCCGGATGGCAGCGCGGAGCCGGCAAACCTGGAAGCTCTCGAGTCATTGCTGTCGGGGAGCGTGATCCGTCGTTTGATGTCGGACGTGAACCTCGGCACGGTGTTGAGTGGCGGTATCGATTCCAGTCTGGTCAGCGCCATCGCCGCCCGGCACCTGCCGGGCCTGGACACCTTCTGTGTGGGGTTCACCGATCCGAAGTTCGATGAGCGTCCGCACGCACGGGCGGTGGCGGAGGCGATCGGCAGCCGCCATCACGAGCTGGTACTCGCCCCTGAGGACATCCCCCGCGAGCTGCACCGGCTGACCTGGGCCAATGACGAGCCCCTGACCCATCCCAATTCAATCGCCATGCACCTCGTCTTCGGCTTCGCCAAGAGGGAGCACGGCGTCACCGTGCTGCTTTCCGGCGAGGGGGCTGACGAGGTCTTCGGGGGGTACGACTGGTACCGGTCCACGCTGCGGCGGGAAGCAGCGCTGCGCTGGCCGGGCTTCGGCTTGGCCGCCCGGTTAATGCCGGGTCATCGTGGCAGCGTGATGCGGCGCCTGGCCGACCCCAACTACCCGCTCCTGGCCAACGGCTTCGCCACCCCTGCCGCAGCCAGCCGTATGCTCGGCAGGGAATGGCTCATGCCCGAGACACGACGTGCTGCCTGGCCAGATGGCCAGACCGGCGTTGACGGAATGTTCCGTTATGACCAGCGAACCTACCTCCCTGCCCTGCTCCAGCGGCAGGACCGGATGAGCATGGCCGCCGGCGTGGAAGCGCGGGTGGTCTTCCTCTCGCACTTCCTGGTCGAGTGGGCCAACAGGTTGCCCACCAGCAGCAAGGTCTCGGCTGAAGGCCGGAAGCTGCCCCTGCGCCACCTGGTGCGCCAGCTGCTTCCGGAGTTTGCCCTGGAGCGCCCGAAGGTGGGGTTTGCGCTTCCGCTGGCGAACTGGATGGCCAGCGGCGGCGACCTCGGTGAGGCGGTGGCGGCCCTCCCCTCCGGTGAAAGCATGGTCGGGGGCTGGTGCGACCGGTCGGCGATCCAGGCGCTCGTCGAGGAGCAGTCCTCGGGCCAGGACCACACCGATGATCTCTGGACGCTGCTGGCTCTGGAGGAGTGGGGACAGACCTTCCTGTCCGCCTCGGCTGCGCCGGTCGAGCTTCCCGGCGCAAGCTCCAGCCTGTTGTCTCCACCCACCACGGCTCCGGGGCACGCGTGACTGCCCCGCCACTTCGAGTGGCCTTCTGCATTGACAACATGAACCCGGGCGGCACGGAGCTGAACGCCCTTAGGACCGCCCCACACCTCCTGGCTGCAGGGGTGGATCTAAGCGTCTTCTGCCTCTCCAATAATGGACCGCTTCTGGAGCGCTATGCGGCCCTGGGGGTGCGAGTGGATCCCCTCCCCCTCCGAAGCCTGTATGGCCGCAGCGCCCTGACGGCCGGGCGGGCAATGCGGCAGATCATCAAGGGTCGCGGAATTGGCATCGTCCACGCTCACGACTTCTACAGCAACATTTTTGCGGGTCCATGGGTGCGCTCAGCCAGGGCCCGGTTCATCGCAAGCCGGCGCTGGTGGGAGGGGCCGGCCAGCCGCGCGCAACGGTGGGCGAACCGTGCGTCGTACCTGCTGGCCGACCGTATTGTGGCCAATGCACCCCGGATCGCCGCCCTGCTAACGGACCAGGAACGGGTTCCGAAAGGTCGGGTCGTTGTCATTCCCAACTTCGTGGATGACGCGGCGTTCGACCCGCCGCCCACGGGGTGGGTGAATCGCATTGCGCAGGACCTCGCATTGCCGGAGGAGCGGGTTGTCATCGGGGTCGTCGCCAACCTGAGCGCCATCAAGGACCACGCGACCTTACTGAAGGCGGCTGCTGCCCTTGCCCCTGCACACCCCAGCCTTCACGTCGTGCTCGTGGGCAACGACGGTGGCAGCCGCGCCGGCCTGGAGCATCTCACAAGGGACCTCGGTCTGACAGCTCGGGTTCATTTCGCGGGCCACCTCCCCAACCTGCCCTCACCCCACCACCTGTTCGACATGTCGGTGCTGACCTCAATCAGCGAGGGCATGCCCAACAGCCTTATCGAGGCGATGGCAGCGGGACGACCCGTGGTGGCGACGGCGGTCGGAGCTGTTCCTGACGCCGTGGTCGAGGGCGAGACTGGATTTCTCGTGCCCCCGCGAAATCCCGAGATCCTGGGTGAGCGCCTGGCCCAGCTCATTGATCATACCGACCTTCGCAGTCGTTTCGGAGCGGCCGGCAGGATGCGAGCGGAAGCGGAGCATAGAGCTCCAGCCGCCGTGGGCGCACTCCTCGAGCTATACCGCTCCTTGTCGGGTTCGGGAACGCTGAGCGGAGCACAGGCATGATCCGCGTCTGCCTGGTGGCACCACAATGGATGACTGGTGGCCAGGCGGTGGAAGCGCAGACGCTTCTCCACGGTTTTGCGAATGATCCAGACATCCGCGTCGAGATTCAGCCCATTGACCCAAGGATACCCGGTTTCCTTGCGGCCATCCCGGGGCTGCGCACCCTGTGCCGGATGCCGCTCTATCATGCCGGCCTGCTCCGCCGCATCCTGCGGTCTGACGTGGTGCATGTCTTCACCGCTGCGTTCTGGCCGTTCATGCTGACCACCACGCCCGCAATTCTTTATGGCCGCTTGCTGGGCCGGCCCGTTGTCCTGAACTACCGCGACGGCCGAGCACGGGACCACCTCAAGTATGGCGTGGTACGCTGGATCCTCCGCCGAGCGACGGTGCTGGTGTTCCCCTCCGGGTTCCTGCGGGACATGTTCGCGGAATTCGGCCTGGAAGGCCAGGTGGTCAGCAATGTGGTGGACACCAGCCGTTTCGTGTACCGCGAACGGGATCCGCTGCGCCCGGTGCTGATTTCCTCACGGCTGCTGGAGGAGCTGTATGCCGTGGAGAACACGATCCTTGCGTTCGAGTTGGTGCGCAGGGAACACCCGGACGCCCGGCTTCTGGTCGTGGGAGACGGCGATCAACGCGCCGCGCTTGAGGAACTGGTACGCCAGCGCCAGATTCCGGGAGTGGAGTTCGTGGGCCGGGTGCCGCACCAGGAGATGGGGAAGTGGTTTGACGAGGCCGACATCATGGTGAACTCCTCCCGGATTGACAACATGCCCCACTGCCTGATCGAGGCCTTTGCGGCGGGGCTGCCTGTGGTGACCACTCCTTCGGGTGGCATCCCGTACATTGTGCATCACGAGGTGAACGGGCTGCATGTCCCGGTTGGTGGCCCAGCGGCGATGGCAGCCGCCGTGGGTCGGATACTTGGCGACCACGAGCTCGCCACCAATCTGGTAACGTCTGGTCGGTGGGAAGTTGACGCTAAGTATTCCTGGATCGCGGCTCGGGCGGAATGGATCACGCTGTACCGTAATTGCCGCGCTTCACACACCTGACACCGAGGTGCGAGGAATGGACCACTTCAATGACAGCAGGGCAAAGACGCACTTGGTCGAGCGGCTGGATGCATGCCCGTGCTGCGACTCCAAGGAGCTCTCCCAAGCCCCCCCCCCGCAATCAACATCGGCACAGAACACTTCGCGGAGGTTGATGGTCAGTTGGGAATCAGCAGGTGTACTTCCTGTGGCTTGGCATTCACCAATCCACGGCCATCGGAGGAGCTGCTCCTTGGTTTCTACAACAAGGATGGCTATGACTGCCATGATCCAAACTTTGAAGCCAGCATCGCAGAACACGGTTACTCTGTACGCCTGTCGCTCGTCGAGGAGTTTTCCACCAAGGGCTCCCTACTCGACTTCGGGGCGGGCGCTGGGCACTTACTCCGTTTGGCGCGTCAGCGCGACTGGGCGCGTGTCTCAGGAGTCGAGCTTGGGGACAGAGCACGCCAGGCTTTGATCGAGGAAGGGTTCGACACATTCAATGACTTGAGTACCTGGTGACGTGACACCCGGAAGCTGATCCAGATATTATGATCGGGTCGCCCGCGGAGGACACCATGCGGAAGAGCCGATTTACCCCCGACCAGATCGTTGGGGTCTCGCACGAGGTCGAGGCGGGCGAGGTTGGCACATTCACCCCTGAAGCCCCTGTGGACTGCACACCCCGAGAGGTACTCGGCGTTTCCCATTCACCTGCTGTACTTCAATCCGCAGTCATTCCGCAGAGTGCTTGAGCGCCACAATTTCCACATTCTCAAGATGGGAACTTTGGGGCTTGGGGTCGAGGAGCTCTTCGCCAGCAGGGCGAATGACCCCACTGGCTTGCCTGGCGGGCTGCCAGATCAGGCAAACCCCGGATTGGGCCACGACAGAGGCGCACCTTCACGGACGCTCGAATGGCTTAAGGGTGCGGTAAAGCACACCATGTCCTCGCTGCGCCTCGGGGAGAACCTCTATGCCATTTGCCAGCCGGCGGGCAGAGATCAACAACGTCCCCGACAAGCGACCGATGCAGGCGTGTCGTAACGCGAGCTCCGAATTCACGGGCCAGATTATCCAGAAAGTGGTGACACGGCCCGTCTTCGCTTTTGCGAGTCCTGATCCTGATTGGCTTCGGCTGCCGGCTGTTGACGGGGCCGCGGCAGAACCAGCACATCCTGGTGTGTGCGGGAGTCATCGCCTACATGGTGACCCTGCAAATGTTCCTGACTGCGGAGCCGCGGTACTTGAACGGGGTGTTCCTCCTCGCAGTGCCGCTCCCCGGTATGGGGGTTGGCCAGGTGGGCCGCCCACGCTGGGCTGCACCCAAGGGTGACAAAAGGGAGTGAGGGTCGCCTTTCAGCGAACCCCCACTCCCGGTTTACGTGCTCCGTCCATCAAGACGCAATCAAAAGCCTAGCCGCCATGCCAGGTACCGGCCGGAGGAACGGTACGCGGCATTGTACTCCTTTTCTCGGAAATCAGCCAGCCCTGAATAGGCATCTGCGCCTGGGCCTTGCCCCTTTCCATAGGTCGCGGAGAACACCTCATCGCCCCACTCGAGGTACTTCGGATCCGTCGTCAATTGGTATGCATAACCAAACGCGTGGACGATGGTCGAGTTCAACTGCCGGGTCTCTCTGAGGGTATTGGTATCCCACCCCCCGTCCAGCGCGGTCGAGCCGCAACCTGATTCGCAGCCTTGGCTGTAAAGGAAGTACCACATACCACGCCACCGGACCCCAGTCAGGCCCGGGACAAGGCCGTCCTTTCGATATGCATCGGCGTAGAGGTTGTCAACACTCTTGAGAATCGACGCCCGTACTTGCGCATCGCCAGTGAGTCTATGGACGGCAACCATCCCGTCCAGCAAGAGACCGACCATGAATGGCTGCATGAATTTCCCGACGATCCCGTCATCCTCCCACCGCCAGGAGCCGTCAGCATACTGGAGTCGGGCGTAGTACTTGGTGGCTCCGTCCAGGGCCTTCTGACGAAATTCGGCTCGCACCGCCGCGTCCGGATGGGCCTTGGCGAGCCACGCTGCGTAAAGGAGCATGTAGCCTCCGTCACGGACCCCGTAGTACAGACCATCGTAGTGCTGCCGTGCACCAACCCACATTTGATACATTTCCCGCGCATACTGCGTGATCCAGGGCCACATCTCCGGGCGGCCGTCGAGCGCGCGGAGCATGAGACCGCCGAGTGAGATGTTGCGCGGTGCGAACGAACTCTCGTACGGCGTCGTGCCTGAGCCAATCGCGGCGTGCTGCCACCAGGAGTCAGCCACCTTGCGGGCATTGACAAGGTGCCTGGCGTCACCAGAACGATAGTAGGCAGTGTACAGTGCCAAACCAAGATCGTAATAGTTGCGGTTAATGTAGTAGTCGTTGCCGTTGGGGTCGGCGGATGGGGTGACCGGAAAGGCCGCCCCGTGCTCCAATCCCTTCGCAATCATGTTCTGGTCGAACCACGGCCAGGGGTTAGAGGCCGCACCCGACTTGAGCTGCGGCCCGATGATGAACGCAATCTCGTCATTGGGATAGACCACCAGGTCGCCCACCGAGCCGGTTGGCGGCGGGGGCGTGGGAGATCCGATCACCACCACCGCCGTGTCGGCCAGGGCGCAGGTGGCGCAGGTGGCCACGACACGGAAGGTCCCCGATGCCGTGCTAGCCGTGTAGACACCAGCCGAAGTAATCGTACCCCCAGTGGCCGACCAGGTGACCTGTGGCGTGACCGTGGCCCCGCTGACCGTCTTCCCGGATGCGCTGAACGACACCGAAAACCCGCTCGGCACCGTCGTCGAGTCCGGCGAGAGGGCAAGCGAGACCAGGGAGTCGGAGTTTGCGATCACCGCCACCGCCATGGTATCTGTCAGCGTGCCGCCATCGTGGCGGGCAATGACCCGGAAGGTCCCACTGGTGGAACCGGCTGTGTAGGTGAGCCCATCAAGCGTTCCACCCGCGACCGCCCACTTGAGCGGCGGCAGCGTCGTGCTGCCGTCACTCCAGGTGGCTGCCACCGTCAACGTGCGCCGCTCGCCAGGGTTCATCGTGACACTGCTGGGGTTGAGCACCAGCGAGGTCAGCGTCGGCGACGAACCCGTCCCCTCAATGGTGATCATCGAGGTGTCGGCCAGCGTGCCCGCCGCGTGACGGGCAATGAGGAGGTACTCCCCGGGCGTGCTCCCGGCCGTATAGTTGAGCCCGCTGCGGGTACCCCCGCCCACCGTCCATGTCAGGTCGGGCACCTGGGTGGACCCGTCGCTCCAGGAAGCATGGACATGCAGCGGAAGCACGTCACCTGGGTTCAGCAACGCCTGCGCCGGGCTCAGCGCCAGCGCCGTCAGCGTCGCCGCCGGCGGCGGCGCCGAGCTCACCGAGACCCCCGTCGTGTCCGTGGCCGAACAGCCGACGCACGTGGCGATCACCATGAACTGGCCCGCCAGGTTGCCCGCCGTAAAGAGTCCGTTGACCGTAATCGTTCCTCCCGTGGCAGACCAGAGCCACTCGACCGGCCGGCTCGCCCCATCACTCCAGGTGGCCTGCGCAGTGAACTGGCGTGTCCCGCCGGTCTGAATGCTCGATGTCTGCTGCGTAATCGCTACCGCGGTAACCCGCGGGGCTTCCGTGACCGCCACGGTGGCGGTATCGGCCAACCCGGAGCCCGGGTGCCGCACCATAACCTGATAGCTGCCCGCTTGAACCGGCGCCGTCCAGGTGCCGTCGCCGGAGACAGCGCCACCGGTGGCGGTCCACACCAGTGCCGGCAGCGCCGAGGAACCATCCGACCAGGTCGGCACCGCGTTGAAGAAGAGCTGCGCGCCGGAGCCAACCGATACCGTCCCCGGCGTCAGGCTCAGCCCGGTAAGCGTGGCCGCAGGCGCCGCAATCGTCACTTCAGCTGTGTCAGCGAAGACCCCACCGAGGTACCGGATAATGACTCGGTACCCCCCTCCAAGGATTGACCCCGCGGAATAAACACCGGAAGCTGAAATTGTGCCACCCGTCACAATCCACTGCACCGCCACCGGGATCACCACCCCGTCGGTGCGGACCGCTACGGCCGAAAACGCCTTCTGGGCACCCGGCTGGAGCTGAACCGACCCGGGTGTCACCTCGATCCGGGCCACCGCCGGCATGACCGTCACCAGGGCGGTATCCGCTCGGCCGCTCGGCCCATGCTGGGCCACTACCTGAAACACCCCAGGGGTGCCGCCGACGGTGAGCCGGCCGGTGGCGCTGATGGAGCCGGCAGTGCTGGTCCATTGGACCGCCGGCGGGGAGGTCGAGCCGTCGTTCCACTGGCCGGCAACGGCGAAGTCCACCAGCTCACCCGAGCTGACGGTCAGGGCCTTGGGGCTCACCGCCAAGACCTGGAGGCTCGCAGCTTGGACCTGCACCGATACGGTGTCGTTGAAGACCCCGTCCATCGTGCTGGCCACCACCTGGAAGGTGCCCGGCGCCGTCCCGGCGCTGTAGACCCCGGTGGACGAGATGTCGCCGCCGGTGGCCGTCCAGGTGACGCTGGGGACGGTCATCCCGCCGGTGGCCAGCGGCGCGCTGGCGCTGAAGGCGATCGTGCCGCCCATGGGCACCGCGGCGGGATTGGGACTGACGTACAGTGCCGAGAAGACGGACAACGGGGCTTCGACCTGCACGGTGGCGGCATCACTCAGGTGAGGCTTGCCGATGGCAAAACCTTGGACCGTGAAACTGCCACCCGCGGCCGACGTGAAGACGCCGTCGGGGCCGATCTGGCCGCCGGAGGCGGTCCAGGAGGCCGCCACGGCGATGCTGTCTCCGGACGCGGTGCGGCCCCAGGCGCGGAACTGCAGCGGCTGGTTGGCGACGATGGCGCCCGTCTTGGGGGCGATGTGCAGGGAAACGGGGCCGCTGGTCGGCGGCGGATTGGTGGGGTCAGGGCCCAGGAAGTCGCGCGGGGCCGCCTCGGAACAGGCAGCCAGGGCCACGACACTCGCCGAGGTGAGGGCGGAGGCCATCCGGCGAGCGAGCTTGAAGAGGTAGGTCATCTGGAACAACTCCCACAGTCACGGTGTGTGGTCAGGAAAGGGCAGGATTGCCCGTCAGGATCTGGCCGCTTCCATCGCAAGGAGTAGTCCGCGAATTCGTCAACAATTATTACACCAGTTCCATCTTTCTTTAATATCACATAAAATCATGTAATACAATTAGTTAGGTCACATTATGAAGGGTAAACAAATATTCAATCGTCGTGAAACATGACGGTATTCATAGCCGGCTTCATACTGGGTGTTGTGGGCCTGACCAGAATATGCGTCGAGTCGGTCATTCGTTCCCGCTGGGCGGTGCTTCTGCGGTGCCCGGCATGACCATTGCTCGACATGGCGAGGATGAACTCCACCTATCGGCCGAGAGACTGTGTGCCCTCAGGCCAGCAACCGCTGGTCTCTGTGATCATCCCGGCGTATAACGCAGAAGCATTCATTGGCGATGCTGCCCAGTCGATGGCGGCGCAGACATTCACCGACTGGGAACTGATCGTCATTGATGATGGTTCGGAGGACCCGGAGGCGCTGGAAGCGGCGTTGGCGCCCTACCAACATCGCCTGCACCTGATCCGGCAGGCCAATGCCGGGGTCTCTGCCGCCCGCAACGCCGGCATTCAGGCGGCGCGGGGACGATACCTGGCCTTTCTGGACAGCGATGACGGGTGGGAGCCCGAGTTCCTGGCCACCCAGGTGGAAATGCTGGAGGCGGATCCGTCGCTGACGCTGGTTTACTGCGACGCTACCCTGCGTGGCGATCCGGGGATCGAGGGCCGCCGGGCCATGGAGTTCTCGCCTTCAACCGGCGCCGCGGATCTCCTCGGACTGGTGAGCATGCGATGCACCGTCCTGACCTCCTGCACGGTCGTCAACCGTGAGGCAGTGCTGACAGCCGGTCTCTTTGACACCGGCCTGGTCGTCAGCGAGGATTTCGACCTCTGGCTGCGCCTCCTCTTGCGCGGCGGTCGCTTCACCTACCACAGCCAGCCGCTTGGCTGGCGCCGAGTGCGCGAGGGGAGTCTGTCCCGGGACACCGTGCGTATGCTTCGTGCCGGCATTGCAATACTGGAATCACACCTGGGTGAGCTGTCACGATTCCCGGAAGCGCAGACTGCGGCCGCGAAAACGATCCGCAAGCTCCGCGGTAACGAGGCGCTGGTGCTCGGCAAGCAGGCGCTGCTGGAGGGAAATCACCCGGTGGCTCGGCTCGAACTTGCCAAGGCTCGGGAGATCCTGGGCGGTACAAAGCTTGCTACCGCATCGTGGCTGGCGCGGAGGGTTCCGCGCTTCATGACCGCAACGTACCGCCTCATCGATCGGTATCGCAGTGAATAGCCGCCCTCGTTGGCAGCAGCGGGTGGGCCTGCGACCGGGTCGTGGGCTTCCCACGGCTTCTCGGGATTCCTGGCGTCCTGATTCGCTCACCGGTCTGCGGTGCGGCGACCCCCGTTCAGCACTTGATGCCGAATGACGGCTGTGTCCCGCATCAGGATTCGCTCCACCCGACGCCCCGCAAGGCAACCGCTGACCGGTGCTTTTCAGTTGCATGTGTGACACCATGTGCTTCGGAGACGATTGATTGCATGACTGAATCGAAACGGGTTTTCATGTACGTTTGGGGGGCCCTGCCGGCGTCCACCGGCAGCGGCTACGCGCTCCGCATCCTGGCGAATGCCCTGGCGTATCACTCACTCGGCTACCATGTGACCTTGATTGCCGGCGGGGTTGGCCATCGCAGCATGGATGAGCTCCCGCCCGACGTTGAACTGGTCATTCCGCCACCCGCGAGAAGCATAGGTTCCCTGTGGGGACGACTGAACCGACGCGTCAGCCGAGTCGTGCCAGCATCGGTCGCGCTGGCGTTCCCCGAAGAACGCGCCATCCACGTTGCAGCAATGCAGATGTCGGCCGAGCACCCCGAGGCGATCCATCAGTTCGAGGGTGAGAACCTGGCGGCCGTGATGCCTTTTCTCCAGGCGCCTTTGACAGTTTACAGTGCGCACGACCTCCTCACGGCCGCCACGCTGCTGAGTATTTCCCTGAAGAGTGGTCCGGATCGATCCAGGTGGTCGCCGGGTTATCACCGAGACATTCGCTTCGCAGAGAAGTTGGAGGCACGTATCATTTCGGCCAGCAAGGCAGTCCTGTGCATCTCTTCATCTGAGTGCGACACCTTGCGTGACACCGGATGCCGTGCAGCGCGCTACCTGCCCCTGGGGATCACAGACCCAGGCACACTTTCGCGGTCCGGCTTCCTCCAGGACGGCACCATCCGCCTGCTTCATCTGGGGCGCCCTGCCCACTCACCGTCCTACCGAGCGCTCCGCACGCTCCTCGCGGAGGTGTTCCCGCGGTTGCCCCCCGAGGTCCTCAACCGCATTCACCTGGATATCGTGGGCCACCTCGACGACGACTCTCCTCTGGTTGCCGATATCCAGCAACTGGCGGCACCATTCGCCGAGAGGGTTCGGTTTTGTGGATTCGTCCCGGATCTCAGGCCCCACTTTGCCACGAGCGATTTGCTGGTGGTTCTCAACGATGAGGGAACCGGCACCAGGACGCGCATCGTGGAGGCCGCCGCGAACGGGCTTCCCGTGCTTACATCGACGAACAATATTGCGGCGTTTGGTGTGCAAGCGAAGGACGTCGTGCTCCTTGCGGATGACCCTGTCCGTGCAGGACAGCTTCTCATGGACATGCTCAACGACCCTGGACAGCTCGCCTCGCTGGCGAGGGCATCACGGGCGTGGTACGAGCAGCAGCACTCTCACCCGGCGGTATCGCGACTTCTCCACGAGGTGCTGGTTGAGACTGGCATCCGAACCCCCGAGGCAAAGCCCCCAAGGGCGTAGGCATTTGCCCCATGGCCTGCGAGGGGCGAGCTGATTTGGACTTCCTACGGCCTCAGCAAAGGCTGGAGGGCCTCCACGACTCGCTCCGCAAACGCCCTCCGGCTGAAATGGGCGGCACGGGCTCGCGCCGACTCCGACATCCGCTCCAACAGCGCCGGATCCTGGATCAGGCGGAGGGTGTACTCCTTGAGCTCAGCAAGCGTCTGCCAGAGAAAGCCACTCACGCCATGCTCCACGATTTCCACCTGTCCACCCCGGCCGATCACCACCGGCACGCAGCCGGCCGACATTGCCTCGACCGTGGCCAAACCAAAATGCTCCACCATCCCGGGGTCTGAGTCGCCCGCCTCGAGTCCGGCCGCATGCCAGAAGATCCTGCCGCGGTGGTAGAGATCTTCCAGCCGGTCGCGCTCAATGTTGGTCTCCACCTGAACAGGAGAGTCGCCCGCGGCAGCAACCACGTCCTGGAGGTAGCGGTGATCGGCGGCGGCCGGGCTGACCCCCCCGATGACATGCAACTCCCATCCGCTCAGCCCATCCTGACAGAGCTCGCGAAACGCCGTCACCATCTCGCGCTGATGCTTGCGGGTTCCGCTCGCCGTGAATCGCCCAACGGCCAGCACCATATCCTGCTTGCGCACCACTCGTGGCTCGACACCAGCGGGCGCATAGACGACATGGGAGCTCAACCCCCACAGACGCTGCGTCCAGTCCCGCGTGTACGCGGAATTGACCATCACCACCTGGTACCCTGCAAACCGGGCGTTGCGCTCCGCCCTCGCGCACACGCTGCGCACCACCTCCCTTGGACTGAACCCATCACGCTTCCACGGCCATGCCGTAACCTGGTCTGGATAGGGGAAATGGACGAAGAGCGCCCCACGTTTGGCAGGGCAAAAGGGTGGAATGTCAGACACGGAGGCGATAACCAGATCATAACTCCTGAGCACGGAGGCATACCGTGAGCGCTCATGGAGGAAGCGACGCAGCGGTGTCGTCCAGGGCAGCGCACTCGTATCCTCAGGAACGAGGCGGAAGGTGACACCCGCGAGGTCCACCCCATAGGTCCGGGCAAGGGCGGCGCCCGTCAGCCCGGGCTTGTGGTGCACGATCTCGACCCGATGCTCGCTGGCAAGCGCTTCGGCCATCACGACCACAACGTACTCAGCGCCGCCGATAACTGCGTTGCCGTGCTGGTGATAGATCCCGATCCGCATCAGCGCCCCACCACCGGAGGTCCATCAGTACCCTCTTGCCCCGAGCGCCTGGATTGGGGCGCTAGCAGCGTGGTCAACACCAATACCGTCACCATCACTTGACCATCCTCATGACGCTGCCAGCCGCCTCCCGGAGCGCTCGCCCTCCGGCTAGCACGTGAGTCCCGAACCTGACCAGCGAGTTGCGCAGGTGCATCCTGGCCCAAGTCCGGCGTGCGCCGAATGGATCATGCGGCAAGGCACCATGCCGAGCCCGAGCCTCGAACGCACGCTGCCTGTGAGAGTGCGGGAGCACACCCCCATCATCATAAACCGGAAGCGTGTCCTCAGTGCTTGCCATTGCCATCGTGCGGGCCTGCACACACTCACGGTACCACGTAGCGTGACGAGTCCACCAACTTCCCACCTCAGGAGAGGCGTCGAGTGCACCCCTGAGGAGCGGGGCGCCGGACCGACAGTTCACGTTGCTGAAATGCAGCAGCCGGATCTCTTCACCATGGTGGGTCGGCTCATCCTGCTCCGGCGCATACCTGAGCTCGTGGAGATTCCAATGTCCAATGTTCACTCCCGCTACACCGCGCGGCTGCACGTTCGCAAACAGCGCTGGTACAAGGTCGAGCCACCGCTGGTCAAGATACTCATGCTCCTCTGGTAGCCGCCTGCCCCATCGGCTCGTCCGTGCCCACCACCATTCGCAGAATTCTACCGCGGTTGCCCCTCCTGCTATCCCGACTACGCCGGCGTTGAATACACCGTACGGAAGCAACAGGCGATCGCGCTCGACCGCATGAGCCTCGGCCTCCCGGCACGTATAGTGTGGAAACAGGACAATCGGGGATGTCCCAAGGCAGGCCAAGACGGGATCCAGATCCCCAACTGTCACAGTATCCGCGTCAACAAAGACAACGCCAGCGCCGTGGTCAACATTGATCGCCGCCTTCACTGCCAGCGGCTTGAGGCAAGTCGCGAGCTCGAGAGGCTCGTACACGAACTGAAGTTCGCGGCGGGTCGGCTCATCAAGAATCTCTCCAAGCTCAATGACTTGAACCCGGGGATCGTGCGCGACGTGTACCCTCGGCATCTCGTCAGCAAGAAGCAACACGCCCGCTTGCAATCGCGGAGTGCGCTCCAAAGCGCTCTCAAGGGCGATCAGTGCCTGGGGGACGAAGGCCCCTGTCGCGACCGTGCATACAACTGCGGGCCTGCTGCTTCGTGCCTGGGACCCCATCGTGGCAGCGGCTGTCATTCGCACCGGCCATTCAACGCGGAAGGCCGCCATTCGCGATCTGCCACTCCGGCATCCATCATGATGCCGTGCCGGCCCAACGCCTCACTGAGCGCCGCTGGCCCCGCTCCCGCGGCCTTCTTGAAAAGTCCAGCCACACGCAGACCCGTCGCTCGGTCACTCTTGGGCTCCGGCCACTCGATTCCGACCGTGGCCGCTGGGCTCGGAAATCGCGCCGCCCTGTTGGAGGTGAAGCACGGGATTCAATTGCACCACCCCGACAAACGGCACCCCGGGCTCCACCACAAGCTGCAGCGTGCCGCACTCGCCGAGGTATTCATCACTCTCGGCGTCGCCTACGGAGGCCTCCACCTGGTAAAGCCCCTCCTGCAGGTTGACTTGGAGGTCCATGTCCAATTCGAAGCCCCCCGCCTGGTTCAGGATGTGGCCGTGCCGACGAGACCAGGTCTCGAACAGGCCTTGGCCGGATTGCAGGCTGCGCACGCGGGCCGCGAGTTCGAAGGCCCGGGTCCGCGACTGTCCCGGATCGCAGCGGCCGGTGATCCGAATCGTCCGGCGCTCGCCACTCCGGACCGGCCCTTGACCCTCCAGGGTTATTGAGGTCACCTCAATTCCCGGAATCGGCCGCATCGTGCCAGTTTCGCCTCCCAGCGTGGATCGAACGTATGCACCAATACAATGGTCCGGAGTGCCCCTTGCGGCGACTTCTCCGCTGCGCAACAGTACGGCCTCCGTGCACAATTCCCGGACGCGGTCCAGCTGGTGCGACACGACCGCGACCGGAATGCCACTGCGCGCGATCTCCTTCATTCGTCCGAAGGCCCGCTCCTGGAAGGCTAGGTCCCCGACGGAGAGGACCTCATCAATAATCAGCACGTCAGGCTCCAGATGCGCCGCGATCCCGAACCCCAGCCGCGCATTCATGCCGCTCGAGTACCGCTTGACCGGGGTGTCGATGAAGGCCGCAATCCCCGCAAACTCTACGATCTGGTCAAACCGCTGCCGGATGACCCCGGTGGGCATCCCCATGATCGCGCCCTGCAGGTAGACATTCTCCCGGCCAGTCAGGTCGGGATGGAAGCCGGCCGCCAGCTCGATCAGCGCGCCAACCCGGCCGCGCACCTCACAGCGCCCCAGCGTGGGGCGCATGATCCGCGTGATCAGCTTCAAAAGAGTGGACTTCCCCGCCCCGTTGTGGCCGATGATCCCCATCGCCTGCCCGGGCTTGACCTCGAAGCCGATATCACGAAGGGCCCAGAAGTCCCGCGCCTCGAGCGTGGCCGGGTCCTGCCGGCCGCGGGTCAGCCGCCGCGCCAGGCCGGGGATCAGGTCCCGGAGAGAGTCGTGCCGCTCGCCGCGCTGGAACTTCTTCCAGACCCCCTCGACCGTGATCCCTGGTTCACCGCGCAGCGCACTCATATCCACTCCGCAAACAGGTACTGCAGGCGCCGGAACATCGTGATGGTCAGCACCAGCCCCACCAGGGTAACCCCGGCCGTCCACCCCAGGTACCAGGGGTTCCAGTATTCCACCAGCCGGCCGTCCACCACCACCCGAAGCGGCTCCAGCAGATTGTGCCCCTGCACCACCACCAGCCGCAACCCCTCCAAAATCGGCGCCAGAGGGTTGAGCATGACGAAGGGGGCCAACCGCTCGCCGAGCATCACCGCCTCGAAGAGGACCGGGGTGAAGAAGATGCCGAAGGTCAGGAGCACCTGCACGATGTACTTGACATCGCGAAAGAAGAGATTGGCGCAGGCCAGGAAGAGGCAGATCGTGGCGGTCAGGACGAACATCAGGACCACCAGGGGCACCACCCAGAGCAGGGCCAGACTGAGCTTGGCGCCAAGAAAGGGCAGCGCGATGGCCAGCGCCACGGCCCCGATCATGCTGTCGAACCCCTGGGCCAGAACCGCGGAAAGGGGCAGTACCTCGCGGGGAAAGAACACCTTGGCCACCAGCGCCTGGTTGGCGAGCAGGCTGTTGCTGGCAAAGCCCACCGCGCCCACGAAGAACGCCCAGGGCAGCGCCTTGACCGCCACCCCGGCCATGCCTTCGAGCGCCACAGGCCGGCCAGACACGTAGGCCATTGCCATCCGGACCACCAGCCCCGCCAGCACCACCAGGATCGGCATGAAGAGGGCCCAGGCAAAGCCCATCACCGCCTGCTTGTAGCGCAGCTTGATGTCGCGGGCGGTGAGTTGGAACAACAACTCTTTGTGGGCCCGGATGTCAGCGATGCTCTCGCGGATATCCCCGAAGATGGTGTGGCGATCCTGATACTCAACCGGGGGGTGCGCGGGAGCCGTCATGCTCTCGGCACCCCCGGAGAGGGGAACCGGGCGCCGGTGGAGTCAGGGAGGTGTGCAAAGTTCATCGTCCGTCCATTCCCCTGCGTTGAAGTTGGCGCATTGCGCTCGGTGAGCACCTAACGGGCAAGAAGCACCTCAACCACGGCGGCAGCCGATGCCCCCGCCTGCACCCCACCTCCTGCCACCCAGATCCAGGGCCCCCAGGCGACGGGAAAGATACCGTGCCGCGCCGTGGGCAGTGGCGGCCCCTCGCGCCACCGGTTGGCCGCCGGGTCATAGATATCCACCCGCGGGTACACATTGTGGGGCGTGGCACCCGGGCCGTCCAGGGTCTCGCCACCGAAGATGTAGAACTCACCGTTGAGGTACACCGCCTTGCCCATCCCGCCGCGGGCCTGGGGCAGCGGCAGCGGTGCCTCGTCACCCTCTCCCGAGGCCACCCAGGTATCGGTGGCCGGATCGTAGACCTGCACGTCGTCGAACCCGTTGGCCACCACGTTCGAATCGCCGCTGCCGGGCCCCCGGCCGCCGAAAACGAAGAGCTGGCGGCCATCGGTGGCCGCGGCGGCGTGATTCCGCGCCCGGGGCATTGGTGCAATGGCGTGCCACACCCCGGTAGCAAGATCCAGGCGCAGTGCCTGGCGGGTGGTGGTGTCGCCCACGATGCCGCCGGCCAGGTAGATCTGGTCGCCGATCAACGCTGACGCCGCCGAGCCGGTGGCATAGGGCAGCGGAGGCCCCAGCCGCCACTCGTCGCGGGTGGGGTTGTAGATCTGCACCAGGTCCAGCGACGATGCATGGATCCCGCCGAGCAGGTAGAGCTCGTCCTGGTATACCTCCGCCGCATGATGATGGGCGGTGACCAGTCGGCGGCTGGCCACCCTGGCGGGGAGCCATTCGCCGGTGCCCAGGTTGAGGACCAGGGTCGAGCCATCCTCGCCGCCAACCAGGTAGAGGTGCCCATTGATGACCCCGCCGGCCACCTCACTCAGCGCCACCGGCATCGGAGGGGCCGAACGCCACGGCATCGTCAAGGGAAGCGACCACGACTGCAGGGTGGCTGGGTTGGAGCCCCCTTCCCCACCAGCGGTCAGGAACAGCTCGTCGCCGAGCGGCATTGCCACGGGGGCCAGCAGACCGCGCGGCATGGTGGCCACGAAGTTCCAGGTGTCGGTCGCGATATCGTACGCCATTACTTCCTCCACACTCGGCCGGCCGGTGGGCTGGGAGCGCCCACCTGCCACATGGATCCGGCCCTCGTGCACGAACGTGCTCGGTTCGATATGCGAAAGCGGCATCGGCAGCGACGCGAGTTGCGTCCACTGGTCCGTGGCGGGATCGTAGCGATGGACCAGCGCCACGTCCACCGGGTAGGGGTCGTGGGTGTGGCAGCCGCCAATGGCATAGATGAACCCATCATGTGACGCGGTGCCGAAATGCCCCCGCGGAGAGGGGAACGGCGCGGCCGCAACCCAGGCCGAGTCGCCCGGCGCCAGGCGCCAATGATCGGGCGAGTCGGTGTAGCGGTCGGGCAGCCAGCCACCGAAGAAGTGCAGACTGCCATCGGCCGCCAGGCCGAGGCCGCCGCTGCCACGGGGTGCCGGGAGGCTGGGGCCCGCTCGCCAGCTGTCGGCCGCCGGGTCGTAGCGCCAGACCTGGTCGGTGGCCGGTCCGGGGTGGGCGCCCACGAAGCCACCGACGATCCAGACTTCCCCATCACGCAGGACGGCGTTGGCGTGCGTCACGGCCACCGGCATGTCGCCGAGGCGCCGCCACCGGTCGGTGGCAGGGTCGTACTCATCCACCCGGGCGGTAACGGTCAACTCCGGGGTGTCGAACCCGCCGAACACCAAGAGGCGGCCCTCCACCACCACGGTGAGTGACTCGTACCGCGTCTGTTCCGCTCGCGCCCGGAAGCGCCAGGGATCCGTCGGCCGGATCGAGATGGCATACCGCTCCAGGTACCGTTCGACCGCGTCCCAGGGCCAGCGCCGGGTCAGCTCGATGCCGATGACGAGGCCCACCACCCCGGCCAGGGTCAGGCCGAGCAGGAGCAGCACCGCGTATCGCCTGGGAACATTGCCTGGCATCATCGCCCCCCTTCGGGCTGGGTGCGGGGCAGGGCAAACGCCTGCAGCCGGGCGGTGCGGCCGCCGCCCACCGCCACCACCACGAGTTGCCTGCCCTCCGCAGTCTGGTAGGTCATCGGGTTGGAAGCGGCCTGCTCGCCAAGTTCCCACCGACCTGCCACCGAGCCGTCGGCGGTATTGATGGCGTAGAGGGTCTCGTCACCGCCGGTGATGAATATCAGGCCCCCGGCAGTGACCACGCCGCCCGGTGGCCCCGCGCGCCCGAGGGGCGGCAGTGCCAAAGCCTGGAGGGTGGGGTGCTGGTGCAGCTCCGGTGTGTCGCCCAGCGGCACCTGCCAGAGGTGTTCCCCGGTGCCCAGATGGATGGCGGTCAGGGTGCCGTACGGCGGCTTGTTGAGCGGGACCGACGTTTCGCGCCGACGGAATGGCGGCCAAAAACTGCGACCCCGGGGCAGCGCCAGCGACAGGGTCAGGCTCGGATCCACGGTGAAATCGAGGGTGTACCTGGCGTCCACGAGTGAGTCATCTTCCGGTGGGGCCACCAACCTGGCCAGGGATGGGCGCTCGGTGGCCTTGATGTAGATGATTCCGTGCTCGGGATCCACCGAGCCACCACCCCACCCTGCGCCGCCGATCCAGCCCGGCATCACGAGGGTGCCCTCCAGCGAAGGCGGGGTAAAGATCGGGCCGTCGCGGAACTCGCGCACCTTCTCGAGCGCCATCTGCCGTAGTGCGGGGGTGAAGTCCACCAGGTCATCCTCCGAGAATCCCTGCTTGGCGAAGGGCAGTGGCCAGGTTGGGAACGGTTGCGTCGCGGCCGCCTGCTCGCCGGGCACATCGCTGGCTGGCACGGGCCGGTCCTCGACGGGCCAGAGCGGCTCGCCGCTGACCCGGTCGAAGGCGTAGAGAAAGCCGGTCTTGCCGGGCACGGTCACGATGTCCCGCGGCACGCCATTCCAGTCAATGGTGACCAGGTTCGGCGGGGCCGCCGGGTCGTAATCCCACAGGCCGTGGCGGATCATCTGGAAGTGCCACACCAGCTCGCCCGTCAGGGCATCGAGGCAGACCAGCGATTCCCCGAAGAGATTGTCGCCTGGGCGCCGACCCCCGTACCAGTCGTTGCTGGCCGTACTCACCGGGAGGTAGAGCAGGCCGCGGGCGGTGTCCACGGTCATCGCCGACCAGACGTTCATGTGGCCGCTCGTGGCTCGGCCGGCGGAGTCCCAGCTTTCCGAACCCGGCTGCCCTTCGCCAGGCATCGGATCCCACCGCCAGAGCCTGCGGCCGGTGCGGGCATCGAACGCCTGAACATCGCCGGGGGGGTCCTGCGCGTGCACCAGCTGGTCGGAGATCGAGCTGCCGGTGATGATGATGTCCCGAAAAACAACCGGGGGAGAGGTTGAGGTGAGGTGGATAGGGTTGACCGGCCAGCGCAGGCCGCGGGAAAGGTCCACCTCGCCGGCCTCACCGAAGCCGGGGACGGCGCTGCCGGTGGCGGCGTCGAGCGCGATCAGTTTCCAGCGGCTTTGCAGGAAGACCCGACGCTCACCGTCACCGGTCCAGAGCGCCACGCCGCGGTGGATGAAGCCGGGCCGGCCGCCTGGGTGCGGCCAGCGCCACGAGCCGGACTGATAGCTCCAGATTTCCCGGCCGGAGATGGCATCGAGCGCCACGGCGCCGGCGAATGGCGTGCTCAGGTAGAGGGTGTCGGCCACCATGAGCGGAGTGACCTGGAAGGTCCCGGCCCCCACGCGCTCACCTGCATCGGTACGCCTGCGATGGGGCTCACTCACCCCCCAGGTCCAGGCGGGGGTCAGGTTTGCCACGTTGTCCGACGTCAGTTGCGCCGCGGGGGAATACTTCAGGCCACCCGGGTCACCACCATACGTGGGCCATTCCACCCGGAGCGCCGGATCGCGGGGCAAGGGCAGCGGTTCCGCAACGCACCCCAGCACCAGGCCCACGAGCACGACCACCACCGTGACACGGCGAGCAGCCTTGATGATCATGCCCTGCCGCTGGACGTGTCGGCGGCCGCACTATCTCCGGCGAACCAGCTCCAGGTCCGCTCCAGCCCCTCCCGGAGCGGCACCAGGACTTTGTAGCCCAGCAGCTCCTGGGCTCGCGCCATACTGGCCAGCGAGTCGCGGACGTCTCCGGCGCGCTCCGGCAGGCGGTCAATGGCCACCGGCTTGCCGGCCACGTCGCCGATCATCTCGAGGAGCTGCAGCAGCGAGGTCCTGTCACCCGCCCCCACGTTGCACACCGACCCGCTCACCTTGGCGGCCGGCCCCTCGCCGGCCAGGAGATTGGCCTGGACCACGTTGTCCACGTAGGTGAAATCCCGCGTCTGGCCGCCGTCACCGTAGAGGGGTGCCGCGGTGCCGGCCTGGGCCGCCGCCATGAACACTGGAATGACGGCGGCGTACGCCGAATCGGGGCTCTGGCGCGGCCCGAAGACATTGAAGTAGCGCAGCGCCGCCCCTTCGAGCATGCCCGACCTCGCGAACGCGGCGACGTACTGCTCACCGGAGAGTTTGGCGGCGGCATAGGGCGATTTCGGCAATGGCTCGACCGTCTCCACCTTGGGCAGCGTGGGGGTATCGCCATACACCGAGCTGGAGCTGGAGAACACGATCCGCCGAGCGCCGGCATCGCGTGCCGCCACCAGAAGATTGAAGGTGCCATTCACGTTGTGCTCGTGGCAGGCCACCGGATCCTCCATGCTCCGCGGCACACTGGCCAGCGCCGCGAGGTGGTAGACGACCTCCACCCCCTCGGTCACCTTGCGGCAAACCGCGGGGTCGGTCAGGTCTCCCTTGATGAACTCGAGGTCATCACGGAGGTGCGCCAGGTTAGCCTCATGGCCGGTGCTGAGGTTGTCCACCACGCGCACGCGGTGGCCATCCCGCACCAGCCGCTCGGCCACATGAGACCCGATGAATCCGGCACCGCCGGTGACGAGACAGGAATACGAGGACATCTTTGATCCGTTCCTTTGTGTTGGTCATGGTCCCGTGGCTTGCGCCACGGGCTCGGCCAATTGTGGTCGCTTACGCGACCGAGCCCGATGGGGGCGCACAGAAGGTGCGCCCCCGACGGTTTGCTCTTCCAGCAGCCTGGTGGCGAAAGCCACCTCATAGCGCCGAGCCCGAGGCGCGAGCCTCGGGATAAATAACCCCGATGACCGCCGAGCCCGAGGCGCGAGCCGCGGGATACCTCGGTCAGAGATTCATCACCCTTGCCGCGCCGCGCGCGGCGACGCTCCCGATCCGCCACCGTGCCCGGTGCCAGACCGATTCCGGCAGCGAGTCATGGGGCCACCCCAACATGGCCGGGGTCCATTCCCACATCATCCGCTGCGCGAGGCGAGGCCGACGACGCTGCCAGCTGAGGTACCGCCCTCGGCCGTTCAGGAGTCTTTCCAGGTCCACCGGCACGGTCAGGGCAGCCCACGCCCGGGAGGCCTCCTCCGGCACCAGAGCAACTAGTGCGCCGAGCCACTGCCGGGGCACCGACTCCGGAATCGGCTCGAGCGATCGGAAGCTGGGGATGGGCTGGGAGGCCAGGCGTTCGCGGATCACCGCCCAATCCACCGGAGCGCCGCCAGCCAGCAAGGCGGCCACATCGAGCCAATGACGGAGCCGGAAGCCGGACCGTCCGTCGGTCACGGCGTGGCTGATCGTGTGCCATGCCAGTTCCGTGGCAGATGGCACCAGCACTGGCTCCCCCTGCCAGGAAACTGGCTCGGCGCTGGACTCGAACCGGGCCCATGCCCGCTCACCTGGCAGGGTGAAGGACGACGACCGATGCAGCTCAACCGACACCGCCCCGGGCCCCATCAGAGGGGCAAGATGGTGATGTTTCTCGTACGAAAAGTCGCGATCCGGCTCGGCCAACTCGTATCCTGTGGCGCAGAGGCAGTCCCACGCCTCCTGGAGCTGGGTCGGTGGAACCAGCAGATCCACATCCGCCAATGCGCGGGCATCGAGCAGCGGCCACCGGCTGGCCAGCGCCCGGCGTGCCGCCCCCTTGATCAGGATGACAGCAATACCCGCTTCGCGCAGCTGTCGGACCGCCCGGCGAGCCTCCTCATCCACCCGCAGGTTCGTGCCGGCTGTGACGAGGACTTCCTGGCGCAGCGACGTCCGGAGCGCCGGTTCCACCTGCTCCCGGAGCCCAAGCGCGGTCAACCGTCGGTGCACCCAGAGCCCAGCCCCCTCGTGGCGGATCAGTTCGGCTGTCCCGGCCGGCGGTGCGGCCCAGACCCGAGCCAGCTCCTCAAGCCGCTGTTCCGCATCGGGCCGCAGCGTGGCGCACAACAGGGTGCCCGCCTTCACGACACCGCCTGACCAGGGGCGTAGGTGTCGATCACCCGCAGTCGATCGAGCTGTTCCAGGTTCCCTTCCAGGATCGGCACGTCGGAGCGTGTCAGCCAGGCGTGCGCCGCCAGCTCACCGGTTTCGTCGCGACGGACGCCCACCTGGAGTTCGGCAGGCCGGCCGGCACGCGCCAGCAGGGCGTATATGGCGATACCCCGCTTCAGGCAGGTGCGCCGCCAGGGCCACGGCAGCCAGCCGAGCACCCTGTCCACCCACTCGGCCAGGGCCACGTCGTCCACGCCGCCATCCGAAGGGCGGCCCGCGGTGCCGGCAGCGGCCCAGCGTGCCAGTCGGTCAAGTTTGACCAGGTGCACGAGCGGAGCCAGCACAACCGCAGCCACGGTGGCACGGAGGCGCCACAGCGGGGTGAGCCGCCGGATCATCCCGCCTGCTCGAGGACCACCGCGTTGGCCAGGCACTCGTCCAGGAACGCCCTGGCGGTGTCCTGCGCCTCCTCGGGGCTGACCTCGTACTCATCGCACAGGGCGGTGACCAGCTCGCCGAGGGTGCTCGGCTGTTCCAGGGTCCGCAGCATGGCCAGCCCGGTGTCGTTGAGCGAGAAATACCGACGCTCGCCGAGGTGGAGCGCCACCCCCTCGCCGTCGAGGTCGGTAATCCGCAGGTCGGGGTGGCGCTGGTAGCGGGTGTCGGTCATGGCAGGATCTCTCGCAGGGCGCCCGGTGGCCGAATCCGGCAGGGGAGGCAGTCTCGGCCCGGAATATCGAAGGTATCAGGCATCCAGGCTAGAAGTGCAAGGCTCGGGCCGTACGGGGGCAGAAACGGACCGACCCCCCGATCCAGGGGACCGGGGGGTCGGTTATGGCCTACGTTTCAGCTTCGGATCAATTCGGGGTCGGGCCGCTGACCACGGACCCACCACCCAACGTGATCGTGGTGAGCGTGGCTTCGAGCTTGATGGACGGCGCAACAAAGGTCTTCTTCATCGGGGCCTCAGCGGTCGGGAGGAACAGCGCCCCCGATCCGAAGATCGGGGGTCGGTCAGGGCCAGGTCGGGTGTCGCCCAACGGCTAGAAAGTGCAGTTCTGACCTGAGCAGGTAGGACCCTGGAGGGTGACCTCCGCCAGCGTGGCTTCGAGCTTGATTGACGGTGCAGTAAAGGTCTTCTTCATGGGGCAGATTCCGGGTTCGAGGAAAGGTTTCCGGCCCCAATTGGCTCGGAGCCGCACCACAAGCATGTCCAGGGCACCATGGGGCCAGATATCGTCCCGGCGCAGCAGCTACCTATCGCAGAGGTTGTCACCCGAAACGCAGAGCGCCCCGAGGGTCATGGCAGACAGGGTGGATTCTAGACGAATAGCGGGCGCGGTGAAGGTCTTCTTCACGTGGTCCTCCGGTTGATTTGAATAGGTGTGGTGTTGAGCCCCAGGCATTTCCCTGGGTCAAGGTGGAAGGAAGCACAAACCCTGCCACCGTCAGCAAACACGTAACTTCATTTCCAATAACATCTTAGAGAAAGGGTCTAGATCCTTATGCGACGAGATGTAGATCCAAGCCGTCAAGCATTGGGGCACCGTCGCAACAGTTGACGGTCCTTCTCCGGTGGCCACGATGACGGTTGTCCGAGCCGGACTCCTCGCTCATCATTCCCTCCGTGCCCCGATCCCGCATGCGCACCCCCGCAGTCCTCGCGGCCCTCGCCCTCATCGCCCTGGCCACCCTGACCCCCGGGTCGGGACAGGGCGGCTGGGGGCTCGGTTTTCCCGACCCCGCAGACCTGCTGGTGAATGTAGGGCTGTATGTGCCGCTGGGTTGGGCGATTCGGCGGCGGGCGCCGCAGGCCCCGGGGCGCACAGAAGGTGCGCCCCTGCGTACGCGTACCCGCCGGCCCCGGGGCGCACCGCAGGCCCCGGGGCGCACAGAAGGTGCGCCCCTGCGGGTTGCGCTGGTAGCGGCCTTCATGCTTTCCGCTGCCATCGAGCTGGCCCAGCTCACCATCATCCCCGGCCGCGACAGCAGCCCATGGGACCTGGCCGCCAACGTCAGCGGGGCCGCGCTCGGTGCCAGTCTGCCGGTGCATCTCCTTGTCCTGCCGCTGATACCAGCCTGGCTCGCTTCGGCCTGGCTGCTGGCGCCAGTGCCGGCCCCGACACCGGTGTGGTGGGGCCAGTGGGCGCACCAGTTCGGCAGCCCGGCCCCATTCAGCGGCGCCATCCAGGAAGCCACGCTGAATGAGGTACCGGCGCCCGATGAGTCCCTGGGACCATCGGCCACCGAGCGGATGCGAGCCGGCTATCACCAACCACCAATCCGCTACTGGGTGCACCTGAGCCCGCCGGCCACCCCAAGTCCAGCCCGAGTCCAGGTGGCGGGCGTCGCAGATGGGGTGGGGGGTGAGGTGGTGGGGCTGTGGCAGAGTGGCTGGGACCTGGAAATCCGCTGGTATGCGCGCGGCACCCGGCTCGGCCTGCGATCCCCGTCACTTCGGATGCCAGGGCTGCTGTTCCTCGATCCGCGCCGAGAAGCATCGGTCGACGCGCGCCTGTATTCGAGGGATGTCACCCTTGTAGTCTCGGACGGACTTCACGATGTGAGACGACAGGTGGTGCTCGGCCCGTGGCAGGGGTGGCGGCTGTTCTGGCCGCTGGAGCCGCCCGAGCAAGGGCTGGCGATGGTGATGTCACTGTTATGGAGTGCCGCATGCCTCGGCATACCCCTGGTGGCGATCATCGCACGGGTCAGGCGCGGGCGTGGGTGAGTTTGGCACAACCCGTGGCTCGCGCCACGGGCTCGGCCAATTGAGGTCGCTTGCGCGACCGGCGCACGATGGGGGCGCACAGAAGGTGCGCCCCCGACGGTTTGCTCTTCCAGCAGCCTGGTGGCGAAAGCCACCTCATCACGCCGAGCCCGAGGCGCAAGCCTCGGGATAAACAATCCCGATGACCGCGGGCCCCGGGGCGCACAGAAGGTGCGCCCCTACGTACTCGCTCGACCGGCCCCGGGGCGCACAGAAGGTGCGCCCCTGCGTACTCGCGCCACTGGCCCCGGGGCGCACAGAAGGTGCGCCCCTGCGTACTCGCTCCACCGGCCCCGGGGCGCACAGAAGGTGCGCCCCTACGTACTCGCGCCCCGGCGTCCGATCAATTCAAAAACGTCACATCCCCCGTCACCCTGGGCTTCAGGATCCAGCCGCCCTGCCCGCTCGGCACCAGCACCCCGCGGATGTTCATCGTCCGGGCGGGACGGAACGCCGGCCGGTTGAAGTTGATGTTGGCGTCCAGGATGATGGTGATCGCCCCGCTGCCATCGCTGGCCACCACGCGGAAGTCGGGCGCCACCGTGGAGGTGTCGCTGATCGTCACCGAGGTCAGGTTGATGAACGCCGCATCCAGCGCGCCGTTCTCCGCCGTGGCGGCCACGCCACTGGTGATGGACTTGGGGATCGGCGCCGGCCGCGTGGCCACCCGGATGATCCGGCCGCTGGTCAGGATCGGCTGGCCGTTGGCCTGGCCGATGATGCCGCGCACCACCACACTGTCACCCGGATTGTGGCCGGTCAGGTTGCCAAGCAGCGTCAGCCCGGTCATCCGGATGGCCTGGGAGGTGTCCGCCATGTGGGAGCTCAGGTCGCTGAACGACTGTACCCCGGCCGAGATCGTGCCACGGATGAAGACCCGACTCCCGCTGGCCCGCGTGCGCGCCTCGCGAATCGAAATCTCTTCATAGCCGAGCCGGGCCGTCACCGACACCTCGGGGGCCGACAGTTGGACGCGGATCGAGTCCGGCTCGATATCGGCCACCACCAGCGAGTCGCCCAGCGCCCCGGATCCAACCGTCACCAGGTAGTCGCCGAAGCGGACGCTCTCGAAGAGGGCGATCCCCTCGATGTCGGTCGTAGCCGTGGCCACCGTGGCCCCGCCGGCGCGCGGCCGGAGCGAGACCGCAACATTGTTGAGCAGCGTGTCGAACGAGGTCGGCGTGTTGCTGCCGTCCCGGTCCAGGTACACCAGCACGGACACCTCACCGGTCTCCTCGGTGCCGAAACCGAGATCGGTGCCAGCCGGCTCGCAGGCCGCGAGCACCAGCGGCGGGATCAGCGCGGCGGCCGCGCGGAGCATCAGGGCGCGCATCGTCAGTACTCCAGCCGGAGCCCGACCCGCACCATGCGGGGCTCGCCACGACGGCTGAGCAGGGATCCGAAATTGGGGTTGGCCACCAGGGGCAGGGTCACGTTCCCCGCACCGTCCACCGCGAAATTGCCATTGGGATCCACCAGCAGTGCCGCCCGGTCCACCAGGCCGGTCTCAGTGGTGACCACATTGAAGGCCTCCACCGTCAGCGCCAGGCCGTAGGAGCCGCCCACCGGCAGCCCCACGCTGGCCCGGAGGTCGAGCCCCTGCACCATGTCCGCGCGGCAGCTGTTGCGCACCGCGAAGCCCGCCGAGCCACTGCAACCGGCCAGCGTGCCGACCGCGCCCAGGAAGACCGGGTCATTGGCAGAGCTGCCGTCGCCGTTGACATCCACGCCATGCTGGAAGCTAGGCGTAAACGGCAGGCCGCTGCGCATCCGGAAGCGGGCGCCCAGCGTGATCGGCGTGCGGCCGCCGGAGACATACTGGCCGCTCAGCGATACCCGGTGCGGCACGTCGAAGTCGGACCGCCCGTCGGTCCAGTCCGCGCCGTCCAGTCCATCGGGGAACGGGTTGAGCTGGTCGGCCGGGTTGCCCGAGACCAGCCCCGGGGTGTTGTCCTCGGTCTTCGAGTAGGTGTAGCTGGCCACGACGGTGAGGCCCGCCGCCACCCGCCGCTCGAGCGACGCGGTGAATTCGTAGTAGTCGGCGTAGCCGCTGGACACCAGCGCGCTCACCATGTCGAAGCTGGTGAACCGCCGGTTGCTGCCGGGTTCCGCCGAAATGAGCGCGCCCTGCCGCACCAGCTTGCCGTACACCGGACGCCCACCCTGCGCGGTGCCCGTGCTTGCTGCGCGGTTCAGGTCCTCGCGGCGCAGCAGGTAGTCGGTGTGGTTGTAGCCGCCGCTGAGCGTGAGCGTGGTGCCCGCGCCGAGTGAGCGGCTGACGCCGAAGTCTGCCTTGAGGGTGCGCGGTGCTTCGTAGTCGGGGCTGAACAGCGTGAGCCGGGTGCCGCTCCACGGGGCCTGCGCGGCCGAGGGCGCCGCGGGCCAACTGGTGAAGGTTCCCTGCCCGCGCCGCACCTGGCCGGTGCCGTTGAACTGCATCGCCTCGGCGAAGACCGCCGGGTCCACACCGGCGTAGTGCAGGCCCATGCTGCCCCGCACCACCAAGCCGCTGCGGCCGCGGCCGTCCCATACAAAGCCGAGCCGCGGGGCAAGACCGCCGCCCGAGGGCACGAAGCCGGTGGCGATGCCGGTGGCGGCGCCCCACGGGAGGTTCACGGCAAGCTTGTCGGAGGGGAGACCGTGCTGCTCGAATCGCGCGCCGATCTGTACCTGCAGCTCGGGGCTCACCTGCCAGGCGTCCTGCACAAAGATCCCGACCTCGGTGGTGCCGAACTCGGCCTGGCCGGTGTTGGTCACCTGCATCCAGTCGCCTTCACCCGCACCGAAGCGATCCACATTGCCGAAGTGCCAGCGGCCGCCGGTGCCCCAGGCGTAGGT